>NZ_JBWKIF010000006.1:0-354275 GCF_056432865.1 Streptomyces sp. NPDC044921
CCTCCGGGCGCTTCCCTTCGGTCTTGCGTTTCCGACTCTATCAGATCTTTTCTCGACCCGATTTCCTCGGTGCTTTCCAGGTTTCCGCTCTCGCGTTTCCCTTTCCGGCGGTTCCGACTCTATCAGATCCTTTCGGGCCTGATTCCCAGTCAGCGGGATTCGTCTTCGCGGCTGTTGGGCCGTTCCGACGAGTGAGACTTTAGCGGATTCCCCGGCTCCCGAGCCAATCGGGGGCCGCGTCCTTTCGAACGGGGATTCCTCATTCCGCGAATACGCATGCCAATGAAACGACGACAGGGCTACTGCGTCGAGTAGTGGTGAGTACCTGCGGATTGGCTGCCCGGGGACCGACCGGAGTCGGCGCTCACGTCGGACAACTCGGAGAACACTACGGTTCGGGCCCGGACGTGTCAACCGACGGGTGGGAGGCACTCCCGGGGCGTACCGTGGGGTGCATGACGACGCGTACGTGCAACCAGTTCTGGTGGGCCGCCTGACGGCGGCCGTCCTCACGTATGCACTCGACGGCCGCCGCTTCGGCGGCCGTTCGCGTTTCTCCCTCCTGGATCACCGAGGGGCGGCCGCCCGGGGCGGCGGTCACGACCAGGAGGTGGAGAGGGAATGACACGGGTCTTCAGCGGGGTCAAGCCGACCGGGCATCTGACGCTGGGGAACTACCTGGGGGCCGTCCGGCGGTGGGCCGAGGTGGACCAGTACGCGGCCGACGCCCTGTTCTGCGTCGTGGATCTGCACGCCCTGACCGTGGAGCACGATCCCGCGCGGGTGCGGCGGCTCAGCAGGCAGGCGGCGACGCTGTTGCTGGCGGCCGGGCTCGATCCGGAGCGATGCACCGTGTTCGTGCAGAGTCATGTGGACGAGCACGCGCGGTTGTCGTACGTGCTGGAGTGCGTGGCCACCGACGGTGAGATGCGGCGGATGATCCAGTACAAGGAGAAGGCCGCGCGGGAGCGGCGGCGGGGCGGGAGTGTGCGGCTGTCGCTGCTGACGTATCCCGTGCTGATGGCCGCGGACATCCTGGCCTACGGAGCCGGCGAGGTCCCGGTGGGGGACGATCAGCGGCAGCACGTGGAGCTCGCGCGGGATCTGGCCGTGCGGTTCAACCAGCGCTACGGGCACACGTTCGTGGTGCCGCGGGCCACGAACCCGGGGGTGGCCGCGCGCGTGATGAACTTGCAGGATCCGGCGTCCAAGATGGGCAAGAGCGACGATGCCGGGCCGGGGATCGTCTATCTGCTGGACGAGCCCGACGTGGTGCGGAAGAAGGTCGCGCGAGCGGTGACCGACAGCGGGCGGGAGGTCGTCTACGACCGGGAGGCCCGGCCGGGGATCGCCAACCTGCTGGACATTCTCGCGGCGTGCACCGGTGGGGAGCCCGAGTCGCTGAGTGGTGCGTACTCGTCCTACGGGGAGCTGAAGAGGGACACCGCCGAGGCGGTGCTCGAGGTGCTCCGGCCCTTGCGGGAGCGGCACAGGGAGCTGTGTGCCGACCCGGCGTACGTGGAGGGGGTGCTGCGGGACGGGGCGGAGCGGGCCCGGGGGATGGCCCGGCCGACGGTGGACGCCGCGTACCGGGCGATCGGGCTGCTGCCGCCGGTGGCCGAGGTACCCGGGGTCCGGGCCGGGGCCGTGTGAGGTGACCGCGGGCGGGGGCGGCCGTGCGGGCCGCCCCCTGCCGGTGGTCAGCTGTTGTTGCCGGAGGCCAGGGCGCGGCTGCGGTCGCGGGCGGCTTCGAGGGCGGCGATGAGGGCGGCCCGTACGCCGTGGTTCTCCAGCTCGCGGATGGCGTTGATCGTCGTGCCGGCCGGGGACGTGACGTTCTCGCGGAGCTTGACCGGGTGTTCGCCGCTGTCGCGGAGCATCGTCGCGGCGCCGATGGCGGACTGGACGATGAGGTCGTGGGCCTTGTCGCGGGGCAGGCCGAGGAGGATGCCGGCGTCGGTCATGGCCTCGACCAGGTAGAAGAAGTAGGCCGGGCCGGAGCCGGACAGGGCGGTGCAGGCGTCCTGCTGGGACTCGGGGACGCGGAGCGTCTTGCCGACGGCGCCGAAGATCTCCTCGGTGTGGGCGAGGTGGTCGGCGGTGGCGTGGGTGCCGGCGGAGATGACGGACATGGCCTCGTCGACGAGGGCGGGGGTGTTCGTCATGACGCGGACGACCGGGGTGCCGGGGGCCAGGCGTTCCTCGAAGTAGGCCGTGGGGATGCCGGCGGCGCCGCTGATGACCAGGCGGTCGGCGGGGACGTGGGGGGCGAGCTCGTCGAGGAGGGTGCCCATGTCCTGCGGCTTGACCGTGAGGATCAGGGTGTCGGCGGTCTTGGCGGCCTCGGCGTTGGTGACGGGGGTGACGCCGTAGCGGGTGCGGAGTTCTTCCGCCCGTTCCTGGCGGCGGGCGGTGACCAGGAGGTCGGCCGGGGTCCAGCCGGCGCGGATCACTCCGCTGAGCAGGGCTTCGCCGATCTTGCCGGTGCCGAGGACTGCGACTTTCTGGGTCATGGCTTTCGGTGCCCTCCGGGGGTTGCGCGTCGTCCGGGTTCATCCTCGCACCCGGGGGTGGTGGGGCGGGGTCGTGTCCGGTGGGCGGGATGCCGGCGGGCGGCCGCGCCGCTAGGCGGTCCGGCGCCTGAGAGTCGCCGCGCCGAGGGCCAGGACCAGCAGGGCGCAGCCCGCGACGATCAGGACGTCCCGGACGAAGGCGGCCGTCATGTCGGTGTGGCGGAGGACCTCGTTCATGCCGTCGACGGCGTAGGACATGGGGAGCACGCCGGAGAGGGTCTCCAGGGCCGGGTGCATCTCGTCGCGCGGGGTGAACAGGCCGCACAGGAGGAGCTGGGGGAAGATCACCGCCGGCATGAACTGGACCGCCTGGAACTCCGAGGCCGCGAAGGCCGAGACGAACAGGCCGAGGGCCGTGCCGAGGAGGGCGTCGAGCAGGGCCACCAGGAGCAGGAGCCAGGGACTGCCGGTGACGTCGAGGCCGAGGAGCCACAGTGCGAGGCCGGTGGCGAGGGCGGACTGGATGATCGCGAGGGTGCCGAAGGCGAGGGCGTATCCGGCGATGAGGTCGCCCTTGCCGAGGGGCATGGCGAGGAGGCGTTCGAGGGTGCCCGAGGTGCGTTCGCGCAGGGTGGCTATGGACGTCACCAGGAACATCGTGATCAGCGGGAAGATCCCGAGGAGGGACGCGCCGATGCTGTCGAAGGTGCGGGGGCTGCCGTCGAAGACGTAGCGCAGCAGGAGCAGCATCACGCACGGGACGAGGACGAGCAGCGCGATGGTGCGGGGGTCGTGGGTGAGCTGGCGCAGGACCCGGGCTGCGGTGGCGGTGGTGCGGGAGGCGCTGAGGGCCCGGGGCCGGGGGGTGGTCCGGGTGGAGGCGGTCGTGGTGGTCATCGGGTGGTCTCCTTCGCGCCTGCTGCCGCCCTGGCCTCGTCGACCAGGTGCAGGAAGGCCTCTTCGACCGTTTCGGCGCCGGTGCGGGTGCGCAGCGCCTCCGGGGTGTCTCCGCCGGCCTCCGGCCGGGAGGTTCCGCCGGCCAGGAGCTCGCCCTCGCGCATGAGGAGGAGGCGGTCGCAGCGCTCGGCCTCGTCCATGACGTGGGAGGAGACCAGGAGGGTCGCGCCGCGGCCGGCCGCGATGTCGTGGAAGAGGGCCCACAGGTCACGGCGCAGGACCGGGTCGAGGCCGACGGTCGGTTCGTCGAGGACCAGGAGTTCGGGGGTGCCGAGGAGGGCGACGGCCAGGGAGACGCGGCTGCGCTGGCCGCCGGAGAGGTTGCCGGCCAGGGCGTCGGCGTGGGTGGTGAGGTCGACGTCGGCGATGGCCCGGGTGACGTGCTCGTGGCGGCGGTCCGCGGCGGGGCGGCCGGGGTCGAGTATCGCGGCGAAGTAGTCGAGGTTCTGCCGGACGGTCAGGTCGTCGTAGACGGACGGGGCCTGGGTGACGTAGCCGATGCGGGTGCGCAGGGCGGGGTGCCCGGCGGGGTGGCCGAGGACGTCGAGGGTGCCGCTGACCTTCGCCTGCGTGCCGACGATCGCGCGCATGAGCGTGGACTTGCCGCAGCCGGAGGGGCCGAGGAGGCCGGTGATCCGTCCCCGCGGGACGGTGAAGGCGAGGTCGCGCAGGACGGTGCGGGGGCCTCGGGTGACGGTGAGGTGCTGCGCGCGGATCGCCGCCGGCTCACTGCCGGTGGCGGGGCGTGGTGGACCGGGAGCGTTATTCATCATGTGATGAATAATGCTCCGGACGAGAGGGTGCGTCAAGCGGCCGGTGACAGGTGGACGGCGTCCTGGCGAGCGGGAGGATCACTTCGGGGATCTCTTCCAGCTGGCCGTCCGGGAAGGCACGGAGCAGGTGCTCGCGTTCGGCGGGGGCGGGGTGGGCGGCAGCGGGGCGGGAGACCGCGCCGGCGCAGGGCACGAGGTGGACGACTGCACAGCCGGAGGGGGAGAGGTGGGCGGCTGTGCGGGCGGATGGAAGGGTGGGGACGGTTCGGTGAGAGGGCGCCGGGGGCGCGCGGCCGCCGCCGTGTCGTGTCCTGGCCCGTCGCGCGGTACCCCGCGGACTCACGGCCGTCAGGGCCGGCGCTTCTTCGACGGGTTGCCCGAGCGGCGGGTCGCGCGATTCTCGTACTGCCTGCGGGCCGACTCGTACTCGGCGCGGTGGAGTTTCTCGCCCGGGGCCTCGGTGAGGGAGCGGAAGAAGTAGGCGAGGAGGGAACCGACGAAGCCGATGGACAGGAGGCCGCGCAGGGAGGCCTGGCGGTCGGGGTCGGGGCGGCGCGTGAAGCCGTCCCAGGTGTGGCGGAAGGCCATCGCGCTGCAGACCGCGAACATGACGACCATCAGGAGTGAGACGAAGCCGCCGATCGCGGCGATCTGCAGGCCCTGGTAGGCGAGGCGGAGGACGACGCAGGCGGCGACGGCGCCGGCCAGGGAGCCGACGGCCACGGCGACGCGGCGGACGGCGTAACCGCTGTCGTGGTTCAGCCAGGTCGTGCCGAAGAACCGCAGGGGCTCGGGGCGGGGTCCCATCGCTCCGGCCGGGGAGCCCGCGGGGGCGGCACGGGTGCTGTCGTCTGCACTCACGGGTCGATTATGACCCGTGCCGTCCCGCGGGCTCCGGGCGGCTCAGCCGCAGCGCGGGGCGACGTAGCCGTCGCTGCCGGTGTTCACGTAGGCGTCCGAGACGTACTGACCGCTGCCGATGTTGTCCCAGATGTTCGTCGTGCCGTAGGTGCCGGTGATCGTCTGCCCGGGCGTCTGGCAGTAGATCGTCACCTGGGAGCCGACGGGCAGGTGGCGGACGATGCTGTACGAGGTGCTGGGCCCGCTGCGGACGGCGAGGCTGACGCCGGGTGCGACCGGGTAGGAGGGTGCGGCCTGCGCGGTGGCCGCGCCCACCATGAGCAGGGCTCCGGTGAGCCCGGCGAGCATGGCCGATCTGCGTTTCAGGGATGTCACGAGTCGTCCCGGTGGTAGTGGCGGGTCGGGTCAGGAGCAGCGCGGGCGGATGTAGCCGTCGCTGCCGGTGTTCACGTAGGCGTCCGAGACGTACTGGCCGTTGTCGATGTTGTCCCAGATGTTCGTCGTGCCGTACGGGCCCGTGACCGTGGTGCCGGGCGACTGGCAGTGGATCGCGACCTTGGCACCCTCGGGCAGGACGCGGACGACGGCGTAGTTGGTGCCCGGTCCGCTGCGGACGTTGAGACGGACGCCCGGCGCGACCGAGTAGTAGCGCAGAGCCGTGGTGACGGCTTCGGCCGTGACGGCCGCGGTCGTGACCGCTTCCGCCGTCCCGCCGGTGACCGTCTCTTCGGCACGGTCGACAGACATAAGAACCCTCCCCCGTTCGACCCCATGACTGCCATGGGGTCGCGTTGATTCCCCCGGATCACGCTCTGAAACACACGTGCGTGACGCGCACGCGGAGACTAGCAAGCCGCCTCTGTCCCGTACGAGTCATCGACTAGGCTCCGTGCGTCGCGCGCGGGGATGAAGAGCACGGGGGTGGTTCCATGGCGCCGCAGGGCAACGCCGGGGCGGGCGCGGAAGCGGAACTTCCCGAGTACGCCGGGCACTACCGGCTGGAGTCGACTCTGGGCTCCGGCGGCATGGGCGTGGTGCACCTCGCGCGGAGCACCTCGGGGATGAAGCTCGCGGTGAAGGTCGTGCACGCCGAGTTCGCCAGGGACCCGGAGTTCAGGGGGCGGTTCAGGCAGGAGGTGGCGGCCGCGCGGCAGGTCAGCGGTGCCTTCACCGCGTCCGTCGTCGATGCCGACTCGGAGGCCGAACGGCCGTGGATGGCCACCCTGTTCATTCCCGGGCCGACCTTGTCCGACCACGTGAAGCGGAACGGGGCGATGAGCACTGCCGAGTTGCGCCGCCTGATGGCCGGACTGGCCGAGGCGCTGCGCGACATCCACCGGGTCGGCGTGGTGCACCGGGATCTCAAGCCGAGCAACGTGCTCCTCGCCGAGGACGGGCCCAAGGTCATCGACTTCGGGATCTCCCGGCCGAAGGACAGCGAACTGCGCACCGAGACCGGGAAGTTGATCGGGACGCCGCCGTTCATGGCGCCGGAGCAGTTCCGGCGCCCCCGTGAGGTGGGGCCGGCCGCCGACGTCTTCGCGCTCGGGTCGGTGATGGTGCACGCGGCCACCGGGCGCGGGCCGTTCGACTCGGACAGCCCGTACGTCGTCGCCTACCAGGTCGTGCATGACGAGCCGGACCTGACCGGAGTGCCGGAGAGCCTCGCGCCCCTCGTGGAGCGGTGTCTGGCCAAGGAGCCCGAGGACCGGCCGACTCCGGACGAGTTGATGCGGGAGCTGCGGTCGGTGGCGGCCTCGTACGACACCCAGGCGTTCATACCGGCGCAGCGGACGGGGGACACGCCCGCGCCGGAGCCCGTCCCGGCTCCCGCACCGGATCCGGGGCCCCGGGGCACGGATCCGGGGCGGCGGTCCCGCAGGCGCCCGGGCCGGTGGCCGCTCGTCGGGACCGCGTTCCTCTGCCTGGCCGCGGCCGTCGCGCTGAGTTCGTTCTACGCGCGGGGAGGTGACGACCCGTCACCGGCGGGCGGTGGTGCGCCCCGCACCGCGGCGGCCGGGTTCGGCCCGTGGGAGACGGGGGCGCCGGAGGGGCGGGGTACGCCGCGGTGCTCGTACGGGGCGGGGGCGCTGGTCTGCGCGCGGACCGGCGGCGTCTTCGCGCTCGACCCGTCCGACGGACGTCGGCTGTGGCGGCACACCGGCGCCGCGGTGCTGGGCGGACGGCCCGTCGTCTCCGGTGGACTCGTGCAGCCCGAGCTGGAGCGGAGCACGCGCCTGGAGGCGTACGACCCCGGCTCGGGCAGGACGCGCTGGCGGCGGACGGTGCCGTCGTACAGCGGGCTGGCGCACGCGGGCGGCATGATCGTGCTCACGGGCGTCGACGGCACGGTCACCGGCGTGGACGGCGCCTCGGGACGGACCAGGTGGAGCCATCCGGTCCCGGGCCACCGGGCCGCGTACTTCACGTCGTTCGCGGGGGATCCGCTGGCCTATGGGACGAGCACGTCGGACGACGGGTCGAGCACCCGCGTCACCGCCATCGCCCCGGAGACCGGTGAGGTGCGCTGGGACGTACGGCTGGAGGGGTCGCTGCGGCCCGTCGGCACGGCCGGCGGATCGGTCTTTCTCGTTGCCGTCGACGCGGTCTACGGATCGGCGGAGGCCGTGGTGCGCTACACGCCGGACAGCGGAGCCGTCCGGCGGGTGGCGCTGCCCGTTCCGCTCGGCCAGCCCCAGGCCACGGTGCGCGGCGACCTCGTGTACCTCATGGGGGAAGGGGGGTCGCTGGCGGCCGTCGACATGAGCGAGCGGAGGCAGAAGTGGCGCCTGGAGACCGCGGTGACCCGGGGCTCCGCGCCGGTGGCCGACGGCCGGTACGTCTACTTCTCCGCCCCGGACGGCAGGCTGCTCGGCGTGGACGCGCGCGCGGGCCGGCTCCTGGGGCAGACATCCCCGCGGCTGGGCGGCGAGGCGGACCGGGTCGCCGCCGCGGTGCCCGCCCCCGTGCTCGCCCACTCCCGCCTGTACGCCACCGCGCCCGACGGCACCGTCTTCTCCGTCCCGGCGGGCGATCCCGCCGCCTGGTGACACGGACGAAGGGCCGCCCCCCGCAGGGAACGGCCCCTCACCTGGACCTGCCCGCCCGGATCAGCCCAGCTTCGACACGTCGCGCACGGCGCCCTTGTCCGCGCTGGTCGCCATCGCCGCGTAGGCGCGCAGGGCGGCGGAGACCTTGCGGTCGCGGTTCTTCGGGGCGTACCGGCCGTTCAGGGCCTGCTCGCGGCGGGCCAGCTCGGCGTCGTCGACCAGCAGGTCGATCGAGCGGCCCGGGATGTCGATGCGGATGCGGTCGCCGTCCTCGACCAGGGCGATGGTGCCCCCCGCGGCCGCCTCGGGCGAGGCGTGACCGATGGACAGGCCCGAGGTGCCGCCGGAGAAGCGGCCGTCGGTGACCAGCGCGCAGGACTTGCCCAGGCCGCGGCCCTTCAGGTACGAGGTCGGGTAGAGCATCTCCTGCATGCCGGGGCCGCCCTTGGGGCCCTCGTAGCGGATGACGACGACGTCGCCGTCCTTGACCTGCTGGGTGAGGATCTTCTGCACGGCCTCCTCCTGCGACTCGCAGACGACCGCCGGCCCCTCGAAGGTCCAGATGGACTCGTCGACGCCGGCCGTCTTCACGACGCAGCCGTCCACGGCCAGGTTGCCCTTGAGGACCGCCAGGCCGCCGTCCTTGGAGTAGGCGTGCTCGGCGGAGCGGATGCAGCCGCCCTCGGCGTCCTCGTCCAGCGCCTCCCAGCGCTCGGACTGGGAGAAGGCCTCGGCGGAGCGGACGCAGCCGGGGGCCGCGTGCCACAGCTCGACCGCCTCCGGGGACGGGGAGCCACCGCGCACGTCCCAGGTCTTCAGCCAGTCGGACAGGGACGGGCTGTGCACGGCGTGCACGTCCTCGTTGAGCAGGCCCGCGCGGTGCAGCTCGCCCAGCAGGGCCGGGATACCGCCCGCGCGGTGCACGTCCTCCATGTAGTACGTGCGGTCCTTGGCCACGTTCGGGGCGACCTTGGCCAGGCACGGCACCCGGCGGGAGACCTCGTCGATCTCCTCCAGGCCGAAGGGGACGCCCGCCTCCTGGGCGGCGGCCAGCAGGTGCAGGATCGTGTTGGTGGAGCCGCCCATGGCGATGTCGAGGGCCATGGCGTTCTGGAAGGCGGCGAAGGACGCCACGCTGCGCGGCAGGACCGACTCGTCGTCCTGCTCGTAGTAGCGGCGGGTGATGTCCATGACCGTCTTGGCCGCGTTCACGTACAGCTGCTTGCGGGCGGTGTGCGTGGCGAGGACCGACCCGTTGCCCGGCAGGGACAGGCCGATGGCCTCGGTCAGGCAGTTCATCGAGTTGGCGGTGAACATGCCGGAACAGGAGCCGCAGGTCGGGCAGGCGTTCTCCTCGATGCGGAGGATGTCCTCGTCCGAGATCTTGTCGTTCACGGCGTCGGAGATCGCGTCGACCAGGTCGAGCGTGCGGACCGTGCCGTCGACGAGCGTGGCCCGGCCGGACTCCATGGGCCCGCCGGAGACGAACACCGTGGGGATGTTCAGCCGCAGGGCCGCGTTGAGCATGCCCGGGGTGATCTTGTCGCAGTTGGAGATGCAGATCAGGGCGTCGGCGCAGTGGGCCTCGACCATGTACTCCACGCTGTCCGCGATCAGGTCGCGCGAGGGCAGGGAGTAGAGCATGCCGCCGTGGCCCATGGCGATGCCGTCGTCCACGGCGATGGTGTTGAACTCGCGCGGGATGCCGCCGGCCTCCCGGACGGCCTCGCTGACGATCCGTCCCACCGGGGCCAGGTGCGTGTGGCCGGGGACGAACTCCGTGAAGCTGTTGGCGACCGCGATGATCGGCTTGCGGCCGATGTCCGCACCCGGTACACCGGAGGCGCGCATCAGGGCGCGGGCGCCCGCCATGTTGCGGCCGTGGGTGACTGTGCGGGACCTCAGCTCGGGCATCGTCGCTCGCTCCTTCAGAGACTGCGTCAGAGGATTCGGAGATTTCTGACTGCTACCGAGCGTACGCCGCTCATCCAGTGGGCGGGACGGAGTGTCCGGAATGCGGGACGACCGTCTCGGCCGCGGACCGCTCAGGGCCTACGGATCGGTCAGGTGTCCCTGTACGACCGGGGCCAGCCGCTGGATGACCTGCTCCGGGTCCGCCGAGGCCAGCGGCTCGACCTTGATGACGTAGCGCAGGACCGCCGTGCCCACGAGCTGGGCGGCGGCCAGCTCGGCCCGCAGCTCCGCGTCGGGCAGCTCCAGCCGTACGGCGATGCGGCGCAGCACCTGGGTGGCGATGATCCGGCGGAAGACGGCGGCCGCGGTGTCGTTGGTGACCGCCGAGCGGACGATGGCGAGCAGGGGCGCGCGGGTCGCCGGGTTCTCCCAGACGCCGAAGAAGAAGCGGGCCAGCCGCTCCCCCACGCCGTCGAGCGGGCCCTCCTCGATGGCCCTGGGGGCCTGCAGGGCGGGTCCGAAGGACTGGGTGATCGCCGCTTCGAAGACCTGCTCCTTGGTGCCGAAGTAGTGGTGCACCAGGGCCGAGTCGACGCCGGCGGTCTTGGCGATGCCGCGCACGGACGTCTTCTCGTAGCCGCGCTCGGAGAACTCGTCGCGGGCGGCGGTGAGGATGCGGTCGCGGGTGCCGGCCGACTCCGTGCGCGGGGGGCGGCCGCGGCGGCGGGCGGCGGGGCCGGCCGGGCCGGTCATCGGCGTGGCACCTTCGCGGCCGAGGCCAGGTGGAGGCGGGTGAAGGCCAGGGCCTCGGCCAGGTCGGCCTCGCGCTCGGCGCTCGACATGGCACGGCGGGTGTTGACCTCGATGACGACGTGGCCGTCGAAGCCGGTCAGGGCGAGGCGCTCCAGCACCTCGGCGCAGGGCTGGGTGCCGCGGCCGGGCACCAGGTGCTCGTCCTTGGCGGAGCCGCGGCCGTCGGCGAGGTGGACGTGGCCCAGGCGGTCGCCCATGCGGTCGACCATGGCCAGCGCGTCGGAGCGGGCCGTCGCCGTGTGGCTGAGGTCGATCGTGAAGTGGCGGTAGTCGTCCTTGGTGACGTCCCAGTCGGGGGCGTAGGCGAGCATCTCGCGGTCGCGGTAGCGCCAGGGGTACATGTTCTCGACGGCGAACCGTACGTCCGTCTCGTTCGCCATGCGCCAGATCCCGGTGACGAAGTCCCGCGCGTACTGGCGCTGCCAGCGGAACGGGGGGTGGACGACGACCGTGCTCGCGTCGAGCTTCTCGGCCGCGGCGCGGGCCCGCTGGAGCTTGGTCCACGGGTCGGTGGACCACACGCGCTGCGTGATGAGCAGGCAGGGGGCGTGCACGGCCAGGATCGGGATGCGGTGGTAGTCGCTGAGTCTGCGCAGCGCCTCGATGTCCTGGCTGACCGGGTCGGTCCAGACCATGACCTCGACCCCGTCGTAGCCGAGGCGCGCGGCGATCTCGAAGGCCGTGGCCGTCGACTCCGGGTAGACCGAGGCCGTCGAGAGGGCGACCTTCGCGTCCGGGATCTTCACGGCTGGCTCTGCCATGCAGGACAGGTTACGGGGTGGGACGGGCAGCTCGTGGGGTGCCTATTCGCCGTTGTGGTGTTTGCCACGTGCCGGGCCCGTGCGGCCTGCTCCCCTCACGCGGACTCCATGTGATCGAGCCGGCGCAGGATCACGCCCTCCCGCAGCGCCCACGGGCAGATCTCCACCCGCTCCACGCCGAACAGGTCCATCGCCGCCTCGGCTACCAGGGCACCGGCCAGCAGCTGGCCCGCCCGGCCCTCCGAGACGCCGGGCAGCTCGGCCCGTTCCCGCGTGGTCATGCCGGACAGCTTCGGCACCCAGCTCTCCACGGACTCCCGCTTGAGCTCGCGCTGCACGTAGGGGCCCTCGGCGGAGCGGGCCGCGCCGGCCATGCGGGCCAGCTGTTTGAAGGTCTTGGACGTGGCGACGACGTGGTCGGGGGCGCCGAGGCGGCTGAACTCGCCGACCGTGCGGGCGATCTCGGTGCGGACGTGGCGGCGCAGGGCGCGGACGTCGTCCGGGGCGGGCGGGTCGCCGGGCAGCCAGCCGGCGGTGAGGCGCCCGGCGCCCAGGGGCAGGGAGGCGGCCGCGTCGGGCTCCTCGTCCATGCCGTAGGCGACCTCCAGGGAGCCGCCGCCGATGTCCAGGACCAGCAGCTTCCCGGCCGACCAGCCGTACCAGCGGCGGGCCGCGAGGAAGGTCAGGCGCGCCTCCTCCTCACCGGTGAGGACCTGGAGCTCGACGCCGGTCTCGGCGCGCACGCGCGCGAGGACCTGGTCGGCGTTGCGGGCCTCCCGGACGGCGGAGGTCGCGAACGGCAGCAGGTCTTCGACGCCCTTGTCCTCGGCGGCCTGAAGCGCGTCGTGGACGACCGCCACGAGCCGGTCGACGCCGGCGGGACCGATGGCGCCGTCGTCGTCGAGGAGCTGGGCGAGGCGCAGTTCCGCCTTGTGCGAGTGCGCGGGCAGCGGGCACGCGCCGGGGTGCGCGTCCACCACGAGCAGATGCACCGTGTTCGAACCCACGTCGAGGACACCGAGTCTCATGTACGGAACGCTACTGCCAGCGGGGCCGTACGCCGTCCTCGGTGCGGGGATGCGGCCCGTACCCTGGAGGCGTGCCAAAGACGAAAAAGGCCAAGCGCGACAAATCACCGGGCGTCGCGGTGTCCGACGAGCAGGGGCTCGACTTCGCCCGCGCGTGGGTGGAGTTTCCCGATCCGGCGGACGACGAGCAGGTGTTCCGCTGCGATCTGACATGGCTGACCTCTCGCTGGAACTGCATCTTCGGCAGCGGCTGCCAGGGCATCCAGGCCGGCCGCGCGGACGACGGGTGCTGCACGCTGGGTGCCCATTTCTCGGACGAGGACGACGAGAAGCGCGTCGCCGAGCACGTGGCCAGGCTCACGCCGGACATCTGGCAGCACCACGCCGAGGGCACGGCCAACGGCTGGGTCTCCGAGGACGAGGACGGCGACCGGCAGACCCGGCCCTTCCAGGGCTCGTGCATCTTCCAGAACCGGCCGGGCTTCCCGGGCGGCATGGGTTGCTCGCTGCACATCCTCGCCCTCAAGGAGGGCCGCGAGCCGCTGGAGACCAAGCCGGACGTGTGCTGGCAGCTGCCGGTGCGCCGGACGTACGAGTGGATCGACCGGCCCGACGACACGCGCGTGCTGCAGGTGTCGATCGGTGAGTACGACCGCCGCGGCTGGGGTCCGGGCGGGCACGACCTGCACTGGTGGTGCACCTCGGCGACCTCGGCGCACGGCGCGGGCGAGCCGGTCTACGTCTCCTACCGGCCCGAGCTGATCGAGCTGATGGGCAAGGCCGGCTACGACCGGCTGGTCGAGCTGTGCGAGGAGCGCCTGGCCTCGCAGCTGCCGCTCCTCGCGCCGCACCCCGCCGACCCGGCGGTCTGAGCGGCCGGACCCCAGGGGGTGTCCGCGACGTCGCGTCGTCCTCCCGGAGGGCGTGCGGGACGTCGCGGACACCCCCTACGACGTGGCCGGGCTCGGGTCGCCGCTGCCGGAGGGCGGTGGTTCCGAGCCGGTCGGGTCGGTGGGCTCCGGGTCCGTCGGCGTGGGCGTGGGGTCCGGGTCGGGCGACGGGGGCGGGGTGGTCGGTGTCGGGTCCGGGGCGGACGTCGTGGGCGCCGGGTCGGGCCGGGTCGTGGGCGGCTGGGCCGGGCTGCTGGGGCGGGGTCCGGGGCGGGAGGGGCCGGGCGCGCTGCCGTAGCCCTCGATGTGGACGACGGCTCCGACGGGGGCGACGGCCACCTGCGCGTGCCAGGGGCCGGCGGGCTCCCGCAGGTGGTCGACGTACACCTTGATCGTCAACGACTCGCCGGGGCCGAGCGTTCCCGAGGACTGGCTGAGGTAGAGCCAGTGGGCGCCGGTGGACGCGGACCAGCGGACCGGGGCCTCACCCGTGGCGGTGAGGGTGATGAGCGTGGTGTCGCCGCGGTTGTCCGCGGTGACCTCCAGGGTGGTCGCGCGGCCGGCGCCCGCCACGCCGATCACCTCGACGGAGACGTCGGCCTTGCCGTCCTTGCCGAACCGGGGGCCGGGGCGGGTGCCGGCGTTGCCGGTGTTCTCGTAGCCGCCGCCCGCCATCTCGCCGTCCAGGCCGAACGGGTCGTCCGCCTCGCGCGCGGAGGCGCTGCGGCCGTCCTCGCCCTCGCCGACCGGGGTGCCCCGGTAGGCGGCCCACAGGGCGAGCACGGGGGCGGCGACGACGGTGGCGACGACGGTCGTGGTCACGGCACGGGCGCGCAGCCGGTCCCGGCGCGCGGCGTGGTCCTTGGGGTCGATCGGGAAGCCGCGCCGGTCGAAGCGGGGCGCGGCGCCCCGCGCGCGCGGGTGGTGGGCCATGGCGACGTGCAGGGCAGCGCGGGGTGCCGGCAGGACGGGCAGTTCGGCGGGGGTGACGCTGGTGCCGGGCCAGCGGCCGGGGGCGGCGCGCTCGGCGGCCCGGCGGCAGCGCGGGCAGTCGTCGACGTGCCGGACGAGCTCGCGGCGCAGGGCCGTGCCGAGCACCAGCCGGTCGTCGCCGACGAGGTGCGCGACGCTCGGACACGCCCCGGTCTCGACGACGGCGAGGGCGGCGCGCGTGCGTTCCACCTCGCAGGCGGCGGAGGCCAGCAGGTCGCGGGCGGCCGCCACGTCCATGCCGAGCACGGCGGCGACCTCGTGGGTGGAGAGGTGGTGGCGCACGGCCAGTTCGAGCGCCTCGCGCTGCTCCGGCGTGGTGCCGGCGGCCTCCGGCCAGGCCAGCAGGGCCAGTTCGCGGCGGCGCTGCTCCTGGACCTCCTCGGACGGGCCCGGGGCGTCCTGCCGGTCGGCGCGCTGCCGGCCGGCGCGGCCCGCCGCGTGGCTGCTCTGACGTTTCTGCTTGGCCTCGGCCAGCTTGCGCAGGCACGCCCAGCGGGCCAGCGCGTAGAGCCAGGCCCTGCGGTCCGCGGGCGTGTCGGGGAGGTGCCGGCCGCGGCGTTCGGCGAGGGCGAGGGCGTCGCCCAGGGCGGCGGTCGCCGCTTCGTGGTCGCACAGCACGGACAGGCAGTAGGTGAACAGGCCGTCCAGGTACGGCTCATAGCGCGCGGGCGGCCGCTGCGCCAGCGTGCGCGCCGCCCCGCGGTCACGCGCTTCCCGGTGCGCCCGATGCGCGCCGGCCGTGCGGGTCGAGCGGGTCGAGATCTCCGGAGAACTGCTCATCATTCGGCGACCGTAGGCGGCCGGAGAGGGCGCCTTCCGACGGCTTGAGCACATTTAATCCGTACGGGTGAAACGATCCCTCAAACGAGTACACGAACCACCGGTTCCGGTCCTGGCGGGGGGTGGCGGACCCCTGGCGCGCGGACGGCCGCCGCCGGCCGGGGCCCGCGTTGTCAGTGGCGGCGGCTACGGTTCGGTCCATGGCTGCCCGTACGAAATCCACCAAGGACCGTCCGTCCTACCGCTGCACGGAGTGCGGCTGGCAGACGGCGAAGTGGCTCGGCCGCTGCCCCGAGTGCCAGGCCTGGGGGACGATCGAGGAGTACGGCACGCCCGCGGTCCGTACGACGACGCCCGGGCGGGTCACCACCTCCGCCGTGCCCATCGGCCAGGTGGACGGCCGCCAGGCCGCAGCCCGCACCACCGGGGTGCCGGAGCTGGACCGCGTACTCGGCGGCGGACTGGTGCCCGGCGCGGTGGTGCTGGTCGCGGGCGAGCCCGGCGTCGGCAAGTCGACGCTGCTGCTGGACGTGGCGGCCAAGTCGGCGAGCGACGAGCACCGCACGCTGTACGTGACGGGCGAGGAGTCGGCGAGCCAGGTCCGGCTGCGCGCCGACCGCATCGGCGCCATCGACGACCACCTGTACCTGGCGGCGGAGACCGATCTCGCGGCCGTCCTGGGCCACTTGGACGCGGTGAAGCCGTCGTTGCTGATCCTGGACTCGGTGCAGACGGTGGCCTCACCGGAGATCGACGGCGCGCCCGGCGGCATGGCCCAGGTGCGCGAGGTCGCCGGTGCCCTGATCCGGGCCTCGAAGGAGCGCGGCATGTCCACGCTCCTGGTGGGCCACGTCACGAAGGACGGCGCGATCGCGGGCCCGCGCCTGCTGGAGCACCTGGTGGACGTCGTCCTGCACTTCGAGGGCGACCGGCACGCCCGCCTGCGGCTCGTCCGCGGCGTCAAGAACCGCTACGGCACCACGGACGAGGTCGGCTGCTTCGAACTGCACGACGAGGGCATCACGGGCCTCGCGGACCCGAGCGGACTTTTCCTGACACGTCGGGCCGAACCGGTCCCCGGCACCTGCCTGACCGTCACCCTGGAGGGCCGCCGCCCCCTGGTCGCCGAGGTGCAGGCGCTCACGGTCGACTCCCAGATCCCCTCCCCGCGCCGCACCACCTCGGGCCTGGAGACCTCCCGCGTCTCGATGATGCTGGCGGTGCTGGAACAGCGGGGCCGGATCAGCGCCTTGGGCAAAAGGGACATCTACTCCGCGACGGTCGGCGGCGTGAAGCTCTCGGAGCCCGCCGCGGACCTGGCGGTGGCCCTCGCCCTGGCCAGCGCGGCGAGTGACACACCTCTCCCCAAGAACCTGGTCGCGATCGGCGAGGTGGGCCTCGCGGGCGAGGTGAGACGCGTCACGGGCGTGCAGCGCCGCCTGGCCGAAGCCCACCGTCTGGGCTTCACGCACGCCCTGGTACCGGGCGATCCGGGGAAGGTCCCGGCGGGCATGAAGGTCCTGGAGGTCGCGGACATAGGGGACGCCCTGCGGGTCCTCCCGCGCTCCCGTCGCAGAGAGGCCCCACGGGACGAGGAGGGTCGCCGGTAGACTTTGCCCTGGTCTCGCCCGTCCGTGCGAACCGAGCGCGCGACACGGGGGCGCCCAGAACCTGCGACCGGAGGAGTGCAGTGGCAGCCAACGACCGGGCATCAGCTCCCGGAAAGTCCGGCGGGAGTGCCGGTACCGATGGCCTGATGCGCGCCTCCCTGAGCGCCGTGGCACCCGGCACCGCCCTCCGCGACGGCCTGGAGCGCGTGCTCCGCGGCAATACCGGCGGTCTCATCGTGCTCGGCTCCGACAAGACGGTCGAGGCGCTGTGCAGCGGCGGTTTCGTGCTGGACGTCGAGTTCACCGCGACCCGTCTGCGCGAGCTGTGCAAGCTGGACGGCGGCATCGTGCTGTCCTCGGACCTGTCGAAGATCCTGCGCGCGGGCGTGCAGCTGGTCCCGGACCCGACGATCCCCACGGAGGAGACGGGCACCCGGCACCGCACCGCGGACCGCGTCAGCAAGCAGGTCGGCTTCCCGGTCGTCTCGGTCTCCCAGTCGATGCGCCTGATCGCCCTGTACGTCGACGGCCAGCGCCGCGTCCTGGAGGACTCGGCGGCGATCCTGTCCCGCGCCAACCAGGCCCTGGCGACCCTGGAGCGCTACAAGCTCCGCCTCGACGAGGTCGCGGGCACGCTGTCCGCGCTGGAGATCGAGGACCTGGTGACCGTCCGGGACGTCTCGGCGGTCGCCCAGCGCCTGGAGATGGTCCGCCGCATCGCCACGGAGATCGCCGAGTACGTGGTGGAGCTCGGCACGGACGGCCGACTGCTCGCCCTCCAGCTGGACGAGCTGATCGCGGGGGTCGAGCCCGAGCGCGAGCTGGTCGTGCGGGACTACGTCCCCGAGCCCACGGCCAAGCGGTCCCGCACGGTCGACGAGGCCCTCGCCGAGCTCGACGCCCTCAGCCACGCCGAGCTCCTCGAACTGCCCACGGTGGCCCGGGCACTGGGCTACACGGGCTCCCCCGAGACGCTGGACTCGGCGGTGTCCCCGCGCGGCTTCCGGCTCCTGGCCAAGGTGCCGCGCCTGCCGGGCGCGATCATCGACCGCCTGGTGGAGCACTTCGGCGGCCTGCAGAAGCTGCTCGCCGCGAGCGTGGACGACCTGCAGACGGTGGACGGCGTGGGCGAGGCCCGGGCGCGCAGCGTGCGCGAAGGGCTGTCGCGGCTGGCGGAGTCGTCGATCCTGGAGCGGTACGTCTAGCGCGCGGGGCGCGGCGGAGCGCGAACGAACCGAGGGCGGCACCCGGCGCGGGTACCGCCCTCAGCCGTTCGGCCCGCGGCTTCAGCCGGCGAGCGGGTCCAGCCGGCGAGCGGGTTCAGTCGGCCGACAGCACGAACGACGTCTGCACCTTCGCGAAGCCCGGAGCCTTGGCTTCCACCAGGTAGGTGCCGGCCTTGGCCGAACCCGCCGGGGGCGTGGCGCACTTGGGGGCGCTGGGCTTGCGGTCCCACTTGACCATGTAGGTGATGTCGCTGCCCGCCGGCACCCGGAACAGCTGGTGCGCGGCCGCCTTGGGGCAGTCCTCGGAGGACCAGTAGTCGTCGTCACCGCTCGCCGGGGTGACCGTGAACACCGCGCTCTTCGGCCCGAGGTCGATCTTGCAGTCGCTGCCGGAGACGTTCCGCGCGGTCAGCAGGAACGTGGGCGTCTTCTCGGGGTCGTAGGTGTTGTGCCGGCTGCGCAAACTGAACTTGACCACGCTCGGGGTGCAGTTGGGCAGGCTGGAACCGGCCGGCAGCGTGTCGCCCGCGCCGACGCCGCCCACCGTGCCGCCGCCTCCGGCACCTCCGGCACCGCCCGACCCGGCGGAGCCGCCGGAGCCCTCGGAGCCGCCACCCGAGCCGCCGCCCGCGCCGTCACCGGAACCGTCGCCCGAGCCGTCACCGGACCCGGACGACGAGCCGCCCGAGCCCTCGTCGCCCGACTCGTCGCGCCCACCGGGCGCTTGGCTGATGGCCGGGCCCGAACTCGACGGGCCGGGCGTGATCGTCGTGAGCGAGGGCGCGGGATTCTTGCCGTTGGCGCCGTTGTCGCCGTCCTTGCCGCCCCCGCCGCTGGTCACGATCCAGGTGATCAGCAACGCCAACAGGGCGACCACAGACACGAGTACGACCCTCCGACGCCAGTAGATGGAGGAGGGAAGCGGCCCGACCGGATTGCGCAGAGATCCCACGGCGCAAACCTTACGAGAGAACGGCGCGTTCGCTTGTCCCACCCGCCGCTCGGGGCACAACTTTTCCGGATCATCATCCCGGAGAAGCGCCGCCCCACCCCTGCCTTTCGACGAGTTCGGCATCCATGATCGCGGAGCGTGACGGTTCCACTCCGCCACCTACCGTCCGTGACCACGCCCCGCGCCGGCATCGCGCTCCATCCGGCATCACCGACTTGGCCGCGGCACCCCGCCGCCATCGCGGCCCTTGCGCCTCCGGCGGTGCTCAAGTCCGTTGCTGCGGCGGAGCGTTCGCGCCGCGGCGGTCGAGGGTGCGTCCGCGTTCCCACACACGGCGACGACCCCGGGCGGGTCGACGTCCTGCTGGGCGCGTGCCCCCTGACGCGGCTCAGCGGCGCGCCGCGCGGCTCGTCGGCCCCCACCGTGCGCTGGGTGCCGGGGCCGGGCCGCCCGCCGGTCGTGCCGGTCCACTTCGGGGACGGAACGCGGCGCCCTCCGTCACCGCCCGGACGCCCTTGGACCCGTACGTCCGTACGCACGCGACGAGTTCACGGGAATCACCACCGCACTTCAGCGGGAAACGTCCGGGACGACGTCCTTGGCGGACAGCCGCCCGGCCTCGAAGCAGGGCCCGAAGTGGCGTACACAGACCGTCAGTTCGCCGCTCGCCCGGCAGGAGCGGCGGTCGGTTCCGGCGGGCGGCACGGGTTCGTCGTCCTCGCGCGGGACGCCGACGACGCGGTGCCGCCGGTCCGTGGCGTCGGCGGCGGCCGGGCACGGCCCAGCAGCAGCGTGCCCGTCATCACGAACCACCCGGGGGCCGGGTCGGCCCCCGACGAGCACGGTGCGCGCGGTGCCGAGGCAGGCGAGCGCGGTGAGGCACAGCGCGGCAGGACGCGTCCGGGCGGCTCGGAAGCGGCCGGGAACGCGAAGGCGATGGGAGGGACGCGGCCCGCCGGCCCGGCTGCGACGGCCGGCTCCGCCACGCCCGCGGCCCGATGCCACAGCGGGCCGCGGCCCGTTCAACCCGAGCCGGTCCGCGGTCAGGGCGCGCAGGGCGGTAAGGGCGGGCAGGGCGAGGGCCGCCCGGAGCGGGGCGATCCGGCGCCAGACGACCGGACGCGGGCGTTCCATGCGGCCCGACGCCACGGGCGCCGGGCCGGGCCGCACTGCCGACGATCGCCGGGCACCGGCCGGTACCGGCCCCCTCCGGCGGTGGCGGTGTGCCCGCGACGGCGCCTGTGCGTGGCACCATCGGAAGGCCATGACTGCTCCCACGAAACCCGCGCACCCCGCCCCCACCGAGACCCCCACCGAGACCCCCGCCGCCCCTCCCTCCGCATCCCCCGGCCCGGACCTGCACTCCCCCGTCATCGACTGGTTCGACGAGAACGCCCGCGACCTGCCCTGGCGGCGCCCCGAGGGTGGGCCGTGGGGCGTGATGGTCAGTGAGTTCATGCTCCAGCAGACGCCGGTGAGCCGCGTCCTGCCCGTCTACGAGCAGTGGCTGGCCCGCTGGCCGCGCCCCGCCGACCTGGCCCGGGAGGCGCCCGGCGAGGCCGTGCGCGCCTGGGGCCGGCTCGGCTACCCGCGCCGCGCCCTGCGGCTGCACGGCGCCGCCGTCGCGATAACGGAACGGCACGGCGGCGACGTCCCGGCCGACCACGCCCAGCTGCTGGCGCTGCCCGGCATCGGCGAGTACACGGCCGCCGCCGTCGCCTCCTTCGCCTACGGCCAGCGGCACCCCGTGCTGGACACGAACGTGCGCCGGGTCCTCGCCCGCGCGGTCACCGGCGTGCGGTACCCGCCCAACGCCACCACCGCCGCCGAACGCAAGCTCGCCCGCGCGCTGCTGCCCGACGACGAGGCGACCGCCGCGCGCTGGGCCGCCGCCTCCATGGAACTCGGCGCGCTGGTGTGCACGGCGAAGAGCGAGTCGTGCCACCGCTGCCCGATCGCCGCGCAGTGCGCGTGGCGGCTGGCGGGCAAGCCGGAGCACGACGGCCCGCCGCGCCGAGGCCAGACGTACGCGGGCACCGACCGGCAGGTGCGCGGGCGGCTGCTCGCCGTGCTGCGGGACGCGCCCGGACCGGTGCCGCAGGCGGCCCTCGACCGGGTGTGGCACGAACCCGTGCAGCGCGCCCGCGCCCTGGACGGGCTCGTCGCCGACGGTCTCGTGGAGCCGATGGCGGGCGGGCTGTACCGGCTGCCGCTGACCTGACGCACAGGAACGTCACAGGGGCCGCCCTGCCGTCACCGCCCTCCCGAGGGGTGCAAATCACCCCATACTCTCCCCAACGGGCCCTCGGTTTTACCCCGTTCCGACATCCGTTACACAACCGACGGACAGCCGAGCGCTGGCCGCAGGCTGCTTCGGACAGCGCCGTGACAACGCCTCCGTACCTTCAGATGCGTTCCGGCAGACACGGGACGACTGAGGACCACAGGCAGTGCACGGGCGGCGGGGAGCCGGCCCGGAACGGGGAAACGGGAGGCGGTTCACCATGGCGCAGGGCGAGGTGCTCGAGTTCGAGGAGTACGTCCGCACCCGGCAGGACGCGTTGCTGCGCAGCGCCCGCCGCCTGGTCCCGGACCCCACGGACGCCCAGGACCTGTTGCAGACGGCGCTGGTGCGGACGTACGGCCGGTGGGACACCATCGAGGACAAGCGCCTGGCCGACGCCTACCTGCGCCGGGTGATGATCAACACGCGGACGGAGTGGTGGCGGGCCCGCAAGCTGGAGGAGGTGCCGACCGAGCAGCTCCCGGACGCCTCGGTCGACGACTCCACCGAGCAGCACGCGGACCGCGCCCTGCTGATGGACATATTGAAGGTGCTCGCCCCGAAGCAGCGCAGTGTCGTGGTGCTGCGACACTGGGAGCAGATGTCCACGGAGGAGACGGCCGCCGCCCTCGGCATGTCGGCCGGAACGGTCAAGAGCACGCTGCACCGGGCGCTCGCCCGGCTCCGCGAGGAGCTGGAGTCCCGCGATCTGGACGCACGCGCGCTGGAGCGTGAGGAGCGGGAGCGGTGCGCGGCCTGACCGGCGAGGGTTCCGCGGGGAACCGGGGCGGCTTCCAGGCGGTGATCACGGCACTGGCCGTGTTCGCCGCCCTCGCCCTTTTCGCGTCCTCGTGTGCCGCGGGCGGCACCGGCGCCCGGGACGAGGGTCCGGCACACGCCGACTCGGTGTCGGGTGCCGCGGCCGCCACCCCGACCGCGGCGCCGTCGAAGACCCCCGACACCGTGAACGCGGTCAGGCTCGTCAAGGACGACCCGAAGGTCGCGCCGGAGGTCAAGCGGGAGCTGAAGCCGTGCGTGGCCGACGAGTACCCCGTGGACGTGTCCTACGGGAATCTGACCGGCGGCTCGGCCGACGACGTCGTCGTCAATGTGCTGACCTGCGGTGACGCGGTGGGTATGGGCAGTTACGTGTATCGCGAGCAGGACGGCTCGTACCAGAATGTGTTCAAGGCCGAGGAACCGCCGGTCTACGCGGAGATCGACCGCGGCGACCTGGTGGTGACCAAGCAGGTGTACGAGAAGGGCGACCCGGTGTCGAGCCCCTCCGGGGAGAACGTGATCACGTACCGGTGGTCGTCCGGCCGGTTCGACGAGGAGTACCGCACGCACAACGACTACGGGAAGGTCGTCGGCGACACGGCCTCGCCGGTACCCGCGAGCTGACGCCGCCGCGGGGTCGCGTGAACCGTTCGGGCGCGTCGGACCGATCACCCGGTGAACGCGGCGCCCGCCCCGCGCGTCCCAGCGAAGAGAACGCACCCCACGGACCACTAAGGACAGAGAGCACCGGGATGGCAGACCAGACCCACGTCCTGTTCGTCGAGGACGACGACGTCATCCGCGAGGCCACGCAGCTCGCCCTGGAACGGGACGGCTTCGCGGTCACCGCCAGGCCCGACGGGCTGTCGGGCCTGGAGGCGTTCCGCGCGGACCGCCCCGACATCGCGCTGCTGGACGTGATGGTCCCCGGCCTCGACGGGGTCAGCCTGTGCCGCCGCATCCGGGACGAGTCGACCGTGCCGGTGATCATGCTGTCGGCCCGGGCGGACTCCATCGACGTGGTGCTGGGCCTGGAGGCGGGCGCCGACGACTACGTGACCAAACCGTTCGACGGTGCCGTGCTGGTGGCCCGGATCCGCGCCGTGCTGCGGCGTTTCGGGCACGCGGGCGGAGGCCGCGCCGAGGAGCGGGCCGCCCCGGCCGACGGCGGGGTGCTCACCTTCGGGGACCTGGAGGTCGACACCGAGGGCATGGAGGTCCGCCGGGCCGGGCAGGCGGTGGCGCTGACGCCGACCGAGATGCGGCTGCTGCTGGAGTTCTCCTCGGCGCCGGGCACGGTGCTCTCCCGGGACAAGCTGCTGGAGCGGGTGTGGGACTACGGCTGGGGCGGGGACACCCGGGTCGTCGACGTGCACGTGCAGCGGCTGCGGCAGAAGATCGGCCAGGACCGGATCGAGACGGTCCGGGGTTTCGGCTACAAGTTGAAGGCCTGAGCGGGGTATGAGGGGGCACTTCCGGCGCCTGGTCGCCACGGGTCTGGAGCGCGCGGGCATCCGCACGGGCCTGAGATGGAAGCTGAGCGCGGCCATCGCGCTGGTCGGTGCGCTGGTGGCGATCGCACTGAGCCTGGTCGTGCACAACGCCGCGCGGGTGTCGATGCTGGACAACGCGCGCGACCTCGCCGACGAGCGGATCAGGATCGCCCAGCGCAACTTCGAGCTGTCCGGGCGGATCAACTTCCCCAACACCAAGATCGACGACCCGGACCTGCCGGAGGAGCTGCGGGACCGGGTCGAGGCGGGCCAGCGGGCCACCTACGTGGCGGACCGGCCCGGCGGCGCACCCGACATATGGGCCGCGGTGCCGCTGAAGAACGGGCACGTGATGTCCCTGCACTCGGGCTTCACGGACCGCAGCTCGGACATCCTGAAGGACCTCGACCAGGCCCTGGTGATCGGCTCCATCGCGGTCGTCCTCGGGGGCAGCGCGCTGGGCGTGCTCATCGGCGGGCACCTCTCGCGGCGGCTGCGCAAGGCGGCCGTCGCGGCCAACCAGCTCGCGGGCGGCGAAACGGACGTGCGCGTGCGGGACGCCATGGGCGGCGTCGTCCGGGACGAGACGGACGACCTGGCGAGCGCGGTGGACGCCATGGCGGACGCCCTGCGGCAGCGCATCGAGGCCGAGCGGCGGGTCACCGCCGACATCGCGCACGAGCTGCGCACCCCGGTGACCGGGCTGCTGACCGCCGCCGAGCTGCTGCCGCCCGGCCGTCCGACCGAGCTGGTGCTGGACCGGGCCAAGGCCATGCGCACGCTCGTGGAGGACGTGCTGGAGGTGGCCCGGCTGGACGGCGCCTCGGAACGGGCGGAGCTGCAGGACATCATGCTGGGCGAGTTCGTCGCCCGGCGGGTGGCGGTCAAGGACCCGGACACCGAGGTGCGGATCGTGCACGAGTCGGAGGTCACCACCGACCCGCGGCGCCTGGAGCGCGTGCTGTTCAACCTGCTGGCCAACGCGGCCCGGCACGGCAAGCCCCCGGTCGAGGTCACCGTCGAGGGCCGGGTCATCCGGGTCCGCGACCACGGCCCGGGCTTCCCGGAGGACCTGCTCGCCGACGGGCCGAGCCGCTTCCGCACCGGCAGCAGGGACCGGGCCGGGCACGGCCACGGCCTCGGTCTGACCATCGCGGCCGGGCAGGCCCGGGTGCTGGGCGCGCGGCTGACCTTCCGCAACGTCCGCACCCCGGGCGCGCCGGAGGGCGTACCGGCCGAGGGCGCGGTGGCGGTGCTGTGGCTGCCGGAACACGCGCCGACGAACACGGGGAGCTACCCGATGCTGCCGGCCTCGTAGACCGCCGTGGTCAGCACGACCAGTCCTGGTCCATGTCGAGGCCGCCCTCGCGGGGCTGGGTGAAGGAGAACCAGTTGCCGGAGTCGTCGCGGAACAGCGCCTCCGTGCCGTACGGGCGCTCCTGCGGCTCCTGGAGGAACTCCACGCCCCGGTCCTTGAGCTTCTTGTAGTCGCCGTGGATGTCGTCGGTGGTGAGCACGCCGACGCCGAGCGCGCCCTTGGTCACCAGCTTGCGGAGCATCTCGGCGGACTCCGGGTCCATCGCGGGCCCGCCGGGCACCATCAGGGTGAGCTCGACGTCGGGCTGGTTCGGGGAGCCGACCGTGAGCCAGCGCATGCCGCCCTCGCCCATGGTCAGGTCCGTACGGACCTCCAGGCCCAGCTTCTCCGTGTAGAACTCCTTGGCCCGGTCCTGGTCGAGGACCCAGACGGTCGAGATGGCGAGACCCTTGATCATGGCGTGCTCCTGCTGCTTCGCGGCCGGTCGGTGCTTGCCCTGCCACCGTAGGCAGCGGGGGTGTCAGCGCGCTTCTCCGGAATTGCGCTCCTCGGTGGCGGCCGGGGCGGAGCGGAAGCCGCCGGCCCAGAGCATGGCGTAGCAGCCCGGTATCAGGGCGGCGCCCCGGCCCACGTGCCGGGACCGGTACTCGCTGGGCGTCATCCCCGTCCACGCCTTGAAGCGGGTCGAGAACGTGCCGACGCTGCTGAAGCCGACCAGGTGGCAGATCTCCGTCACCGACAGGTTCGCCGTGCGCAGCAGGTCCTCGGCCCGCTCTATCCGGCGGTGGGTGAGGTACTGGCCGGGGGTCTCGCCGTAGACCTCCTTGAAGGCGCGGATGAAGTGGTACCGCGAGTACCCGGCGTGCGCGGCGACGGCGTCCAGGTCCAGCCCGGGGTCGGCCCAGTCCCGGTCCATGGCGTCCTTGGCGAGCCGGACCTGCCGCGTCTTGTCCATGCGACCGATGGTGGCACGCGGGTCTGACATCGGGCCGGGTCCGTGAGCGCGGGGCCCGGACGCGGGCGCCGGGCACGGCGAGGCCCTCGGGGCCGGAACTCCCCGAGGGCGTGCGGGCGCCGCCGCGCCGGTCGGCGTGCGGCCGTCGCCCCGCCAGGGGGTCCTCGCCCGAAGCGGGAGCGACGTGGGGGCGGCGCCGGTCAGACGGCCTCGGCCACGGGCGTCCGGGGTGCCGGACCGTCGGCGCTGCCGTCCCGCGGTGCCTTCGGGCCCGCGCCCTTCAGCGGCACCTCCTTCACGAACACCGCGGCCACCAGGGCGAGGACCGCCACCGCGGCTCCCAGCAGGAACGCCGAGTGCGTGCCGGCGGCGACCGCGTGCTGGTAGGCCTCGCGGGCCGCCTCCGGCAGCCTGGCCAGGCTCGCCTGGTCGAGCTGGGCGGACCGCTCGGTCACCTGGGAGCCCAGCGCCCCGGCCCGCTCGGCCATGACGTCCTGGACGCGGTGGTTGAACAGCGCACCCATGATCGCGACGCCGAAGGAGGAGCCGAGGGTGCGGAAGAGGGTGGCGGACGAGGAGGCCACGCCCATGTCCTTCATCTCCACGCTGTTCTGCGCGACCAGCATGGTGATCTGCATCAGGCAGCCCATGCCGAGGCCGACCACGGCCATGAAGACGCCGGAGGTGAACCGCGAGGTGCCCGTGTCCATCGTGGACAGCAGGTACAGGCCGACGATCATCAGCACGCCGCCGAGCACCGGGAAGACCTTGTACCGGCCGGTGTTCGTGGTCACGCGCCCGGCGACCATCGACGTGACGAGCATCGCGCCGAGCATCGGCAGGAGCAGCAGCCCGGAGTTGGTCGCGGAGGCGCCCTGCACGGCCTGCTGGTAGAAGGGCAGGAACAGCGTGGCGCCGAACATCACGAAGCCCGTGATGAAGCCGATGAGCGACATCAGCGTGAAGTTCCGGCTGCGGAAGATGTGCAGGGGCAGGACCGGCTCGGCGGCCCGCGTCTGCCAGAACACGAACCCGACGAGCGAGGCGACGCCGATGCCGATCAGCTCCATGATCCGCGTCGAGGTCCAGGCGTACTCGGTGCCGCCCCAGGTGGTGACCAGCACGATCGCGGTGATGCCGACGGTCAGCAGCGCGGCGCCCAGGTAGTCGATCCGCGCCTGTGCCCGCTTCTTCGGCAGGTGCAGCACGGCGCTGACGGCGACCAGCGCGACCACGCCGAGCGGCAGGTTGATGTAGAACGCCCAGCGCCAGCCCCAGTTGTCGGTGATCGTGCCGCCGACCAGCGGGCCGCCGATCATCGCCAGCGCCATGACGCCGGCCATCATGCCCTGGTACTTGCCGCGCTCCCGGGGCGGGATCAGGTCGCCGATGATCGCCATGACGCCGACCATCAGACCACCGGCGCCGAGGCCCTGGATGGCGCGGAAGCCGATGAGCTGGCCCATGTCCTGGGCCATGCCGCTGAGCGCCGAGCCGATCAGGAAGATCACGATCGACGACAGGAACGTGCCCTTGCGGCCGTACAGGTCGCCGAGCTTGCCCCACAGCGGGGTGGAGGCGGCGGTGGCGAGCGTGTACGAGGTGACCACCCACGAGAGGTGTTCGAGCCCGCCCAGCTCACCGACGATCGTCGGCATCGCCGTACCGATGATCATGTTGTCGAGCATCGCGAGCATCATCGCGATCATCAGCGCGAGGAGGACGACCCGCACGCTCCTGGGCTGTTTCCCCCCGGCGTCGGCCGCCACCGCTCCGTCCGTCGTCTCCGCCATCGCTTCCCACTCCCCCAGCTACCGCTACTTACTTGCCGACCGGCTAGTGACTACACTCGGGAAGCTAGCCGCGGAACTAGCCGGGCGTCAAGTAAGTTTTATGGAAAGCGAGCGGCGTAGGAGGATGGGCGGCACCATGGACGGCACCAGGCAGCGGCGCCGCGGGGACACCCGCCGGCGCATCCAGGACGTGGCCCTCGAACTCTTCGCGGAGCAGGGCTACGAGAAGACGTCCCTGCGCGAGATCGCCGAGCGCCTGGACGTCACCAAGGCGGCGCTCTACTACCACTTCAAGACGAAGGAAGAGATCCTCGTCAGCATCTTCGAGGACCTCACGCAGCCGATCGAGGACCTGATCGACTGGGGCCGGCGGCAGCCGCACACCCTGGAGACCAAGCAGGAGATCATCCGCCGCTACGCCGACACGCTCGCGCAGGCGGCACCGCTGTTCCGCTTCATGCACGACAACCAGGCGTCGGTGCGGGACCTGCGGATCGGCGAGTCCGTCAAGGCGCGCGTCCACAGCCTGCGCGACATCATCGTCGACCCGGACGCGGACCTGGTCGACCAGGTCCGCTGCGCCAGCGCGATCTTCACGCTGCACGCCGGGATGTTCCTGCTCCAGGACGTGGGAGACGACCCCGAGGAACGGCACAAGGCCGTCCTCGAGGTCGCCACGGACCTGGTGGCCCAGGCCCACCGGGGACCCAGGGGCTCCTAGCGGACGCGGGTACGGGGCCGGATCAGACCTTCACGCCCTTGGCGCGCAGGAACTTCACCGGGTCGACCGCCGAGCCGTAGTTCGGGGTCGTGCGGATCTCGAAGTGCAGATGGGGACCGCTGGAGTTGCCGGTGTTGCCGGACCGGGCGATCTCCTGGCCGGTCTTGACGACCTGGCCGATGCGCACCTTGACCTTCGACAGGTGGGCGTACTGCGAGTAGGTGCCGTTGCCGTGCTTGATCACGACGGCGTTGCCGTACGCGGGACCGTCGCCGGCGCCGTTGGGACCGGCCTTGACCACGGTGCCGCCGTGGGCGGCCACGACCTGGGTGCCGCTCGGGACGGCGTAGTCCTGGCCGCTGTGGGTGGACTGCCACATGCCGCCGTTCTGGGCGAAGCTCGCGGAGAGCTTGTACTTCTTCACCGGGTCGACCCAGGACGGCTTGGCCTTCTTCGCGGCCGCCTTCTTCGCGGCGGCCTTCTTCTCGGCCGCCTTCTTCGCGGCGGCGGCCTGCTCGGCCTTCTCGGCCTTCTCGGCCTTGGCGGCCTTGGCCTGGGCGGCGGCCTGCGCCTGGACGGCACTGGCGGCGCCGGACGCGGCCGTGGTGTCGGCGGCGGACGCGACCCCGGCCCCCAGTGCGACCGAGACACCGAGGCCGGCGGCCAGCACGGTCGCACGGGTGCGGAGCTGGGACGTACGGGAGGGACGGGACGTGACGCGCTGGGACATCGAAACCTCGTGGGGAAGGGGACGGGGAAAACCACCCGGCGGGCAGTCGCTCGCCGAATGGCCATCCCTTGGTAACCCGAGGCCCGACAAACTCCCAAAAGCGTGATCTACGACCTAAGTTAGTAATTTAGTTCAGTGTTCTACGTCTCTTGACACAGTCCCTATTCGGGACGAAACGGGGCATGAGCCCGCACTTCCGCCCGTTCCCCCGGACGGACGCCCCTTTCCTCTCCGCCCTTTATCCACTATTCCAGCTAGTAACGGACAAATCGCCTGTGCGGCATGTCACCGGAGGCGCTCTTCGGCCATTCCGGAAATGTGGCGCACGCCTCTAGGCACCTACCGTCCGGTAACCCTACGGTTCCCCTCGCGCCACCCTCGCCCACGAACATGCACACGACATGTTGGCAGCGTCATTGACGTGAGAGGACCCCCACGACATGCAGATCCGAGGCCCCTGGCTGCGCCGCGCATCCGTCACCGCCGTCTCGGCGGCCGCCCTCGTGGCGATGGCCGCACCGGCCGACGCCGCGACCCCGACCCGCGCCTCCACGGCCGCCTCCACCGCCGCCACGGCCACCGCGGCGGCCGTCGACTACGCCACCTGGCAGAAGGACTGCCAGGCGGTGATGGACCAGGCGCTGCCCTACCTGAAGCAGCGGATCGCCGCCCCGAAGCCGGGCGAGAAGCAGGCCATCGTCCTCGACATCGACAACACCGCGCTGGAGACGGACTTCGGCTTCAGCTACCCGCAGCCGGCCAACAAGCCGGTCCTGGAGGCCGCCAGATACGCCCAGGAACGCGGCGTCGCCGTGTTCTTCGTGACGGCCCGCCCCGGGATCATCTACTCGTTCACCGAGTACAACCTGAAGCAGACCGGCTACCGGGTCTCCGGGCTCTACGTCCGCAACTTCATCGACCTCTTCAAGAACGTCGCCGACTACAAGACGGCCCAGCGCGTCGACATCGAGAAGAAGGGCTACACGATCATCGCGAACATCGGCAACAGCCCGACCGACCTCTCGGGCGGCCACGCCGAGCGGACCTTCAAGCTGCCGGACTACGACGGGCAGCTCTCGTAGGGCTCCGGGCACGCGAGAGGGGCCGGTGCCTTTCGGCACCGGCCCCTCTCGGTCGGTCGTGACGCTTACGCGTCCTTGCTCAGGTTCGGACCCGTGCCGCCCGCCGCCTGCTCGATCGGCGGGACGTCCGGCAGCGCCGACTTCTCCTCGCCGCGGAAGGTGAAGGTCTTGGCCTCGCCCTCGCCCTCGGTGTCCACGACCACGATGTGACCGGGGCGCAGCTCGCCGAAGAGGATCTTCTCCGACAGCGAGTCCTCGATCTCGCGCTGGATGGTGCGGCGCAGCGGACGCGCACCCAGCACGGGGTCGTAGCCCTTCTTGGACAGCAGCTCCTTGGCGGACTGGGAGAGCTCGATGCCCATGTCCCGGTCCTTGAGGCGCTCGTCCACCTTGCCGATCATCAGGTCGACGATCTGGAGGATGTCGTCCTGGCTGAGCTGCGGGAAGACGACCACGTCGTCGACGCGGTTGAGGAACTCGGGCCGGAAGTGCTGCTTGAGCTCGTCCTGGACCTTGTTCTTCATGCGCTCGTAGTTGGTCTTCGTGTCACCCGAGGCCGCGAAGCCCAGGTTGAAGCCCTTGGAGATGTCCCGGGTGCCGAGGTTGGTCGTCATGATGATGACCGTGTTCTTGAAGTCCACGACCCGGCCCTGGGAGTCGGTCAGGCGACCGTCCTCCAGGATCTGCAGCAGCGAGTTGAAGATGTCCGGGTGGGCCTTCTCGACCTCGTCGAAGAGGACCACCGAGAACGGCTTGCGCCGCACCTTCTCGGTCAGCTGGCCGCCCTCTTCGTAGCCCACGTAGCCGGGGGGCGAACCGAAGAGACGCGAGACCGTGTGCTTCTCGCTGAACTCCGACATGTCGAGGGAGATCAGCGCGTCCTCGTCGCCGAAGAGGAACTCGGCGAGTGCCTTGGACAGCTCGGTCTTACCGACACCGGACGGGCCGGCGAAGATGAACGAGCCACCGGGACGCTTGGGGTCCTTCAGACCGGCACGCGTACGGCGGATCGCCTTCGACAGCGCCTTGACGGCGTCGTTCTGGCCGATGACCCGCTTGTGGAGCTCCTCCTCCATGCGCAGCAGGCGCGAGGACTCCTCCTCGGTCAGCTTGAAGACCGGGATGCCGGTGGCGGTCGCGAGGACCTCGGCGATCAGCTCGCCGTCGACCTCGGCGACGACGTCCATGTCGCCGGCCTTCCACTCCTTCTCCCGCTTGGCCTTGGCGGCGAGGAGCTGCTTCTCCTTGTCGCGCAGGGAGGCGGCCTTCTCGAAGTCCTGCGAGTCGATCGCGGACTCCTTGTCCCGGCGGACACCGGCGATCTTCTCGTCGAACTCGCGCAGGTCCGGCGGCGCGGTCATCCGGCGGATGCGCATCCGGGAACCGGCCTCGTCGATCAGGTCGATCGCCTTGTCCGGCAGGAAGCGGTCCGAGATGTACCGGTCGGCCAGCGTGGCGGCCTGGACCAGCGCCTCGTCGGTGATGGAGACGCGGTGGTGCGCCTCGTAGCGGTCGCGCAGGCCCTTGAGGATCTCGATCGTGTGCGGCAGGGACGGCTCCGCGACCTGGATGGGCTGGAAGCGGCGCTCCAGGGCCGCGTCCTTCTCCAGGTGCTTGCGGTACTCGTCCAGCGTGGTCGCACCGATGGTCTGCAGCTCACCGCGGGCCAGCATCGGCTTCAGGATGGAGGCCGCGTCGATGGCGCCCTCGGCGGCACCCGCACCGACCAGCGTGTGCAGCTCGTCGATGAACAGGATGATGTCGCCGCGGGTGCGGATCTCCTTGAGCACCTTCTTCAGGCGCTCCTCGAAGTCACCGCGGTAGCGGGAGCCGGCGACCAGGGCGCCGAGGTCCAGGGTGTAGAGGTGCTTGTCCTTGAGGGTCTCGGGCACCTCGCCCTTGACGATGGCCTGGGCGAGGCCCTCGACGACGGCGGTCTTGCCGACGCCGGGCTCACCGATCAGCACCGGGTTGTTCTTCGTACGGCGGGACAGCACCTGCATGACCCGCTCGATCTCCTTCTCGCGCCCGATGACCGGGTCGAGCTTGGACTCACGAGCGGCCTGGGTGAGGTTCCGGCCGAACTGGTCGAGGACCAGGGACGTGGAGGGCGTGCCCTCGGCAGGACCGCCGGCGGTGGCGGTCTCCTTGCCCTGGTAACCGGAGAGCAGCTGGATGACCTGCTGCCGCACGCGGTTCAGATCTGCGCCCAGCTTGACCAGGACCTGGGCGGCGACGCCCTCGCCCTCGCGGATCAGGCCGAGCAGGATGTGCTCCGTGCCGATGTAGTTGTGGCCCAGCTGAAGGGCCTCGCGGAGCGACAGCTCCAGGACCTTCTTGGCACGGGGGGTGAAGGGGATGTGGCCGGACGGGGCCTGCTGGCCCTGGCCGATGATCTCCTCCACCTGCTGGCGGACCGCCTCGAGCGAAATCCCGAGGCTCTCAAGGGCCTTGGCGGCGACACCTTCACCCTCGTGGATCAGGCCCAGGAGGATGTGCTCGGTGCCGATGTAGTTGTGGTTGAGCATCCGGGCTTCTTCCTGAGCCAGGACGACAACCCGCCGCGCGCGGTCGGTGAACCTCTCGAACATCGTTAATCGCTCCTCAGAGCGGTCAGGCAGTGGGGGGAACTTCCCCTCTCTGTCCTTCCGCAGCTTAGTCCCGCAAGCGGGGACCGCTCATTCCAACTGCCGACACCGGACCGAGAACCAACACTGCCTCCTGACCCCGAACGCCGACATCTGCTCCAACCCGATGGTGCGAGACGATGTTCCCGCAGGCCAGGCAGATACCCCACTCGCCAGTACGCCCATGGCGAACGTGAGACGTCCTTTCCTGCGTGTCGCCCCCTCCCACTAGGCATGTCTTACCCGCGGGGACCGACAGTCCATGCCGAGCGCCCCCCTTCCCTCCGCTACGGGCGAACAACCTTGCGCCTCCCCACGCCCCCCGCACGCCCCCGTTTCGCCACGCTGAGCGCTCACATCAGCACACAAAGTGAACACAGCGTAACCCGCGTGCCCTCCCGGCGGTTGCACTTGGCATGGTCGGCACCCTCCCCTCCGTGACCGTCCGCACACCGGCTGCGGTCCCGCCGCCCCGCCGCCGCGGGGTACGGCGGTGGTACGAGGAGGACCTGGGCTGGCCGACGGCGCCGGGGGACCCGGTGCGGCTGGTCCTGGGGGTGCGCTTCGACGTCCTGGACGTTCCGGCGGAGGCGGCACCGGCCGCGCTGCGGCGTCTGGGGCCGCGCTCCCCGGTGGCCGTCCGGGGCGGGCGGGCACAGCTGCTGGTGGCCGCGGGCTGCGCGGAGGAGCTGCCGGGACTGCTGGAGTGGCTGGAGTGGGGAGGACTGCCGCTCGGGCTGCGGGCGCTCGGCTCGGGCGCCTTCCTGGAGGCGCCGTCGCCTCCGGAGCGGGGCGGGCCGCAGGAGGAGGAGTGGCTGCAGACGCTCCAGTCGCGTCAGTCGCTCCAGTCGCGTCAGTCGCTTGAGTCGTCTCCGTCGCCCGAGTCGCTTGAGTCGCCCCTGCCGCCCCAGCCGTTGGGGTCGTCCTTACCACCGGAGTCGTCCCTGCCGCTCCGGTCGCGCGAGGGAGGGTCGTCGTGGCGCGGGCCGGATGCGCGGTCGGCCGCCGGCGCCGGTGGCCCGTCACCCGCCGGTGCGGCCGTGCCGTCGCCGCGTGCGCCCGGCCCGGGTGCCGGCCGGCCGCTTCCCCGGGGCCGACTCGGTTCCCAGGGGGCCGCCGTGTGGCTGCGGCCCCCCGAGCCGGGGTGCGAGGTCGAGGCCTCGCTGCCGACGCTGTCGGCCTTGGGGGGCGGTAAAGACGCCCCCGATCTCGTGCGGCTGGTGGACACGGTGGCCGCGCAGTGCCACCGGGCCCGGCTGCGGCGCGCGGGCGCCCAGCCGCCGGCCTCGCGTACGCAGGGTCGGTAGTGCCGCTGTTCAGCCGTTGGCCTTCTCGTAAGCCTCGCGGATGGTCGCGGGAACGCGGCCGCGGTCGTTGACCTCGTAGCCGTTCTCCTTCGCCCAGGCGCGGATCGCCGCGGTGTCCTGGCTGCCGCTCGAAGCCGCGCGCGTCTTTCCGCGCCCGCTCGAAGCACGGCCTCCGGTACGACGGCCGCCCTTCACGTAAGGCTCGAGAAGGCCACGGAGCTTGTCCGCATTGGCGGTGGTGAGATCGATCTCGTACGTCTTGCCGTCCAGCGCGAACGTCACGGTCTCGTCCGCCTCGCCGCCGTCGAGGTCGTCGACAAGAAGGACCTGAACCTTCTGTGCCACCGGATTTCCTTTCATCGATATCTTCAGGGCCCGGGGATGTGCGGCGTCCGCCGTATCGCCGTCCCCTGTTATATGCAGTACTGCAGTACCTCGGAAAGCAAACCGCTTTTGCCGGAAAAACACAAACCCTCGGCAGAGACCCGCTGCCCCGCCTCCGTCCGGAAACGTGCGCGTTTCGGACATAGGGCACCGGGGCAGGGGGCGCGGCGCGGAATAGGGTTGCCGAACCGGCCGGGGCCAGTTGTGGCCGGGCTGTTGTCCGCCTCGGCGATCACAGATGCAGAAGCATCCGGCTGTTGCCCAAGGTGTTCGGTTTCACTCGTTCGAGACCGAGGAACTCCGCGACGCCCTCGTCATAGGAACGCAGCAGCTCCGCGTAGACATCCGTGTCGACCGGGGTCTCGCCGATCTCCACGAAGCCGTGCTTGGCGAAGAAGTCGACTTCGAAGGTCAGGCAGAAAACGCGGCGAACCCCGAGCCAGCGGGCGGTCTGCAGCAACTTCTCCAGCACCCGGTGCCCGACGCCCGCGCCCTTCAGGCCGGGCTTCACCGCGAGAGTGCGCACTTCCGCGAGGTCTTCCCACATCACGTGCAGGGCACCGCAGCCGACGACCTCGGCGTTGTCGTCGCGTTCCGCGACCCAGAACTCCTGGATGTCCTCGTAAAGCGTCACGGTCGCTTTGTCGAGGAGGATGCCGTCGCGGACGTAGGCGTCGAGGAGGCGACGCACGGCCGGGACATCGCTGGTGCGGGCCCGCCGGACGGTGATGGCATTCGCGGGGGCATCGGGGCTCTTCGCGGACATGAACGGACGCTATCGCCCGCCGGGCTCCTGAGCGGAGGCGGGGTTCTCCGGGGCCCCTTCCGGGGGGCCGGCCCGTTCCGGCTGTTCCGCCTGTTCCGTCCCGGGCGGGCGTTCCGGGGCTTCCGCGGATTCCGACGCTTCGGTCGGTTCTCGGGTTTCCGGGCCCTGGACGATGCGTACGGCATCGGTGAGAGCCTGACGCTGTTCCTCGCTCATCATGCCGAAGAAGGCGACGAGAGCGGCGGCGGGGTTGTCGCTCTGCGACCAGGCGTCGTTCATCAGGGCGGCGGCGTAGGCGGCGCGGGTGGAGACCGCCTCATATCGATAGGCGCGGCCTTCCGCCTCGCGGCGCACCCAGCCCTTCTGGTGGAGATTGTCCAAAACGGTCATCACCGTGGTGTAGGCGATGGACCGCTCCTTCTGAAGATCTTCCAGGACTTCTCGAACGGTCACGGGGCGGTTCCACTTCCAGACCCGCGACATGACCGCGTCTTCGAGTTCTCCCAATGGGCGAGGCACAGCTCAGAACAATAGTGGGAGATCTCGGTAATGGCGTGGCGGACGTGCGCTTCACCGGCGAACAGGAACAAAAAGGGCGTACGACTCGAATGGCGGGCGCCGTGCGGCAGGCCTCGCGGAGTCGTACGCCCGGGGCGGGGTGGGGTCAGGCCTCGGCCTTCGGGCCGGGCGCGGAGGGCCCGCGGGCGCCCTCCGCACGGGAGAGGGCGGCGTCGACGGCCGCGTCCTCCTTGGCCTTGTTGGCGCCGCCCTGTGTCCTCACGATCACCCGGATCACGCCGATGAAGAAGACGGCCATGACGACCGGGGGCAGGAGCGCGGAGACGTAGTCCATGGCTCCAGGGTAGCCACGTCAGCCCGCGGCGAGCTGCTGGGGGCTCGCCGGGGGTGGCGGGGCGGGCTTGCGGCGCGGGAAGACCTCGCCCGGGGTGGGGATGGGGCGGGAGGGCTTCGAACCGCCGCCCGGGGCGGGGGCCGGGTGCGGAGCCGGGGAGGGCTTGGGGGCGGGCTTCGGGGGTGACGGCTTGCGCGCGGGCTTCTTCTCGGGCTGCTCGCCGGCCCCGCCGGGGAGGGCCAGGAGCCGGGTCCGGGCGGCCGGGACGGTGGAGGGGGCGCCGGACCGTGCGGGGGCGCTCGTGGTGACGAGGGTGACCGCGCAGCGGTCCAGGAGCGCCGCGGCGGCGGGGTTGCCGCGCAGGGCGCGCAGGGCGGTGAGGTCGTCGGGGCGGGGGCGGTAGCCGGCGGCCAGGGCCTCGTCCAGGAGCGTGAGGTAACCGGCGGCGGTGCCGGGCAGGGCGGCGCGGTACCGGCCCAGGTCGGCCACGAGGAAGGCACGCAGCCTGGCCCCTTCCCGCATCGCCTCGTCGAGCGACTCGGCGAGGCGGAGACAGTCCTGGACGTCGTCGGACGAGGCGGAGGTGGGGTGGAGGGCGAGGGCGAGAGCGCGGCGGAGCACACGCAGCTCCTCCACGCCGAACGCCATGCCGCCGCGGGATCCGTAGGGCGTGGGCATGCGGCGACGATACGCGCTAATCAGACAATTCCGACATAGGGGGCGGGTGTGGCGCGGGGGACCACTCGGCTGGGCGGGGGTCTCCCGCCGCCGGGCGGTGCGGGCCGGTGAGAGCGTGCCGGCGGGCTGGGGTGCGCGTCTTCGCCTGACGGTGGGGGGTGGGTCGGGGCCGCGCCGGGGGGGTGTCCGTCCTCGGAACGGCGCGATGGGGTTGCGTGCCGGCTGACTGTCCGTCGACGCGCCAACCGCTGCGGGCGGACACCCCCCGGCACGGCCCCTTCCGTGCGTCGGCGGGTGCGGGCGCGTCGCAGCGCCCGTACTCGGTCACATGCGCGACACGTTGCGTTCGTACACCAACCGCAGTCCGATCAGCGTCAGCCACGGCTCGTGCTCGTCGATGACCGAGGACTCGCCCAGGACCATCGGTGCCAGGCCGCCCGTCGCGATGACGGTGACGTCGTCGGGGTCCTCCGCCAGTTCGCGGGCGACCCGGTTGACGACGCCGTCGACCTGGCCGGCGAAGCCGTAGATGATGCCCGACTGCATCGCCTCCACCGTGTTCTTGCCGATGACGCTGCGCGGCCGGGCGACCTCGATCTTGCGGAGCTGGGCGCCGCGGACGCCGAGCGCCTCGACGGAGATCTCGATGCCGGGGGCGATGACACCGCCGACGTACTCGCCGCGCGCGCTGACCGCGTCGAACGTCGTCGCCGTGCCGAAGTCGACGACGATCGCGGGCCCGCCGTAGAGCTCGACGGCCGCGACCGCGTTGATGATGCGGTCCGCGCCGACCTCCTTGGGGTTGTCCATGAGGATCGGGACGCCGGTCTTGACGCCCGGTTCGACGAGGATGGCGGGGACGTCGCCGTAGTAGCGGCGGGTCACCTCGCGCAGCTCGTGCAGGACCGAGGGGACGGTGGCGCAGATGGCGATGCCGTCGATGCCGTCGCCCAGTTCGTCACCCAGCAGCGGGTGCATGCCCATCAGGCCCTGGAGCAGGACCGCCAGTTCGTCGGCGGTGCGGCGCGCGTCGGTGGAGATGCGCCAGTGCTCGACGATCTCCTCGCCGTCGAACAGGCCCAGGACCGTGTGGGTGTTTCCTACGTCGATCGTCAGCAGCATGACCCGACCCCGCTCCCCTACTCCGCCGGCCGCAGGTCCAGGCCGATGTCCAGGATCGGCGAGGAGTGGGTGAGTGCCCCGACGGCCAGGTAGTCGACGCCGGTGTCGGCGTAGGCCTTGGCGTTGTCGAGGGTGAGGCGGCCGGAGGCCTCCAGGGCGGCGCGGCCCTGGACGATCGCGACGGCCTCCGCGCACTCCGCGGGCGTGAAGTTGTCCAGGAGGATCAGGTCGGCGCCGGCGTCCAGGACCTCGCGGAGCTGGTGCAGGGTGTCGACCTCGACCTCGATGGGGACCTCGGGGAAGCGTGCGCGGACCGCCTCGAAGGCCTGGGCGACGCCGCCCGCGGCGACCACGTGGTTGTCCTTGACCAGGGCCGCGTCCGAGAGGGACATGCGGTGGTTGACGCCGCCGCCGCAGCGGACCGCGTACTTCTCCAGGCTGCGCAGGCCGGGGGTGGTCTTGCGGGTGTCGCGGACCCTGGCCTTGGTGCCCTCCAGGACGTCCGCCCACGCGCGCGTGGCCGTCGCGATGCCCGACAGGCGGCACAGGATGTTCAGCGCGCTGCGCTCGGCGGTCAGGAGGTCGCGGGTGCGGGTGGTGACCGAGAGCAGCTTCTGGCCCGCCTCGACGCGGTCGCCGTCCTCCGCGTGGCGCTCGATCTCCAGTTCCTCCTCGCAGACGACCGAGAGGACGGCCTCCGCGACGCGCAGGCCGGCCACGACACCCGCCTCGCGGGCGGTGAAGTCGGCCGTGGCCACCGCGTCCTCGGGGATCGTGGCGACCGTGGTCACGTCCACGCCGTGGGCCAGGTCCTCCTGGACGGCCACGTTGGCGATGTCCTCGACCTCGACGGGGTCGAGACCGGCGTCGGCGAGGAGCTGGGCGAGCGCGGGGTCGAGGCCGCACTCCAGATACGCCTCGTCGTCCGCGCCGCAGGCGCAGCCGTCGCCGCAGCCTCCGGAGGAGGCGAGGGGAAGGTCGGGGGTGCTCACGTCGGTCACTGCTCCTGGGGGGCGGGGGGCGGGAAGGTCGCGGGGAAGTGTGTCGTGTCCGTGGTGTGCACGGCCAGGCTCCGGTCGGGGTTCAGGCGTACGACGATGTGGCGGCGCCAGGCCGTGTCGTCGCGCTCGGGGTGGTCCTCGCGCCAGTGGCAGCCCCGGGTCTCCTCGCGCAGCCGGGCGGCGGCGACCAGGACCCGGGCCACGCACAGCAGGTTGGTGGCCTCCCAGGTGTCGACACCGGGCTCGGCCGTCTTGCCGTGCTCGGCGAGGGCCTCCCGGGCGTCGGTGTGCAGGCGCTGGAGCTGGTCGGCGGCCTTGGTGAGGGACTCCGCCGAGCGCAGGACGCCGGCCCCGCTCGTCATGATCCGCTGGATGGTGAAGCGGGCCTCGGCGGTCTGCAGCGGGTGCTCGGGGATCTCGGGGTGCGGCAGCGGCTGCGGCACGCGCGCGTGCAGGCCGGTCGCCGCGATGTCGGCCGCGATGCGCTCGGCGTAGACGAGCCCTTCGAGCAGGGAGTTGGAGGCCAGGCGGTTGGCGCCGTGCACGCCGGTGCAGGCGACCTCGCCGCACGCGTACAGGCCGGGGACCGTCGTACGGCCGTGGGAGTCGGTACGGACGCCGCCGGAGGCGTAGTGGGCGGCCGGGGCGACCGGGACGGGCTCGGTGACCGGGTCGATGCCGTGGGCGCGGCAGGCGGCCAGGATCGTCGGGAAGCGGTGCTCCCACATCTCGGCGCCGAAGTGCCGGGCGTCGAGGTACATGTGCTCGGCGTCCTGCTCCTGCATGCGGCGCATGATCCCCTTGGCGACGATGTCCCGGGGCGCCAGTTCGGCGAGTTCGTGCTGCCCGACCATGAAGCGCACACCGTCCGCGTCCACGAGGTGGGCGCCCTCGCCGCGCACCGCCTCGGAGACCAGGGGCTGCTGGCCCTCGGCGTCCGGGCCGAGGAACAGCACGGTCGGGTGGAACTGGACGAACTCCAGGTCGCTGACCTCGGCGCCCGCGCGCAGGGCCAGGGCGACGCCGTCACCCGTGGAGACCGCGGGGTTGGTCGTGGCGGAGAAGACCTGGCCCATGCCGCCGGTGGCGAGGACCACCGCGGGGGCGTGGACCGCCCCGACGCCGTCGTGCTGGCCCTCGCCCATGACGTGCAGGGTGACACCGGCCGTGCGGCCCCCGGCGTCCGTGAGGAGGTCCAGCACGAGGGCGTTCTCGACGGTGCGCATGCCGCGTGCGCGGACCGCCTCGACCAGGGCGCGGGAGATCTCGGCGCCGGTGGCGTCACCGCCCGCGTGGGCGATGCGGCGGCGGTGGTGGCCGCCCTCGCGGGTCAGTTCGAGGCCGCCCTCGGTGGACTCGTCGAACCGGGCGCCGGTCTCGATGAGGCGGCGCACGGCGCCGGGGCCCTCGGTGACCAGGAGGCGCACCGCCTCCTCGTCGCACAGGCCCGCCCCGGCGACCAGGGTGTCGTCCAGGTGCTGCTCGGGGGTGTCGCCCTCGCCGAGGGCCGCGGCGATGCCGCCCTGGGCCCAGCGGGTGGAACCGTCGTCGAGGCGGGCCTTGGTGACGACCACGGTGCTCAGGCCCGCCGCCTCGCAGCGCAGGGCGGCCGTCAGCCCCGCGACGCCGGAGCCGACGACGACCACGTCCGCGGCGATGGACCACCCGGGCGCGGGCGCGTGCAGTCGTATGCCTGTGGAGGTCACGAGGCGGCTCCGAGGGTTCCGAAGGTGAGCGGGACGTTGTCGATCAGCCGGGTCGTCCCGACCCGGGCGGCGACGGCGAGGACCGCCTCGCCGGTGAAGTCGTCGCCGATCTCGGTGAAGTCCGACGGGTCGACCAGGGCGAGGTAGTCCAGCCTGAGCGGCGGCTGGAGGCGGGCCGCCTCGTCGAGGACCTGGCGGGCGGCGGCCCGGACGGCGGCGGGGCCGCCCGGCACGGCCGTGGCCACGGCGTGCGCGTCGGCCGCCGCACGGGACTCGCCGAGGGCGCTGAGCGCCTCGGCACGCGCGCGCGTGGCGGGCACTTCGCGGGCCCGGGCGCGCAGCGCCTCCTGGGCGGCGTGCCGGTCCCGGCCCGCGAACAGCGCCCGGGACAGGGCGAGGGCGGTGCGCCGCTCGGCGGCCGAGAGGTAGCGGTTGCGGCTGGACAGGGCCAGGCCGTCCTCCTCGCGGACCGTGGGCACGCCGACGATCTCCACGCTGAAGTTCAGGTCCCGCACCATGCGGCGGATCAGCGCGAGCTGCTGGGCGTCCTTCTGGCCGTACAGGGCGACGTCGGGGCGGGTGAGGTGCAGCAGCTTGGCGACGACCGTGAGCATGCCGTCGAAGTGGCCGGGGCGGGAGGCGCCCTCCAGTCGCTCGCCCATGGGGCCCGCGGAGACGCGGACCTGGGGCTCGCCGCCCGGGTAGACCTCGTCCACGGACGGGGCGAAGACGACGTCGGCGCCCGACCGCCCGGCGAGCTCGACGTCGGCGTCCAGGGTGCGCGGATAGCGGTCGAGGTCCTCGCCCGCGCCGAACTGCAGCGGGTTGACGAAGACGGTGACGACGACCTCGCCCCCGGGGCCGGCGATGCCGCGGGCGGTGCGGATGAGCGTGGCGTGGCCCTCGTGCAGGGCGCCCATGGTCATCACCACGGCCCGGCGGCCCGTACGCGCGCGTGCGTGCAGGTCGGCGGCGGTACGCAGCAGGGTGGTGGTCATCGGGCGTCCCCCTCGGTGCCTCGGGTGCCGTCGCTCCCGTCGGCGAGTACCCCGAGGAGGTCCTCGGCGAGCTCCGGCTTCAGCAGGCCGGTCGCCAGCGCCCGGTCGGCGGTGGCGCGGGCCATGGCCAGGTAGCCGGCGACGGTCTGCGGGGCGTGCCGGCGCAGCTCGGTGACGTGCGCGGCGACCGTGCCCGCGTCCCCGCGCGCGACCGGGCCGGTCAGGGCCGCGTCGCCGGAGCGCAGGGCGTTGTCCAGGGCCGCGCCGAGCAGCGGGCCGAGCATCCGGTCCGGGGCGGCGACCCCGGCCGCGCGCAGCAGTTCCATCGACTGGGCGACCAGCGTGACCAGGTGGTTGGCGCCCAGGGCGAGCGCGGCGTGGTAGAGCGGCCGGTTCTCCTCGGCGATCCACTCCGGCTCGCCGCCCATCTCGATGACCAGGGCCTCGGCGGCCAGGCGCAGTTCCTCGGGCGCGGTGACGCCGAAGGAGCAGCCGGCCAGGCGCTGGACGTCCACGGGCGTGCCGGTGAAGGTCATCGCCGGGTGCAGGGCCAGCGGCAGCGCGCCGGCGCGCAGGGCGGGGTCGAGCACGCCCACGCCGTACCGGCCGGAGGTGTGCACCAGCAGCTGACCCGGCCGTACGGAACCGGTGTCGGCGAGGCCCGCGACCAGCTTCGGCAGGGCGTCGTCCGGGACGGTCAGCAGCACCAGGTCGGCCCGCTCCAGGACGTCCTCGGGCGGCACCACCGGCACGTCGGGCAGCAGCTGCGCGGCCCGGCGCCGGGAGGCGTCCGAGACCGCCGACACGGCGACCGGGCGGTGCCCGGCGAGCTGGAGGGACGCGGCCAGCGCGGGTCCCACGCGGCCGGCGCCGACGACGCCGACGGTGAGCCGCGCGGGGCGGTCCCTGGGGTCTGGCTGTGGGGTTGTGTTCACTCGACGGCGGCCTTCCCGTTCCAGTCCGCTCCGGGTACCGGACGATTTCTCGTCATGCTAACGCGATCGGTTCCGGAGGCGTCCCGTCGTCCACAGGCTGTGCGTGCCGGTGGACGGGGCGCCGACGCACGCGCCCACGGGCAGCCCGGCCGGGGCGCGCGGGGGAAATGCGGGTGCCGGGCCGCACGCGCGCGGGGGAGGATCCGGTGCATGACTGACACGGCGGAACAGGCGGAACAGGCAGAGCAGGACGAGCGGGTGCCGGACGAGGACGCAAGGGCACGGCTGCGGGCGCGCCGCCTGGCCGCCCACCGCGGCGCGCGCCGGGTGCTGGCGCGCTTCGGATTCCACCGGACGCTCCGCGAGCGCCTGGCCCTGCTGGAGGGGGCGGAGGACGCCTACGACCTGGACGAGCTGTCCGACGTGTACGGCGACGGCGTCGTCGAGGCCCTGGAGGCGAAGGTCGCCGCGCTGCTCGGCACCGAGGCCGCCGCGTTCTTCCCGACCGGCACGATGGCCCAGCAGGTGGCGCTGCGCTGCTGGGCGGGGCGCACCGGCGACCCGACCGTCGCCCTGCACGCCCTCGGCCACCCGGAGGTGCACGAGCGGAACGCGTTCCGCGAGGTCGGCGGCCTGCGCCCGGTGCGGGTGACGAGCGAGCCGCGGCTGCCGACCGCGGCGGAGGTCCGCGGCTTCGAGGAGCCGTTCGGCGCGCTGATGCTGGAACTTCCGCTGCGGGACGCCGGTTTCGTGCTGCCTTCCTGGGAGGAGCTCACCGAGGTCGTCGCGGCCGCGCGGGAGCGGGACGCGGTGGTGCACTTCGACGGGGCCCGGCTGTGGGAGTCCACCGTCCACCTCGGCCGGTCCCTGGAGGAGATCGCGGGCCTGGCCGACAGCGTCTACGTGTCGTTCTACAAGTCCCTGGAGGCGTTCGGCGGCGCGGCCCTCGCCGGTCCGCGCGAGTTCGTCGACCAGGCGAAGGCCTGGCGGCACCGGTACGGCGGCCTGGTGTTCCAGCAGTTCCCCACCGCCCTGTCGGCCCTGATCGGTCTGGAACGGGAGCTGCCCCGGCTGCCGGAGTACGTCGCCCACGCGCGCGTGGTGGCCGCCGCGCTGCGCGAGGGGTTCGCGGCGGCCGGGACGCCGTGGGCGCGGGTGCACCCACGGGTGCCGCACACCCACGACTTCCAGGTCTGGCTGCCGTACGACCCCCACGTCCTGGGCGAGGCGGCGGTCCGGGCGGCCGAGGAGACGGGCGTCGTGCTGTTCGGCAGCGCCTGGGAGCGGGGCGGGCCGGGCCTGGCGCTCACCGAGGTCCATGTGCGCTCGGCCGCGCTGGAGTGGACCGCCGAGGACGTGAAGGACGCGGTCGGGGAGTTCGTGGCCCGGCTGCCTGAGCGGGTCAGGTAGGGCTCCGCCGCCACCGGGCCAGGGCCTGCCGGAACCGGTGGCGGGGCGGGCGGCCGGCCAGGACGGCCCGGAACCGCCGTGCGTCGCGCCAGGCCCGCACGAGCCGCCACTCGTGGGTGCCCGGCGCGGGCGGGGCGGCCTGGCCCAGGGACCGGGCGCGATGGGCGTCGAGGAGGTACTGCTGCGTGATGCTCATGACGGATCACCTCTGCGGGACGGGAGTCGGGTCGGAGGTCCGAAGGCTCCGCGGAAGGCCCCGGTGGTTCCACCCTGCGCCCGTGTGGTGGTCGTCGTCGCGTCGTTTGACGGCCCCCGTCAATCGGCGGGGGCGTTGTCGGTGGCGGGGTGCACCATGAGGTCATGAGCGTGCGGATCGACATCACGGGGCTGCGGCAGGAGCGGGTGGCCGTCGTCCCCTCCCCGCTGGCCGAGCTGGGCATGGCGCTGCACGCGCTGTCCGAGCCGGCTCACCACCCCGGCCTGCAGGGCTGGGTGACGGGCGTGACGGCCCGGCTCGACCCGCATCTGGCCGACCGGATGTGCGAGGCGGACTTCCTGTGGCGGACGACGTTCTCCGACCTGTTCCTGCCGTCGGCCGGCCTGCCCGGCCGCACCGCGCTCCCGGCCGGCACGCTCGCCGAGGAGCTCGACCTGCTCGACAAGCTGTCCGACGAGCAGTTCGTGGACGCCGCGCTGGAGTTCACCTGCGCCACCGGCTACGGCGAGTGCTCGCCCACGGCGCTGGCCGACGCGGAGGTGCGCCGCCGCGCCCTGGACCTGGCCGCCGCGCGCGGGCCGCGGCAGCTGCGGTTCAGCGAGCGGCTGCTGGCCGACCCGCCCAGGATCCGGGGCTGGCTGCGGCAGTTCCTCCAGGACTGCGACGAGGCGTTCTTCGCGGAGGCCTGGTCCCGGCTGCGCCACCAGCTCGCGGCGGACACCCGGCACAAGACGGACCTGCTGCGCCGCAGGGGCCTGGCCGAGGCGCTGGCCGCGGTGTCCCCGGCGGTCACGCTCGACGAGCCGGCCGCCGTGATCTCCGTCGACAAGCTGGGCGACGGCCGGACGGCCACGGGTGACGGCGGTCTGCTGCTCGTCCCGACGAGCCTGGGCTGGCCGCACCTGATGGTCCTGCACCGCCACGGCTGGCAGCCCGTGCTGCACTACCCGGTCGGCTCCCCCGAGCTCGCCGCCCCGCCCACGCTGGAGCAGCTGGCCCTGCGCATGACCGCGCTGTCCCACCCGGTCCGCATGCGCCTGTGCCGGTATCTGGCCCGCAGCGCCTACAGCACCGGCGAGCTGGCGCAGGTGCACGGCATGACGGCCCCGGAGATCTCCCGGCATCTGGCCGTGCTGAAGAAGGCGGGCCTGGTCACCACCCGCCGCCGGGGGCGCTACGTCCTGCACCAGCTGGACGTGACGGTGGTGGCGCGGCTGGGCAGCGAGTTCCTGGAGGGGATCCTCCGCTAGCCGTCCCCGGCGGTCTCCGGCGGGACCCTCACGGACGGCTCAGCCGTGCCCGCCGGCCCGCACCAGCCCGGTCTCGTAGGCCAGCACCACCACCTGCACCCGGTCCCTGAGCCCCAGCTTGGTCAGGATGCGGCCCACGTGGGTCTTCACGGTGGCTTCCGACAGCACGAGCCGGGCCGCGATCTCGCCGTTGGACAGGCCCTGCGCGACCAGCACCATGACCTCGCGCTCGCGGTCGGTGAGCCGCTCCAGCTCCTTGTGCTGGGGCTGCTTGGTGCCGGGCAGCATCGGCGCGAAGCGGTCCAGCAGGCGCCGGGTGGTGGAGGGCGCGACGACCGCGTCCCCGCTGTGCACGGCCCGGATGGCGGCGAGCAGCTCACCGGGCGGCACGTCCTTGAGCATGAAGCCGGAGGCACCCGCCTTCAGCCCGGAGAAGGCGTACTCGTCGAGGTCGAAGGTGGTCAGGATGAGCACCTTCGGCGGGTCGGTGTCCGCGCAGATCCGGCGGGTCGCCTCCACGCCGTCCAGCTTCGGCATGCGGACGTCCATCAGCACGACGTCCACCTCGGTCGTCCGCAGCGCCTGCAGGGCCTCGACGCCGTCGCCCGCCTCCGCCACGACCTCCATGTCCGGCTGGGCGGCGAGCACCATCCGGAACCCGGTGCGCAGCAGCACCTGGTCGTCGACGAGCATCACGCGGATCGTCATCGGGGCCTCTTCCGTATCTGTGGAGTGGGGGAAACCGGGGCGTTGGGGGAACCGTGGCGGTGCAGGGGTGTGACAGGTGTCAGCAGGGCGCGTGCCGACGTCAGTGCGCGGGTTTGAGCGGCAGCAGGGCGCTGATGCGGAATCCTCCGCCCGGGCGCGGTCCGGCGTCCAGCGTGCCGCCGACCATACCGACCCGCTCGCGCATGCCGATCAGGCCGTGGCCCTGGCCGTCGAACCCGCCCTCCTCGTACAGCTCGTGCGGGGCGCCCTTGCCGTCGTCCTCGACGAGCAGGCCGAGGCCGTCGTCGAAGTAGACCAGGCGCACGCTGGCGCCCGCGTTGGGCCCGCCGTGCTTGCGGGTGTTCGTCAGCGCCTCCTGCACGATCCGGTAGGCGGTGAGCTCGACGCCGCTGGGCAGCGGGCGCGGCGTGCCCTCGACCTTGAAGTCGACGGGCAGCCCGGATCCGCGGCACTGCTCGACGAGGTCCTCGATCTGCCGCACGTCGGGCTGCGGCACGTACTCGCCGGCCTCCTGGTGCTCCCCGGTGCGCAGCACGCCGAGCAGGCGGCGCATCTCGGCGAGGGCCTGGCGGCCGGTGGAGGAGATGGTCTCCAGGGCCTTCTTCGCCTGGTCGGGCGCGGCGTCCAGGACGTAGGCGGCGCCGTCGGCCTGGACCACCATCACCGAGACGTTGTGGGCGACGACGTCGTGCAGCTCGCGCGCGATGCGGGCGCGTTCGGCGGCGACGGCGACCTTGGACTGCGCCTCCCGCTCCCGCTCCAGGCGGGCCGCCCGCTCCTCCAGCTGCGCGAAGTAGGCGCGGCGGGTGCGGATGGAGTCGCCCAGCACCCAGGCGAGGGCGAAGGGCACGGTCATGAAGACGGTCAGGGCGATGTTGCCCGCGAGGCCCGTCTGGTCGCTGGGCCAGCGCATGTGGGCCACGGGCGCGGCGCACAGACCGGCGCCCAGCGCGAAGCGCGAGGCCCAGCGGGCGCCCTCCGCCGCCACCGTGTAGACGATCACCAGCATGGCGAAGTCGGCCGGGCCGATCTCCACGTCGGTGATCAGCTGGGCCACGCCGGCCACCGCCGCGAGCAGCAGCATGTTCTCCGGCATCCGGCGGCGCAGCGCGACGACCAGGCACAGCATCAGCGTGATCGGCACGGCGGCGGCCGGGGAGCCGTAGCCGCCCGCCACTGAGCCCACCAGCGAGATCCCGAGGAGGACGACGGCCCAGGCTGCGTCGACCCACGTCGGGTGCCTGCGGAGGAAGTCATAGAGGCGCTGCACGTAACCCAGCGTAGGGAAGCGGATAGGTGCAGGGGTCAACCGGAGGGCCGATCCACGTCCGGCGCGCGTACTCCGCAAGGTGGAGTTGCGTGCCTTGTGTGCGCATAGCCTGGCCCGGTGACTGCGGGTGCGAGGGACGAGTGGCGAGGGTGGCGGGCCGCGGCGCGCGAGGCGCTGTACGGACCGCGCGGGTTCTACCGCCGGGACGCGGGGCCGGGCGCGCACTTCCGTACCTCGGTGCACGCGTCGGCGCAGTTCGCGGGGGCCGTGGCGCGGCTGCTGTGCCGGGTCGACGAGGCACTCGGCCGGCCCGCGGTGCTGGACTTCGTCGACATGGCCGCCGGGCGGGGCGAGCTGGCCGCGGGGGTGCTCGCCGCGCTGCCCGCCGAGGTGGCGGGCCGCACGCGCGTGTACGCCGTCGAGGTCGCCGCGCGGCCCTCGGGACTCGATCACCGGATCGAGTGGCGGTCCGCTCCGCCGCCGGGGACGACGGGGCTGCTGTTCGCCAACGAGTGGCTGGACAACGTGCCGGTGGAGGTCGCGGAGGTGGACTCCGCGGGCCTGGCCCGTCAGGTCCTGGTGCGCGCGGACGGGACCGAGCGGCTCGGGGAGCCGGTGGGCGGGGCGGATGCCCGGTGGCTGGAGCGGTGGTGGCCGCTGCCCGCCGAGGAGGGGCTGCGGGCCGAGATCGGGCTGCCCCGGGACGAGGCCTGGGCCGCGGCGGTCGCGGCCGTCGGCCGGGGGCTCGCCGTCGCCGTGGACTACGCGCACACGGCCCGGACGCGGCCGCCGTTCGGGACGCTCACCGGCTTCCGGGAGGGCCGCGAGACCACGCCCGTGCCGGACGGCTCCTGCGACATCACCGCCCATGTCGCCCTGGACGCCTGCGCGCTGCCCGGCGGGCGGGTGCTCCCGCAGCGCGAGGCGCTGCGCGCGCTCGGCGTGACCGGCGCACGCCCCGCGCTCACGCTGGCGTCCACCGACCCGGCCGCCTACGTGCGCGCCCTCGCGGGCGCCGGGGAGGCCGCCGAGCTGACCGCGGCCGGCGGTCTCGGCGACTTCGGCTGGCTGGTGCAGCCGGTGGGGATCGAGGACCCGTTCTAGGCGCCGGAGCCGCCTGTGCCGAGGCCGGCGGCTACTTGTCGATGTCGCCCACGACGAAGAACAACGACCCCAGGATCGCCACCATGTCCGCGACGAGCGTCCCCGGCAGCAGCTCCGTCAGCGCCTGGATGTTGTTGTACGACGCGGAGCGCAGCTTGAGCCGGTACGGGGTCTTCTCGCCCTTGCTGACCAGGTAGTAGCCGTTGATCCCGAGGGGGTTCTCGGTCCAGGCGTACGTGTGCCCCTCGGGTGCCTTGAGGACCTTGGGCAGGCGCTGGTTGACCGGCCCGGGCGGCAGGTCGGCGAGCCGGTCGAGGCAGGCGTCGGCCAGGTCGAGCGCGTTGTGCGTCTGCTCCAGGAGGCACTCGAAGCGGGCGAGGCAGTCGCCCTCCGAGCGCGTCACGACCTTCAGGGTGTCCTGGAGCTCGCCGTAGGCCAGGTACGGCTCGTCGCGGCGCAGGTCGAAGTCGACGCCCGAGGCGCGGCCGATCGGCCCGCTGACGCCGTAGGCGTGGACGGCCCGCGGGCTGAGGACTCCGACGCCCCGGGTGCGGCCGCGGAAGATCTCGTTGCCCAGCACCAGGTCGTCGAAGCGGTCCATGCGGGAGCGGACGTCGGCGACGGCGGTGCGCGCGCGCCCGGTCCAGCCGGCCGGCAGGTCCTCCTTGAGGCCGCCGACGCGGTTGAACATGTAGTGGATCCGCCCGCCGGAGACCTCCTCCATCACGTGCTGGAGCTCCTCGCGCTCCCGGAACGCGTAGAAGATCGGGGTGATCCCGCCGAGCTCCAGCGGGTACGAGCCGAGGAACATCAGGTGGTTGAGCACCCGGTTCAGCTCGGCGAGCAGCGTGCGCAGCCACACGGCCCGCTCGGGGACCTCCATGCCGAGCATCCGCTCCACGGCGAGGACGACGCCCAGTTCGTTGGAGAACGCCGACAGCCAGTCGTGGCGGTTGGCGAGCATGATGATCTGGCGGTAGTCGCGCGCCTCGAACAGCTTCTCGGCGCCGCGGTGCATGTAGCCGATCACCGGCTCCGCGTGCGTGATGCGCTCGCCGTCCAGGACGAGCTTCAGGCGCAGCACGCCGTGCGTGGAGGGGTGCTGGGGCCCGATGTTGAGCACCATGTCGGTGCTCTCCGCGGCACCGCCGATTCCGACCATGGTCTCCGTCGTAGGAGTCATGGACACAGTCTCCCCTACGTACCCTGACCTCATGGAGACGGGGAGCGCGCACGAGACGGGGACGACGGGGGCAGGCCACGGGACCGGGCCGGCGGGCCCTGTGGACCCGGAGGGCCCAGTCGGCCCAGCGGACCCGGTCGGCCCGGCAGGCCCGGTCGGCTCGGGTGACCCGTACACCCCCGCCGAGCCCGCCTGGATCGCCCTGCCCCCCGGCCTGCTGAAGATGCGGCGGCTGCTGCTGGTCGTCTGGCTCGGGCTGATCACCCTGGCCGCCGGGCTCCTGCCGGGACTGCTGGCCGGGCCCGTCTGGGCGCTGTTCGCGCTGCCGCCACTGGCGCTGGCCGTCTGGGGCTGGGTGATGATCGAGCGCAACTGGCGTTCCTGGCGGTACGCCGAGCGGGCCGACGACCTGCTGATCAGCCGGGGCGTGCTGTGGCGCGAGGAGACCGTGGTGCCGTACGGGCGGATGCAGCTCGTCGAGGTGACCTCCGGGCCCGTGGAGCGGCACTTCGGGCTGGCCAGCGTGCAGTTGCACACGGCCGCCGCGGCGACCGACGCGACCATTCCCGGCCTGGACCCGGCCGAGGCGGAACGCCTGCGCGACCGGCTCACCGAGCTGGGCGAGGCCCGATCGGCGGGGCTGTGACGACCCCGCAGGCCGCCGAGCCGACCGGGCCGACCGGGGCCGCGGGTGACGTGATCGAGCGGCGGCTGCACCCCGTCACCCCGCTCCGCCGGGCCTGGGCCCCGGTCGCCGTCCTCATCGGCTGGGCCGTGCACGACCCCGACGGGGCGCAGCGCCACCTCACCCGCCTGACCACCACGACCCTGCTGATCGGCCTCGCGGTGATCGTCCCGGCCGCCGCCCTCTACGGCTTCTGCTCCTGGTGGTTCACCCGCTTCGCGGTGACCGGCACCGAACTGCGCATCCGCACCGGCCTGGTCTTCCGCCGCACCGCCCACATCCGTCTGGAGCGGATCCAGGCCGTCGACGTCACCCAGCCGCTGCTCGCCCGGGTCGCGGGGGTCGCCAAGCTGCGGCTCGACGTCATAGGCACCGACAAGAAGGACGAACTGGCCTTCCTCGGCGCCGGCGAGGCGAGGGCCCTGCGGGCCGAACTGCTCGCCCGGGCCGCCGGTTTCGCCCCCGAGACCGCGCACCAGGTGGGCGAGGCCCCCTCCCGGCAGCTGCTGCGGGTGCCACCGGGCGTGCTCGCGATGTCGCTGGTGCTGACCGGCGCGACCTGGGGGTCGCTGGCCGCGGCGCTCGTCGTGCCGCCGGTGCTGTGGCTGGCCACCCACAGCCTGTGGACGGTCCTCGCGGTCGCCCTGCCGCTGCTGGGCGCGGCCGGCGCGAGCAGCGTGGGCCGGTTCGTCACCGAGTACGACTGGACCGTGGGCGAGTCGCCCGACGGGCTGCGCATCGACCACGGCCTGCTGGACCGGGCCCACGAGACGGTGCCGCCGGGACGCGTGCAGACCGTGCGGATCGTGGAGCCGCTGCTGTGGCGGCGGCGCGGCTGGGTGCGCGTGGAACTGGACGTCGCCGGCTCGTCCAACTCCGTGCTGGTGCCGGTCGCCCCGCGCGAGGTCGCCGAGGACGTCGTCGCGCGGGTGCTGCCCGGGGTGACCGTGCCGGAGCGCGCGGCCCTGGCACCCTCGCCGCGGCGCGCCCGCTGGTGCGTGCCGGTGTGGTGGCGGGGCTACGGACTCGCCGTCACGGACGCCGTGTTCGCGGCCCGTTCGGGGCTGCTGCGGCGGACTCTGGCGCTGGTGCCGCACGCCAAGGTGCAGAGCGTGCGGATGACGCAGGGGCCGTGGGAACGGGCCCGGGGCCTGGCCGACGTGGCGGTGGACACCGGTGCCGACAAGACGGTGACGGCACGGCTGCGCGACGCCGCCGAGGCGCGCGAACTGCTGGCGGCCCAGGCGGAACGGTCGCGCACCGGACGCCGGGACGCCCGCCCGGACCGCTGGATGGCGTGAGCCGCACCCGACGCGCGCAGACGGCGACGGCCCCCGGCCGTGGCCGGGGGCCGTCGCGCACGGGCGGTCCGAGCACGGTCAGGACACCGCGCTGCGCAGCCCCTTCAGGTCGATCTGCTCCGTCTCGTCGTGCGCCGTCAGGTCGATGACCTGGCCGATGCCGCGGGACTCCTCGTCCGCGGGCTTGTAGCGGGCCTCGGTCTCGGCCTTGTGCAGGGCGAGGGCCTCCTGGCCGACGACGTCGGCGAGGTCCTCGTTCTGCACGGCCTCCAGGGCGGCCCGTGAGGTGCCCTTCTTGGTGCCGAAGAAGTCGAAGCCGCCCTCGGTCGGCGGGCGCCGCACCGGCTGCTGCGGCGCGACGGCCACGGCGGTCGGCACGGCGTAGTGACCGGACACCGCCTGCCCGGCCCGGGCGGGCGCGGGCGGCTGCCCGGTCCCGCTCTTCGCGGCGGTCGCGTGCTCGGGCCCGCCGACCGCCCCGGACTGCCCCTGCGGCTCGTCCCCACGGGACGGCTCCCGCTGCTCAGCCTGCTCAGCCCGCTCCGCCTGGGACTTCTGCGCGGGCTCCGCGGCGTCCGCGCCCTCGGGTACGCCGTCGCCGTCACCGCCGCCGTCCGGGTCCGGGACCCGCTCGCCGTCGAACCGGGCCAGCGCGGCCGCGGCCCGCAGGAACAGCCGGGAACCCTCCGGCGAGAACACCGCGGGCACCGCGGGCACCGCCTCCGCGGCGAGACCGGCAGCCGCCCCGCCCGGCTCCGCCGGGCCGCCGTCCGCCGCCTCCGCGGCCCCGGCCGGCAGCGCCGCCCGCACGGGAGCGGTCGCCTCGATCTCCAGGACCCGGCGCTCCTCCAGGACGCTCGCGCGCTCGGTCTCCGACGTGGCGTACCGGCGCAGCAGCGCGGCGTGTTCGTTGCGCAGCCCGGCCAGTTCCGTGCGCTTGGCGCGCAGCCGCTGTTCCAGCTTGGCGCGCAGTTCGCGGGACTCCTCCAGGTCGGCCTCGAGTTCGGCGACGCGCTCCTCGAAGCGCCACTCGTCGCTCGCCCGCGCGCGCGTGAGGTCGGCGACGCGCTTGCCCGCCTGGATGTCCCAACGGCGCAGCACGACCGCGCCGGTGACCGCCGTCGCCGCGGCGGCCGCGGCCAGGCCACGGAGCACCGCCGGCTCCGTGAACACCCAGGGCCCCAGGGCGCAGACGAGGGAGACGCCTGCGATCGCCGACGGGGGCAGCAGCCTGTGCAGGGGCGGGGAATGGCGATGACGTCCACGTGGCATGGCCAGAAACTTACCGCGCGTAGGCGAATCGTGGTGAGCCACCCCGCAAAAACAAAGCCATACCGAGAGAGTCACGCCGCATCAGAACTCGAGAAGAACCGGAATGGTCCGTTCATTCAATTCCCAAGATCATTTCCACCGCCATGGACCGGTGTGTGCGACAACGCCTTCCGGCCCGTGCTCACCTTCGCGTCAGCCGTCCGCTCATCCACTCCAGCGTCGCCGGAATCTCACGCCGCCAGGTGTTGAAGTTGTGCCCACCGCTTTCCAGGACGATCGAGGAGATCCGCGTCCGCCCCGTGTCCTTCACGCGCGCTATGAACTCCAGCGTGTCCTTGTAGTTGCTCTCGCCCTTCCTGCTGCTGGTGACCAGCAGGGACGTGTCGGGAGCGGGCATGTGCGCGAGGTACCACCGCAGATCGGCGCGATTGCGCAGGTCCTTGTCGCCGTGGAAGAGATCGCCCGTCGTGGCGTCGATCGGCGCCTTGTAGTACGCGGACAGGCCCGCCCCGGCGGTGTACACACCGGGATGGTGCAGCGCGATCTTCAACGCGCAATAGCCGCCCGTGGAGTTGCCGACGATGCCGAGACCCCCCGGCTTTCCGGCCACCCGGTAGTGCGCGCGCAGCGCGTCGGGCAGATCCTTCGCGAAGAACGACTCCGTCCGCGGACCGCCGGGGATGTCGACGCACTCGGTGTCCCGGGGCGGGGCCACCGTCGGCCGCAGCATCACGAGGATCATCGGCCGCATCCGGCCGGCCCGGGCCAGTTCCAGCGCGGTCCGCGGATAGTGCAGCTTCTCCACCAGCGCCGACGCCGTTCCCGGATAGCCGGTCAGCACGACCGCCGCCGGGAACCGGTGGGTGCGGTACCGCGGCTGGAAGTACTCCGGCGGCAGATAGACGTACGCGGGCGTGGCGATGCGGGTCGTGCGGCCCACGAGCCGGACCTCCTGGATCCGGCCGCCGGAGGCCGGGCGCACCCCGCCCGCTCCCGGCACCCGCCGTGAGCCGACCACCTCCAGCGGACCCCGGCCCGGCGTGTGGTCGACGACCACCCCCTGCTCCTTCTCCTGCCCGAACAGGTCCGCCCAGCTCGCGTAGAAGCCGAAGGCCTGGTTGGCGGCCAGGCCCACCGCGGCGAACAGCGCCAGCTGCGTGCCGAGGAGCAGCCCGACACGGCCGCTCACCGCCCGCCAGCCCCGCCGGGCCAGCCGCGGCCACCACCGGACCGTGCCGGTGAACAGCAGCACGGCGGACAGCACCGCCAGTGCGAGCACCTTGTCACTCGTGAGACCCATGGATCGGTTACCTGTCCGCGCTCTCCGCCCGGCCCCGCCCCCGCGATCGGACCTTCGCGAGGGCTTGTCCCGGACTTTCCTCCGCCTTTGAAACGGCTTTGACGTGGGGAGTGAACCTCTCCCCCCGAGACACCGTCCTAGAGGGCGCAATGTCGCCGGATGCCCGAATCGGCACCGGATCCAAGGTCTCTCGCAGAACTACGGGATGCGATGTCTGTCAGGACAGATGAGGAAATGTCGGGCGGGGTTCCGAGCCGCCGCGGCACCACGGCGCGCACGGGCCGGGTGGGCCGGCTGCTGCGCGGGCCACGCCCCGAGGCCGTCCCCCTCCTCGTCGGCAGGGCGTGCGCCCTGGTGGGCGTGCTCGACATCGCCGCGGGCGTCTTCCCCCGCTTCCGGCACAGCCGGATGCACGCCATCGCCGAGGTGCTGCCCGGTGCCCTCGGCCCCTTCGCCGCCGCCCTGTCGCTGAGCACCGGCGTGCTGTTGCTGCTGCTCGCCCACGGCCTCAAGCGCGGCAAGCGCCGGGCCTGGCGGGCGGCCGTCGCCCTGCTCCCGGCCGGGGCCGTCGCGCAGTTCACCTACCGCCACTCGATCGTCGGCGTCCTCATCTCGCTGGCCCTGCTGGCGCCCCTGCTGCGCCACCGCGACCAGTTCGACGCCCTGCCCGACCCGCGCAGCCGCTGGCGGGCACTCGCCAACTTCGTGCTGATGAGCGCCGGTTCGCTGCTGCTGGGCCTGCTCATCGTCAGCGTCCACGGCGACCGCATGCTCGGCGACCCGAGCCTGGCCGACCGCATCACCCACGTCGTCTACGGCCTCTTCGGCTTCGAGGGCCCGGTCGACTACGAGGGCCCCACCTCCTGGACCGTCGCCTTCTCGCTCGGCGCCCTCGGCCTGCTCACCGCCGTCACCACCGTCTACCTGGCCTTCCGCCCCGAGCACCCGGCCGCCCAGCTCACCGAGGAGGACGAGGCGCGGCTGCGCGCCCTGCTGGCCAAGCACGGCGGCCGCGACTCCCTCGGCCACTTCGCCCTGCGCCGCGACAAGGCCGTCGTCTTCTCCCCCAGCGGCAAGGCGGCCGTCACCTACCGCGTGGTCTCCGGCGTGATGCTCGCCAGCGGCGACCCCATCGGCGACGTCGAGGCCTGGCCCGGCGCCATCGAACGGTTCATGGACGAGGCCCGGGCCCACTCCTGGACCCCTGCCGTCATGGGCTGCTCCGAGACCGGCGGCGAGGTGTGGACCCGCGAGACCGGGCTCGACGCCCTCGAACTGGGCGACGAGGCGGTGGTGGACGTCATGGATTTCTCGCTCGCCGGCCGCGCGATGCGCAACGTGCGCCAGATGGTCAAGCGCATCGAGCGCGCCGGTTACGAGACCCGGGTACGACGTGTCCGTGACCTCGGGGAGGCCGAGCTGGAGCGCGTCCGGCGCGCCGCCGACGACTGGCGCGGCACCGACACCGAGCGCGGCTTCTCCATGGCCCTCGGGCGGGTCGGCGACCCCGCCGACGGCGACTGCCTCATCGCCACCGCCCACAAGCAGGACGACCACCCCGGCCCGCACGGCGACCTCAAGGCCGTCCTGCACTTCGTGCCCTGGGGCACCGACGGCGCCTCGCTCGACCTCATGCGCCGCGACCGCTCCGCCGACCCCGGCATGAACGAACTGCTCATCGTGGCCGCCCTGCAGGCCGCCCCGAGGTTCGGCATCACGCGCGTGTCCCTCAACTTCGCGATGTTCCGCTCGGCCCTGGCACGGGGCGAGAAGATCGGCGCGGGCCCGGTGCTGCGCGCCTGGCGCGGCCTGCTGGTCTTCCTCTCCCGCTGGTTCCAGATCGAGTCCCTGTACAAGTTCAACGCCAAGTTCCAGCCGCGCTGGGAGCCCCGCTTCGTCGTCTACCGCGCCTCGGCCGACCTGCCCCGCATCGGCTTCGCCGCCATGCAGGCGGAAGGTTTCGTCAATCTCGCCCTGCCCCTGCCCCGCTTCCTGCGCCGCCGCCGCACGACGGGCCGCCGCCCCTGCGCCCACCACACGGCGGCCGAACGCAACGTCCGTGCGGCCTGACCCGGACCGTCCGCACGGGCCGCCGCCGGGCCGCGGCGCCTGACGGCCTCCCCCTGGGCCTACGCTGAACATATGAGCAACCAGAGCGGACGCGGGCGCGTGGCGGGCCTACCGGAATGGGACCGCTGCGCGGTCATGGGAGTCGTGAACGTCACGCCCGACTCCTTCTCCGACGGCGGCCGCTTCTTCGACACCACGGCCGCCGTCAAGCACGGCCTCGACCTCGTGGCCGAGGGCGCGGACCTGGTCGACGTCGGCGGCGAGTCGACCCGGCCCGGCGCCACCCGGGTGGACGAGGCCGAGGAACTGCGCCGCGTCATCCCCGTCGTCCGCGGTCTGGCCTCCGAGGGCGTCACCGTCTCCGTCGACACCATGCGCGCCTCCGTCGCCGAGCGGGCCCTCGCGGCCGGCGCCGTCCTCGTCAACGACGTCAGCGGCGGCCTGGCCGACCCCCGCATGATCCCCGCCGTCGCCGACGCCGGCGCGCCCTTCGTCGTCATGCACTGGCGCGGCTTCCTCCAGGGCGGCAACGTCAAGGGCGTCTACGCCGACGTCGTCACCGAGGTCGTCGACGAGCTGCACGCGCGCGTGGAGGCCGTCCTCGCCGGCGGCATCGCCCCCGACCGCGTCGTCGTCGACCCCGGCCTCGGCTTCTCCAAGGACGCCGAGCACGACCTCGCGCTCCTCGCGGGCCTGGACGGGGTGCTCCGCCTGGGCCGCCCCGTCCTCGTCGCCGCCTCCCGCAAGCGGTTCCTCGGCCGGGTGCTGGCCGGGCCCGACGCCCCGCCCCCGCCCGCCCGCGAACGCGACGCGGCGACCGCCGCCGTCTCCGCGCTCGCGGCGCACGCCGGCGCGTGGGCCGTCCGCGTGCACGAGGTGCGCGCCACCGCGGACGCCGTGCGCGTCGCCCGCGCCCTCGAAGGGGCACGCGCCGGCACGGAAGGAACCCGGTGAGCGCCCCGCACACCGACGTCGAGCAGGTCGAGGCCGCCAACACCGCCTTCTACGAGGCACTGGAACAGGGCGACTTCGAGGAACTCGCGTCGCTCTGGCTCACCCCCGCCGACCTGGGCGTCGACGAGACCTACCACGACCCGGCCGACACCGGCGTGGTCTCCTGCGTGCACCCCGGCTGGCCCGTGCTCACCGGCCGCGGCGAGGTCCTGCGCTCCTACGCCCTGATCATGGCCAACACCGACTACATCCAGTTCTTCCTCACCGACGTGCACGTCTCCGTCACCGGTGACACCGCCCTGGTGACCTGCACGGAGAACATCCTCAGCGGCGGTCCCGCCCCCGAGGGCGAGGGTGAGGAGCTCGGCCCGCTCGTCGGGCAGCTCGTGGTCGCCACCAATGTGTTCCGGCGCACGCCCCAGGGGTGGAAGATCTGGTCGCACCACGCTTCCCCCGTCCTGGCCGAAACCGACGAGGACGAACAGGACGACACCCCCGCCTGAGTGGGTAGTCGCCCGGTAGTGGTGGGAATCACCGGACCGTGGACTCGGGGCGGCCGCCAACCCGTGAGCCGCCGGGTTCCCCAGGGGAAACGCCGGGTGAATCCTGCCGGGCCCCGGCCGGCCCCGCGCCCCCGTGGCCCGGCCCCGCCCGCGCTCGCAGGTAGATTCGACCGAGGCCGGTGTGCCGCCCGCACACGGCACGGACCGGCCGTGACCGACGATTGCAGGAGTGATTCGCGTGGATCGTGTCGCGCTGCGCGGGCTGAAGGCCCGTGGGCACCACGGTGTGTTCCCGAGGGAACGCGAGGAGGGCCAGACCTTCATCGTGGACCTCGTCCTCGGCCTGGACACCCGACCGGCCGCGGCCGACGACGACCTGGCGAAGACCGTGCACTACGGCATCGTGGCGGAGGAGGTCGTGGCCGTCGTCCAGGGCGAGCCCGTCGACCTCGTCGAGACGCTCGCCGAGCGCATCGCCCAGGTATGCCTGAAGCACGAGGTGGTCCAGCAGGTGGAGGTCTGCGTCCACAAGCCGGACGCCCCGATCACGGTCCCCTTCGACGACGTGACCGTCACCATCACCCGGAGCCGAGTATGACCGCGCCCTTCCTGAAGGGTCCCAGCGACCCGACCGTACAGCCGGTGCCCGCCTCCGTCGTCGACAAGGTCGACGCCGCCGACACGACCCTGTCGAACCCGAAACGGGCCGTGGTCGCCCTCGGCTCCAACCTCGGCAACCGCCTGGAGACCCTCCAGGGAGCCGTCGACGCCCTGGAGGACACGCCCGGCGTCCGCGTCAAGGCCGTCTCCCCCGTCTACGAGACCGAGCCCTGGGGCGTGGACCCCGGCAGCCAGCCGTCCTACTTCAACGCGGTCGTGGTCCTCAAGACGACCCTCCCGCCCGCCTCGCTCCTGGAACGCGCCCACGCGGTCGAGGAGGCCTTCCACCGCGTGCGCGACGAGCGCTGGGGCCCGCGCACCCTCGACGTCGACATCGTGTCCTACGCCGACGTCGTCTCCGACGACCCGCGGCTCACCCTCCCCCACCCGCGCGCCCACGAGCGCGCCTTCGTCCTGGCCCCCTGGCACGACCTGGACCCGGAGGCGCAGCTGCCCGGCCGCGGCCCGGTCGCCGGCCTGCTGGACGCCGTCACCCGCGAAGGGGTCGCGCCCCGCGCCGACCTGGAACTCCGGCTGCCCGAGTAGCCGTTAAGGTCAAGACGGCCGCGAACGGGGCCGGACCCGGGGGAACCGAAGGGACACCGTGAAAGAGCTGCGCATCAGGTTGCTGGCCGGCGTCTTCGTCGTGGCCGGAGTCCTGTCCTGGGCGGGCGCCCGCCTGTGGAACTCGATCGGCACGCTCCCCAGCGTCCCCCTGGCCGCGCCCGTCGTCCTGGCCCTGATCGCCGTGGTCCTGCTGGCCACGGCGCTCTCGCTGCGCTCCCGCCTGAAGGCCCAGCGCGAGCGCCGGCCCGACGCCAAGGGCGTCGACCCCATGATGGCGGCCCGCGCGGTGGTCTTCGGCCACGCCAGCGCCCTGGTCGCCGCCCTGGTGTCCGGCATGTACGGCGGCACCGGCGTCTTCCTGCTGGAGTCCCTCGACATCCCCGCCCGCCGCGACCAGGCCATCTACGCCGGCTTCTCGGTCCTCGCCGGCATCGGCGTGATAGCGGCGGCGATCTTCCTGGAGCGCGTCTGCAAGCTCCCGGAGGACGACGAACACGACGGCACGGGGACGGCGCCCTCGGTGTGACGCGGGACGTCAGCGCGCCATGATGAGGCTCATCGCCTCATTGCGCGTCGCCGGGTCGCGCAGCTGCCCCCGGACCGCCGAGGTGATCGTCTTCGCGCCCACCTTCCGCACCCCGCGCATCGACATGCACATGTGCTCGCACTCGACCACGACGATCACGCCGCGCGGCTCCAGGATCTCCATCAGGGAGTCGGCGATCTGCGTGGTGAGTCGTTCCTGCACCTGCGGGCGCCGGGCATAGACGTCCACGAGCCGGGCGAGCTTCGACAGGCCCGTGATCTTGCCTTCGACGGACGGGATGTACCCGACGTGCGCCACACCGACGAACGGCACCAGGTGATGTTCGCAGGAGCTCAGCACCTCGATGTCCTTCACCAGGACCATCTCGTCGTGTCCGAGGTCGAACGTCGTGGTGAGCACGTCCTCGGGCCTCTGCCACAGCCCCGCGAATATCTCCCGGTACGCCCGCGCCACCCGCGCCGGCGTCTCCCTCAGACCCTCGCGGTCCGGGTCCTCGCCGACCGCGATCAGCAGTTCGCGCACGGCGTTCTCGGCGCGCTTCTCGTCGAACTCGCCGATCTGGCCCTCGCCGTCCAGCGTCACGGGGTCGGTCATCTGGTGCCTCGTTCCTGTGTCCATCAGGGGGCGGCCTGCGTAAATGGCGGAAAGCCGCGCCCCCCAGGCTAAAACCTGGGGGGCGCGGCATCCATTCCGGGCCCGGTGGCACCACCGGGAGAGCCGGGTCAGCTCTCGGGGCGGTCCTCCGGGGTCCGCTCGGGCGCCGGGGCGGGCTCCGCCGCGGTGCTCTTGGCGGTGCTGATGGCCGGCGTCGCGCCGTTCGCCCCGTTCGTCAGGGCCAGCTCCTTGGGGGAGAGGACCGGCGGGCGGGTGGACGGCGTGCGGCGGGAGGAGCCGGTCCAGGCGGGCCGGGGCGGGCGCTTGACGATGGGGGCGAAGATCTCGGCGATCTCCTCCTTGCCCAGGGTCTCCTTCTCCAGCAGCTGCAGAACGAGGTTGTCGAGGACGTCGCGGTTCTCGACCAGGATCTCCCAGGCCTCGTTGTGCGCGGTCTCGATGAGCTTCTTGACCTCTTCGTCGACCAGCGCGGCGACCTCTTCCGAGTAGTCCCGCTGGTGAGACATCTCACGTCCGAGGAACGGCTCGGTGTTGTCCCCGCCGAACTTGATCGCGCCCAGACGCTCGGTCATGCCGTACTGCGTGACCATCGCGCGGGCCAGACTGGTGGCCTTCTCGATGTCGTTCGCGGCACCGGTGGTCGGGTCGTGGAAGACGAGCTCCTCGGCCGCGCGGCCGCCCAGCATGTAGGCGAGCTGGTCGAGCATCTCGTTGCGCGTGGTCGAGTACTTGTCCTCGTCCGGCAGGACCATCGTGTAGCCGAGGGCACGGCCGCGCGAGAGGATCGTGATCTTGTGGACCGGGTCGGAGTTCGGCGAGGCCGCCGCGACCAGGGCGTGCCCGCCCTCGTGGTACGCGGTGATCTTCTTCTCCTTGTCCGACATGATCCGGGTCCGCTTCTGCGGGCCCGCGACCACACGGTCGATCGCCTCGTCCAGCATGTGGTTGTCGATCAGCTTCTGGTCGCTGCGGGCCGTCAGCAGGGCGGCCTCGTTCAGCACGTTGGCGAGATCGGCACCGGTCATGCCGGGCGTACGGCGGGCGACGGCCGACAGGTCGACGTCCGGGGCGACCGGCTTGCCCTTCTGGTGGACCTTGAGGATCTCCAGACGGCCCTGCATGTCCGGGCGGTCGACGGCGATCTGCCGGTCGAAACGGCCGGGGCGCAGGAGGGCCGGGTCGAGGATGTCGGGCCGGTTCGTCGCGGCGATGAGGATCACGCCGCCCTTGACGTCGAAGCCGTCCATCTCGACGAGCAGCTGGTTCAGGGTCTGCTCGCGCTCGTCGTGACCGCCGCCGAGGCCGGCGCCGCGGTGGCGGCCGACCGCGTCGATCTCGTCGACGAAGACGATCGCCGGGGCGTTCGCCTTGGCCTGCTCGAACAGGTCACGCACACGGGAGGCACCGACACCGACGAACATCTCGACGAAGTCGGAACCGGAGATCGAGTAGAACGGCACGCCCGCCTCGCCCGCGACGGCACGCGCGAGCAGGGTCTTGCCGGTGCCGGGCGGGCCGTAGAGCAGCACGCCCTTGGGGATCTTGGCCCCGACCGCCTGGAACTTGGCCGGCTCCTGGAGGAACTCCTTGATCTCGTGGAGTTCCTCGACGGCCTCGTCGGACCCGGCGACATCGGCGAACGTCGTCTTGGGGGTGTCCTTGGTGATGAGCTTGGCCTTGGACTTCCCGAAGTTCATGACCCGGGAGCCGCCGCCCTGCATCTGGTTCATCAGGAACAGGAAGACGACCACGATCAGGACGAACGGAAGCAGCGAGAGCAGGATCCCGACGAAGGGGTTCTGCTTGGACGGCGAGACCGTGTAGCCGTCCGGGATCTGCTTGTCCTGGTACTTGTTCTGCAGCGTGTTGGCGAGGGCGACGCCCTGGTCCCCGATGTAGCTCGCCTGGATCTTCGAGCTGCCCTCGATCTTTTCGTCGCCCTTGAGCGTGACCTTGATGGTCTGCTCGTCACCGGTGGTGAGCTTGGCCGACTCCACCTTGTTCTGGTTGATCGCCTGGACGACCTGGCCGGTGTCCACCGTCTTGTAGCCCCCGGACGAGCCGACGACCTGCATCAACACGACCACGGCAAGGACGGCCAGCACGATCCACATGACCGGCCCACGGAAGTATCGCTTCACGTCCATCCACACGGAGCGGTGCCGCCCCGTCCCTCCTGCCATAGTGAGTTTGATAAAAGGCTGTTCTTCGGACGGTACCCCAGCATTGTCACCTGAAGCTGCGCGGTGCGGCTGGCGATCCGTCCACGCATGCTCCAACGGCGGGAAGCCCGCCGGGGTTCCCGATCACGGCCACGGCTCCCGGGACGGGGGTTCAGCCGCCGTAGACGTGAGGCGCGAGCGTACCGACGAACGGGAGGTTGCGGTACTTCTCGGCGTAGTCGAGGCCGTAGCCCACGACGAACTCGTTCGGGATGTCGAAGCCGACCCATTCCACGTCGATGGCCACCTTCGCGGCCTCGGGCTTGCGCAGCAGCGTGCACACCTTCAGGGAGGCGGGCTCGCGCGAGCCGAGGTTGGAGAGCAGCCACGACAGGGTCAGGCCGGAGTCGATGATGTCCTCGACGATGAGGACGTGCTTGCCCTTGATGTCGGTGTCGAGGTCCTTGAGGATCCGCACCACACCGGAGGACTGGGTGCCCGCCCCGTACGAGGATACGGCCATCCAGTCCATGGTGACGGGGGTGGACAGCGCCCGCGCGAGGTCGGCCATGACCATCACCGCGCCCTTGAGGACACCGACGATCAGCAGGTCCTTGCCCGCGTACTCCGCGTCGATCTTCGCTGCCAGCTCGGCCAGCTTGGCGTCGATCTCTTCCTTGGTGATGAGTACCTGCTGGAGGTCGTCACCCATGTCTTTCGCGTCCACCCGCATCACTTTCGGTCGTCCCACCGGCCGGTCGGCCCTGCCCCGACTGCTCGGAGGGGGTCGGATTCAGCCTTGCCGAATCACCAGTCTGCCACCCTGCCGCCGTGCCACGACCTTGCCGGGGAGGTTGATGGCCCCCTGGCCGCGCCAGCCGGTGATCAGCCGGTCGACTTCCTCGATGTGGCGGGCGAACAGCGAGCCGGCCGGGGCACCGGCCGCGATGGCCGCGCGGCGCAGGACGCGGCGGCGCACGGCGGGCGGCAGGGCGTAGAGCTTGGCGCACTCCAGCAGTCCGGCGGCGTCGCGGACGGTGGCCTCGGCCTGGGCGGCCCAGGAGTCGAGGGCGTCGGCGTCGTCGCGGGAGAGCTGGGCCGTCCGGGCGAGGGCCTCGACGACGCCCTTGCCGAGGGCCTTCTCCAGGGCGGGCAGGCCCTCGTGGCGCAGGCGGGAGCGGGTGTAGGCCGGGTCGGCGTTGTGCGGGTCGTCCCAGACGGGCAGGGACTGGACCATGCAGGCCTTGCGGGCGGTCTGCCGGTCGAGCTCCAGGAAGGGGCGGCGGTAACGGCCGCCGGCCCCCGAGACCGCGGCCATTCCGGACAGGGAGCGGATGCCCGAGCCGCGGGCGAGGCCGAGCAGGACGGTCTCGGCCTGGTCGTCGCGGGTGTGGCCGAGCAGGACGGCCGCGGCACCGTGGCGTTCGGCCGCGGTGTCGAGCGCGGCGTAGCGGGCGTCGCGGGCGGCGGCTTCGGGTCCGCCGGCGCGGCCGACGGTGACGGCGACGGAGTCGACGGGGTCGAGGCCCAGTTCACGCAGGCGCTGGACGACTTCCGCGGCGCGCAGGTCGGAGCCGGCCTGGAGGCCGTGGTCGACGGTCACGCCACCGGCTCGGATGCCGAGCTTGGGGGCCTCGAAGGCGAGGGCGGAGGCCAGGGCCATGGAGTCGGCGCCGCCGGAGCACGCCACGAGCACGAGCGGCGGGGGCTCGTGCGAGGGGGCGTGCGGAACCGCGGCGGGGGCGCGGTGGTGTTCGGTGAGGAGGTCGTGGAGGACGCGGCGTACCGCCAGGCGTATCGCCGCGACCGCAGGATGGGGACCCATGTCCGGTTCCCTTCATGAAGTTTTCGGGGGGTGGGCCCGCGTGTCGGTCACGCAGAGTGTGTAGATGGTGACAGAACCGGGCCGTTCCCCGAGCATTGCACGCCTACCCCTGGCTCACGGTCCCTCGGACGGGTGATTGGAGGGGCGTTCGCCTGCCGTCGACCGCTTTCCTTTCACGACCTTCCCGCGATGTTCACTACTCGGCCCTGCGATGCACCCGCGTGACCCAGTCCGCCGGTTTGGCGATCTCCGACTTGGTGGGGAGGGTGTTGGGCGAGGTCCACACGCGGTTGAAGCCGTCCATGCCGACCTCGTCGACGACCGCCCGGACGAAGCGCTCCCCGTCGCGGTACTGGCGGAGCTTGGCGTCGAGTCCGAGCAGCTTGCGCAGGGCCAGGTCCAGGCGGGAGGCGCCCTTGGCGCGGCGCTGCTGGAACTTCTCGCGGATCTCGCCGACGGACGGCACGACGGCCGGGCCGACGCCGTCCATGACGAAGTCGGCGTGGCCCTCCAGCAGGGACATCACGGCCGTGAGGCGGCCGAGGATCTCGCGCTGGGCGGGGGTCTGGACGATCTCGACGAGGGAGCGGCCGCCGTCGTCCTCCTCGGCCTCGGGGCGGCCCCCGGCCAGGCTCTGGGCGGCCTCGCGGACGCGTTCCAGGACGGTCATGGGGTCGACGTCGGTCTCCCCCAGGAACGCCTGGATCTCGCCCTCCAGGTGGTCGCGCAGCCAGGGCACGGCGGTGAACTGCGTGCGGTGCGTCTCCTCGTGCAGGCACACCCAGAGGCGGAAGTCGTGCGGGTCGACGTCGAGTTCGCGCTCCACGTGGACGATGTTGGGGGCGACCAGGAGCAGCCGTCCGCCGCCGTTCTCCCCGGCGGGGAGCTCGCGGCTGGCGGGCGCGAAGGTCTCGTACTGGCCGAGGACACGGGAGGCCAGGAAGGACAGCAGCATCCCGAGCTCGACGCCGGTGACCTTGCCGCCGACGGCGCTCATGACCGCGCCGCCGGGGGTGCCGCCGCGCCGCTCCTGCATCTTGTCGAGCAGGGGCCGCAGTATCTCCCGGAAGCCGGCGACGTTCGCGCGGATCCAGCCCGGGCGGTCCACGACGAGGACGGGGGTGTCGTGGCCCTCCTCGGTGCCGAGCCGCGTGAAGCCGCGCACGTGTTCCTCCGAGGCCCTGGCGTGCCGGCGCAGTTCCGCGACGACGGCCCTCGCCTCGTCGCGGCTGACCTCTGGGCCCGGCCGTACGAGCCGGGTCGCGGTCGCCACCGCGAGATTCCAGTCGACCATGCCGGTTGAAGCACCACCGATGCTCGTCATGCGTCAACCGTACGTGAGCGCTCGCCGCTCGGGCAGGGCGGCGAGGGCCGGGGTGCGCGGGGGCGCGTGCTCAGGGCCCGGGCTCCGGCGGGGCGGGTGGGAGCCGGAGCGCCGTCGCCGGTGCTCGGCCTCGCGGGCCGTGCCCGCCGTCCCCCGGGCTCTCGGCTCCGCTCCGGCAGGGGGCCCGTCGGCCCGGCGGAGCGACCGCCCGCGGCGGGCGCTCACCTGCACCCGCACGCCGCCAGCGCCGTCGCCATCTTGTCCAGCGCCTGTTGCGTCGCCGCCGGGGCGAGGGGGTTCGTGTCCGTGGCCATGAAGGCGAACGCCAGCAGGCGGCCGTCGCGGTCGACCAGGGTGCCCGCGAGGGTGTGGACGCCGGTGAGGGTGCCGGTCTTGGCGCGGATCACGCCGGACGCCCCGTCCGTGTAACGGGAGCTCAGCGTGCCGGTGAAGCCGGCGACGGGGAGGCCGGTGAGGGCCGGGCGGAGCTCGGGGTGGGACGAGTCGGCCGCCTTGGCCAGCAGGGCGGTGAGGAGGCCGGGCGTCAGGCGGTCGGCGCGGTCGAGGCCGCTGCCGTCCTGGAAGGCGGCGCCCTTGAGCGGCAGGCCGAGGGAGCGCAGCCGGGCGGTGATGGCCCGGCCCGCGCCCGCGAAGTCGGCGCGTTCGCCGGTGGCGATCGCGGTGTGGCGGGCGAGGGCCTCGGCGATGTCGTTGTCGCTGTGGGTCAGCATGCGTTCGACGAGGGCCGACAGCGGGGGCGAGGAGACCGCCGCGAGGGTCTCGGCGCGGGTCGTGGCCTTGGACGGGCCGGGGGCCGTGCTCTTGATGCCGTGGGAGTCCAGGAAGTCCCGGAACTGGCGGGCCGCGTCCTCCGCGGGGTCCTTCACGCGGGTGACCGGCCCGCTCGTCGAGTCGTCCGTGCGGCCCTCGTCGGCCATCAGGGGGGTGACCAGGGCGAGGTTGGGGTTGTCGCCGATGGGGTGTTCCGGGGAGCCGGCGTAGCGGGTCGTGTCGTAGGAGAGGGTGACCTCGCGCACGCCCCGTTCGGCGAGGGCGGCGGCCGTCTCGGCGGCCAGGGTGCGCAGGCTGGCCGCGTCCCCGGGCTTCTTCCGGGCCGTGAGGGTGGGGTCGCCGCCGCCGACGAGGACTACTTCCTTCGTGTCGGGTTCCAGCGCGGCGCGCGTGGTGAGGCGGTGGTCGGCGCCCATGGCGGACAGCGCGGCGACGGCCGTGGCGATCTTCGTGGTCGAGGCGGGGGTGAACGCGCTGTCCGGGTGCGCGCCGTACAGGCGCCGGCCGGTGGTGACGTCGACGACGGACGCCGCGGGCCGGGGGCCCAGCACCGGGTCCTTGAGCAGGGGGTCGAAGGTCTTCGCGAGGGTCTTGCCGTCCGGGGCGGACTTCACGGTGCTGACCCCGCCGAGGCCGGTCAGGACGGGCCCGGCGCTGGGGGCGGGCCGGGGCCGGGCGGGCGTGCCGGGGGCGCCACCGTGATCTGCGCCACCCGTGCGGCCGAGGGCGGCGGCGCGGTCGCGCTCGGCCGTACGCTGACCCGAGGAGTCCCAGGGACCGGCGGCGGTCACCACCCCGGCGGCCAGTGCCAGACCGGCGGTGGCGGCGCCCGCGGTGTACTGCCAGGTCCTCGGCCGCGTGACCCGCGCGACCTGCGGTGTCCCGGCTCCCGCGAGCCGCGCGACCCGCGGTTTCGCGGCCTTCGCGGCCCGCGCCAGGCGCGGTCGTACGGCATCCGCGATCCGCACCACGTGCGGTCTCGCGGCCCGCCAAGGCCTCAGCTCTGGCACGACCACCAGCCCCTTTCGCGATCACACACCTGCATGAGGGACACTTAACCACCAGAACTGTGTGTTGATCATGGAGGAGCCACCGGTGGAGTTCGACGTCACGATCGAGATTCCGAAGGGTTCGCGCAACAAGTACGAGGTGGACCACGAGACCGGTCGGATCCGCCTGGACCGTCGCCTCTTCACCTCGACCAGCTACCCGGCCGACTACGGCTTCGTCGAGAACACGCTCGGCGAGGACGGCGACCCGCTGGACGCGCTGGTCATCCTGGACGAGCCGACCTTCCCGGGCTGCCTCATCCAGTGCCGGGCGATCGGCATGTTCCGGATGACGGACGAGGCCGGTGGCGACGACAAGCTGCTGTGCGTCCCCGCGCACGACCCGCGTGTGGAGCACCTGCGGGACATCCACCACGTGTCGGAGTTCGACCGTCTGGAGATCCAGCACTTCTTCGAGGTCTACAAGGACCTGGAGCCCGGCAAGTCCGTCGAGGGCGCCAACTGGGTGGGCCGTACGGACGCCGAGGCCGAGATCGAGCGTTCCTACAAGCGCTTCAAGGAGCAGGGCGGTCACTGACCACCCCCGCCCCGGCGCCCACGGGCCGCACGCCTGCGTCGCGTGCGGCCCGTTCGTCCGCCTGTGCGCATACTGAGGCTGTGAGGGGTACGAGGCTCACGTGTCGTACAGGGAGCGCCAGGCAGTGACGGAAGCGGAGGACCGCAAGCCCAGGTCGGACGAGGCGAGGAGCGCCTTCGCACCGCCGTCCGGGACCGCCGTCGACGGGGACATGTCGACCACGTCGGAGTTCGCGATCCCCGAGGGCCTGGCCGTCCCCAGAGCGGCCGGCCCGGAGTCCGAGACCACGTCCGAGTTCGCCCTGCCGCCGGGCCTGGACGTCCCGCACGCGCCCGGGATCGAGCCGGAGGGGTCGGCGTTCACGCCGCCGAGCACGTACAGCGCGCGGCAGGCCCCGACGGCCTTCACCCCGCCGAACGGCATCCCGAAGGTCAGTCTGACCAAGGACGTGCCCTGGCAGGACCGGATGCGCACGATGCTGCGCATGCCGGTGACCGAGCGGCCGGCGCCGGAGACCGTGCACCGCGGCGGCGACGAGAGCGGGCCGGCGGTGCCGCGCGTGCTCGACCTGACGCTGCGTATCGGCGAGCTGCTGCTGGCGGGCGGCGAGGGCGCCGAGGACGTGGAGGCGGCGATGTTCGCCGTCTGCCGGTCGTACGGTCTCGACCGCTGCGAGCCGAACGTCACCTTCACGCTGCTGGCGATCTCGTACCAGCCCTCCCTCGTCGACGACCCGGTCACGGCGTCGCGGACCGTGCGGCGGCGGGGCACCGACTACACGCGGCTGGCGGCCGTGTACCAGCTGGTGGACGACCTCAGCGACGAGGAGACGGCCGTCTCCCTGGAGGAGGCCTACCGGCGGCTGGCGGAGATCCGCCGCAACCGGCACCCGTACCCCGGCTGGGCGCTGACCGGCGCGAGCGGGCTGCTCGCGGGCGCGGCCTCGGTGCTGGTCGGCGGCGACCTGATCGTGTTCGTCGCGGCGGCGCTGGGCGCGATGCTCGGCGACCGGCTGGCGTGGCTGTGCGCGGGGCGCGGGCTGCCGGAGTTCTACCAGTTCACGGTCGCCGCGATGCCGCCCGCCGCGATCGGCGTCGCGCTGACCCTCGGCCACGTCGACGTGAAGGCCTCGGCGGTCATCACCGGTGGCCTGTTCGCGCTGCTGCCCGGACGGGCGCTGGTGGCGGGCGTGCAGGACGGCCTGACCGGCTTCTACATCACCGCCTCCGCGCGGCTGCTGGAGGTCCTGTACTTCTTCGTGGGCATCGTCGCGGGTGTGCTGACGGTGCTGTACTTCGGCGTGCAGCTGGGGGCGCGGCTGAACCCGGACGCGAAGCTCGGGGTGTCCGACCAGCCGGTGCTGCTGATCGGGGCGTCGATGCTGCTGTCGCTGGCGTTCGCGGTCCTGCTCCAGCAGGAACGTTCCACTGTGGTGTGGGTGACGCTCAACGGGGGTGTCGCCTGGGTCGTGTACGGCGCGATGCACTACGCGGGCGGCATCTCGCCGGTGGCGTCCACGGCGGCGGCCGCGGGGCTGGTGGGCCTGTTCGGGCAGTTGCTGTCCCGGTACCGGTTCGCGTCCGCGCTGCCCTACACGACCGCGGCGATCGGGCCCCTGCTGCCCGGTTCGGCGACGTACTTCGGGCTGCTGGCGATCGCGCAGAACGAGATCGACGAGGGGCTGGTGTCGCTGTCCAAGGCGGTGGCGCTCGCCATGGCCATCGCCATCGGGGTGAACCTGGGGTCGGAGATCTCCCGGCTGTTCCTGCGGATCGGGTCCGCGGAGAAGCGGCGGGCCGCGAAGCGCACGCGCGGGTTCTAGCGCGGTCTCCGCGGCCCGGACAGGGTCGGCCCGGCCGGTTCAGTACCCGCTGTTGTACGGGCCCTGCTGGGTGCCGTACGGCTGCTGGCCGTAGCCGGGGGCCTGGGGGTACTGGCCGTAGTACTGCTGGTCGCTGTACTGCCGGTCGTTGTGCTGCTGCCCGTGGTAGCCGTTGTCGTTGCCCTGCGGCTGCTGCTGGTACGGGGGCCGGTCGTCGGGGGTGATGCGGCGCAGCTGGGTCGTCGCGTCGTCCATGACCGGCGGGTGGGACCGCGCGGCGGCGGGGGCCTGCGCCGCCTCGCGCTTCTTCTTCGAGCGGTCCCGCAGGTACTCGACGATGATCGGGACGACGGAGAGCAGGACGATCAGGATGAGGATCGACTCGACGTTCTTCTTGATGAAGTCGATCTGGCCCAGCCAGTAGCCCGCGAGGGTGACGCCGGTGCCCCAGGCGATGCCGCCGACGATGTTGTACGTCAGGAACGTGCGGTACTTCATGCGGCCGGCGCCGGCCACGATGGGCGCGAAGGTGCGCACGATCGGGACGAAGCGGGCCAGGACGATCGCCTTGGGCCCGTACTTCTCCATGAACTCGTGGGCCTTGTCCAGGTTCTCCTGCTTGAACAGCTTGGAGTTGGGGCGGTTGAACAGCTTCGGGCCCAGGAACTTGCCGATCATGTAGCCCACTTGGTCACCGATGACGGCGGCGAGCACGATCAGCGTGCAGACCAGCCACAGCGGCTGGGTGATGTACGTGCCCTCGGCGACGAAGAGGCCCGCCGTGAACAGCAGGGAGTCGCCGGGCAGGAACGCGAAGAGTCCGGACTCGGCGAAGACGATGAGCAGGATGCCGGGCAGGCTGAACGTCGAGATCAGGTAGTCCGGGCTGAGCCACTCGGGGCCGAGCGCAAGCGTGGTCACGGGGATGTGGCTCCTGCTGCAGTGGGGTACGGGCTGGGGCTGACTGCCTCAAAGTATCAACGCAGCCGTCGCGGCCCAGGTTCCATGGGGTAATCAGGATGCACTGTGCTCCGCCCCGGGCAAAGCTGTGGACATGGGCATCGACGAATACGGCGGCGGACAGGGCCCTCAGCCCGACGTCCTCGTCGTCACCACGAACGACGTACCCGGCTACCGCGTGCAGGAGGTGCTCGGCGAGGTCTTCGGCCTGACCGTGCGCTCCCGGCACCTGGGGAGCCAGATCGGCGCCGGGCTGAAGTCGATGGTCGGCGGCGAGCTGCGCGGGCTCACCAAGACGCTCGTGCAGACCCGCAACCAGGCCATGGAACGCCTCGTCGAGCAGGCACGCGCGCGGGGTGCCAACGGCGTGCTCGCGTTCCGCTTCGACGTCACGGCGGCCGCGGACGTGGGCACCGAGGTGTGCGCGTACGGCACGGCGGTGGTCCTGGCCCGGGAGTAGCCCCGCCCCCCCCGGGCCGGGGATCAGGAGGTGTGGCGGGCCGCGTTCGCGGCGATCGCCTCCTTCAGGTGCTCGGCGAGACCCGGGCGCATCGCCTCGTAGAACGACTTGAAGCGCTCGTCGGCGACGTACATCTCGCCGAGGCTGCGGTGCAGCTCGTACGGGCACTCGTAGTACCAGGTGCAGATGTGCTGCCGGTGCTCCTCCGCCAGGGCCATGGCCGCCTCGCCGGTGGGCGGTTCGCCGGCGGACATCAGGGCGTCGTAGCGGCGCCCCCAGTCGGCCGTCCGGTCCTGGATCCGCTGCCAGTCCTCCTTGGTGTAGCGGGCGACGCGGCGCTGCGACTCGGCGTACTGCTCCGTGCCGCCCCAGCGCGCCTCCGCCTCGTCGGCGTACTGTTCCGGGTCCTCGTCCCCGAAGACCTCGAACCTCTCCTCGGGCGTGAGGTTGATGCCCATCTTCCGTGCCTCCATGGCGTGCTCCACGGCCGCCGCCATCTTCCGCAGCCTCTCGATCCGGGCGGTCAGCAGGTCGTGCTGGCGGCGCAGGTGCGCGCGCGGGTCCGCCTCGGGGTCGTCGAGCAGGACGGCGACCTCGTCGAGCGGGAAGCCGAGCTCCCGGTAGAACAGGATCTGCTGCAGCCGGTCGAGGTCGGCGTCGCTGTAGCGCCGGTGGCCCGCGTGGCTGCGCCCGCCGGGCACGAGCAGGCCGATCTCGTCGTAGTGGTGCAGCGTGCGCACGGTAACACCGGCGAAGCCCGCGACCTGTCCCACGGAGTAGCTCACTTCCGCTCCCTTCTTCTTCCGTGCCTCACGGTCGGGCCTCACGCCGCGTGAGGTGCAAGCGTGTTTCCTGTTTGTACCGTTTGATCCCTTTATCGTGTGCCCGTGGTCCAGGACACCGAGCAGCGGGCGCCCTCCGTCACCCCCGCGACCCCCGCCCGCCTGCTGTTGCCGTCGATCGTGCCCGCCGCGGCCGTCGGCGTGCTCTCCGCCCTGGTCCTGGTCGGCGTGAGCGCCGCCGCCGAGGAGCTCCAGGAGGTGCTGTGGGGCCCGCTGCCGGACGCGCTGGGGGTCGGCCGGTACTCCGCGCTGTGGATGGTCGTGATGCTCACCGCGACCGGGGTGGCGGTCGGCCTCGTGGTGTGGCGGATGCCGGGACACGCGGGGCCCGAACCGGCCACCGTCGGCCTGGACGCCCCCGTCCTGCCGCCGGTCGTGCTCCCGGGGCTGCTGCTGGCGACCGCGCTGATGCTGGCCGGCGGGCCCAGTCTCGGCCCGGAGAACCCGATCATCACGGTGAACGTCGCGCTGGCGGCCTGGCTCGGCGCCCGGGCCCTGCCCCGGGCGCCGGGCCGGATCTGGCCGGCGCTGGCGGAGGCGGCGACCATCGGCGCCCTGTTCGGCACGCCCGTCGCGGCCGCCCTGGTGATCTCCGAGGCGCTGGCCCGGCAGGAGACCCGCGGTCTGCTGTGGGACAACGTCTTCGCGCCCCTGACGGCGGGCGCGGCCGGTGCCCTGACCGCCTCCCTGATCGACCACCCGAGCTTCGACCTGGACCTGCCGTCCTTCGGCCGGCCGGGCTGGGGCGACCTGCTGGCGGCGGTCCTGATCGCCTCGGCGGGCGCCCTGCTCGGCATGGCCGCCGTACGGGCCTTCCCGTACGTCCACGGGGTCTTCCGCAGGCTGCGGCACCCGATGCTGACGCTTCCGGCGGGCGGGCTCGTGCTGGGCGGCCTCGCGGCCCTGGGCGGCCATCTGACCCTGTTCAAGGGGCTCGACGAGATCGCCGAGCTGGCGCACGACCCGGACGGCAGGCCGGCCGGGGAGTACGCCGTGCTGGCGGTGGTGAAGCTGGCCGCGCTGCTCGTGGCCGCGTCCTGCGGCTTCCGGGGCGGGCGCATCTTCCCGGCCGTGTTCGTCGGCACCGCCCTCGGTCTGTGCGCCCACGCCCTGGTGTCCGGGGTGCACCCGTCGGTCGGGGTGGCGGCGGCGGTGCTCGGGATCCTGCTGGCGATCACGCGGCAGGGCTGGGTCAGCCTCTTCGTCGCCGCGGTGCTGGTCGCCTCGCCGGGGATCCTCGCCCTGCTCTGCGTCGCCTCGCTGCCCGCCTGGCTGCTGGTGACGGGCCGTCCCCAGATGCAGCTGCGCGAGGACGGCACACCGGTCCGCTGACGCCCCTTCCCCCACCCACCCTGGAGGCTCCCATGCCGCTCGACGACGGCACCCGCCGCACCGGCGACCGCCGCCTGTCCGTCAACCCCTTCTACGGCCCCGCCAACCCGGTCGGCGACATGGCCGAGGCCCCGCCCACCCACCGCCTCCCGGACCAGCCCATGGCCCCGGCCACCGCCCACCAGCTGGTCCGGGACGAGCTGATGCTCGACGGCAACGCCCGGCTGAACCTCGCCACCTTCGTCACCACCTGGATGGAGCCGGAGGCCGGGGTGCTGATGGCGGAGTGCCGCGACAAGAACATGATCGACAAGGACGAGTACCCGCGCACGGCCGAGCTGGAGCGGCGCTGCGTGGCGATGCTCGCCGACCTGTGGCACGCGCCCGACCCGGCGGCCGCCGTGGGCTGTTCGACGACCGGGTCGAGCGAGGCGTGCATGCTCGCCGGGATGGCGCTGAAACGCCGCTGGGCGAAGCGCAACGCCGACCGCTACCCGGGCGCCCGGCCCAATCTGGTGATGGGCGTCAACGTGCAGGTCTGCTGGGAGAAGTTCTGCGCCTTCTGGGAGGTGGAGGCGCGGCTGGTCCCCATGGAGGGCGAGCGCTACCACCTGGACCCGCGGGCCGCCGCCGAGCTGTGCGACGAGAACACCATCGGGGTCGTCGGGATCCTGGGCTCCACGTTCGACGGCTCCTACGAACCGATCGCCGAGCTGTGCGCCGAGCTGGACGCGCTGCGGGAGCGCACCGGGCTCGACATCCCCGTGCACGTCGACGGCGCGTCCGGCGCGATGGTCGCCCCGTTCCTCGACGAGGACCTGGTGTGGGACTTCCGGCTGCCGAGGGTGGCGTCCATCAACACCTCGGGGCACAAGTACGGGCTGGTCTATCCCGGTGTCGGCTGGGCGCTGTGGCGGGACGCGGAGGCGCTGCCGGAGGAGCTGGTGTTCCGGGTGAACTACCTGGGCGGCGACATGCCGACGTTCGCGCTGAACTTCTCCCGGCCGGGCGCGCAGGTCGTGGCGCAGTACTACACGTTCCTGCGGCTGGGCCGGGAGGGGTTCCGGGCCGTGCAGCAGGCGGCGCGGGACGTGGCCACGGGGCTCGCCGGGCGGATCGGGGCGCTCGGCGACTTCCGGCTGCTGACCCGGGGCGACCAGTTGCCGGTGTTCGCCTTCACCACCGCGCCGGACGTCACGGCCTTCGACGTGTTCGACGTCTCGCGGCGGCTGCGGGAGCACGGCTGGCTGGTGCCCGCGTACACCTTCCCGGAGAACCGCCAGGACCTGTCCGTGCTGCGGGTGGTGTGCCGCAACGGCTTCTCCGCCGACCTCGCCGACCTGCTCGCGCAGGACCTGGAACGGCTGCTGCCCGAGCTGCGCCGGCAGCCGCGCCCGCTCACCCGGGACAAGGACGCGGCGACCGGCTTCCACCACTAGGGACGGCTCACGGCCCTACCGGCTGAGCCGCGCGAACCTCCTGACCGCCAGCGGGAAGAACACCGCGAGCAGGGCCAGGGGCCACAGAACCGCCCAGAGCACGTGTCCCGGCTCCGTGCCGGGCACGCCGAACAGGTCCCGTACGGCCGTGGCGGTGTGGGACATGGGGTTCCACTCCACGGCCGTGCCGAGCCAGCCGGGCATCGAGTCGGGGGTGGCGAAGGCGTTGGACAGGAAGCCGACCGGCCAGACCAGGATCTGCACCGCCTGGACCAGCTCCGGCTTCCCGGCCACCAGGGCCAGGTGGATGCCGATCCACAGCATCGCGAAGCGGAGCAGGAGCAGCAGTCCCAGGGCTCCCAGGAGGGCCGCCGGGCCGCCGCCGGGACGCCAGCCCAGTGCGGCGCCCACGGCGACGAGCACCAGCAGGGTCAGCGCCGACTGGAGCATGTCGGCGGCGGAACGGCCCACCAGCACCGCCCCGTTGGCCATGGGCATGGAGCGGAAACGGTCGATGACCCCCTTGTTGAGGTCCTGCGTGACGGCGATCATGGTGCCCTCCAGGCCGAAGGCCATGGTGAGGGCGAGCATGCCCGGGAGCAGGTAGTCGCGGTAGTCCCCGGTCACGCCCCGGCCGCCGCCGACCAGGTAGCCGAACATCAGCAGCAGCATCACCGGGAAGACCAGGTTGACGGCGAGCTGGACCGGCTGGCGCCCCCAGCGGGCGAGCTCGCGGCGGGTCATGGTCCAGGAGTCGGTCAGGGTGTGGGCGGTCACGCGGTCTCCTTCGCTCGGCGGTCGTCCCGGTCGTCCCCGGTGAGGTGCAGGAACACCTCGTCCAGCGTCGGGCGGCGCAGGGCCACGTCCTCCGCCTCGATCCCGGCCCCCTCCAGGGCCCGTACGACCCCGGACAGCGCCTCCATGCGGTCGGTCACCGGGGCGCTCAGCAGCCGCCGGTCCGGGTCGGCGGTGACGGCGGTGAGGGGCAGCAGAGCGGCGGCCTCCCCCAGGCGGCCGGCGTCCCGCAGGACCACGTCGATGCGGTCGCCACCGGTCGCGGCCTTCAGTTCGTCCGCCGTGCCGTCGGCGACGACCCGGCCGGAGTCGACGACCGAGATGCGGTCGGCGAGCTGGTCCGCCTCCTCCAGGTACTGGGTGGTGAGCAGCACGGTCGTACCGCCGCCGACCAGGGAGCGGACCGAGTTCCACACCTCGGCGCGGCCGCGCGGGTCGAGGCCGGTGGTCGGCTCGTCCAGGAAGAGCACCTCCGGTTCGGTGATCAGGGACGCCGCGAGGTCCAGGCGGCGCCGCATGCCGCCGCTGTACTGCCGGACCGCCTTGCGGCCGGTGCCGGCCAGGCCGAAGCGCTCCAGGAGTTCGCCGGCACGCGCCCGTGCCCGCCGCGCGCCCAGGTGGTGAAGCCGGCCGAACAGCTCCAGGTTCTGCCGGCCGCCGAGTTCCTCGTCGAGCGCGGCGTGCTGGCCGAGCAGGCCGATGCGCAGCCGTACGGCGTAGGCCTCGCGCACCACGTCGTGGCCGGCGACCTCGATGCGGCCCGCGTCGGGCCGCAGCAGCGTGGACAGGACCCTGACCAGGGTGGTCTTGCCCGCGCCGTTCGGGCCGAGCACCCCGTGCACCGTGCCGCGCGCGACCGTGAGGTCGAGCCCGTCCAGCGCCCTCTTGGCGCCGTACCTCTTCTCCGCGCCTTCGACGGTGATCGCCGCGTCGGCCACTGAGCCTCCTCCGCTAGTCAAACTTGACTACACGCTCGAAGGTAACCCGGGCGCCACCATTCGTCAAATTTGATTAGAGGGCGTCCCCGGGATGCCGCTCCCCCGTCGCGTACGGGTTCTCCTCATCCTCGGCCAGGACCCCCACGAACGGGTCGCCCTCGTCGGCGAAGGTGTACGCGCCGCCCTCGATGCGCTCGATCAGGCCGCGGGTCCACTCGGCCTCCGAGTCGGCCGTGTGGACCCACATGTTCATGATCTCCCCGATGTGGCCGAGCTGTCCGGGCCCCTCCTCGGGCACGTAGTGCTCCAGGACGGAGGCCCGCCACTGCTCGATCCGCAGGGTGCGCTCCTTGAGCAGCGCGACCGCCTCCGCCCGGGGCAGGTCGACGACGAAGCCGACCGCGGCCGTCTTCACGTCCCCGCGCTGGTCGTAGGTGACCAGCGCCTCCCGCAGCAGCCGGAAGTACTCCTCGGTGCCCGGCTCCGTGATCTCGTACTCCGTGCGCGGCGGGCCGCCGGCCGTGGACGGGGCGGTCTCGTGCGCGCGCAGCAGTCCCTGCTTCGCCATCTGCTTCAGGGCGTGGTAGATCGAGCCGGGCTTGGCGTTGGACCACTCGTGCGCGCCCCAGTACTCCAGGTCGTTGCGCACCTGGTAGCCGTGGGCGCGGCCGTGCATGCGGACCGCGCCGAGCACGAGAAGACGGATCGCTGACATGCGGTCCAGGTTAGGACCCGGCCGCCACCTGCTGTTCCTCGGCCACCAGCTCGAAGGCCGTCCGTCCGTCCAGCGACTCGCGGATGATGTCGGCGTGACCGGCGTGCCGGGCCGTCTCGCGGATCAGGTGCAGGCACAGCCAGCGCATCGACAGCTGCTCGTCCTTCGGGTTCCAGGAGGTCGCGGGCAGCTCGAAGGTGTCGTCCAGACTCGGCACCGCGCGGATGAAGGCCTCCGTCTCGGCGGCCACCTTCTCGTAGTACGCGAGCTGCGACTCCACGGTCTCGTCGCCGACCAGCACGAAGCACTCGTGCCAGTTCGACTCGTCCCGGTGGACGGCCGGCGGCTCGCCCTTGGCCCGGGCGATCCAGCCCTGCTCGACCTCCGCGACGTGCTTGAGCAGTCCGGCCAGGGACAGCTCGCTGGCACTCGGCCGGGACGACGCCTGCTTTGCCGTCAGGCCGAGCAGCGCCCTGCGGACGCCGCCGCGCTGCTCGGCGATGAAGGCCAGGAGCGCTCCGCGCTCGTCACCGGGTGCCTCGGGTCCCACGTGCGTCACCATGCCGGGCCGCCTTTCGTCGGGGGTGCTGTTGCCTGACGACGACGAAGCTACGGGCCCTTGCGGTCAGCTTCTGTCCGCAAGGGCCGGGGACGTCACGCGGGTTGCCGGGCGCGGCCTAGAACGGGAAACCGCTCCGGCCGTGCTGCACCGAGATCCACTTGGTCGTGGTGAAGGCGTCGAGCATCGTCTCGCCGTTGAGCCGGCCGAGGCCCGAGTGCTTCTCGCCGCCGAAGGGGACGATCGGCTCGTCGTGGACCGTGCCGTCGTTCACGTGGAACATGCCCGTGTCGATCCGCTTGGCGAAGTTCACGCCGCGCTCGACGTTCCCCGTGTGCACGGCGCCGCTCAGCCCGTAGGGGGTGTCGTTGACGATGCGTACGGCCTCCTCCTCGCCGTCGAACGGCACCAGGAAGGCGACCGGGCCGAAGACCTCCTGGCGCAGCAGCGCCGAGCCGGCGGGGACGCCGGTCAGCACGGACGGCTCGACGAGGTTGTCCGTGCGGCGGCCGCGCAGCAGGGCCGTGGCGCCCTCGGCGAGGGCCTGCTCGACCACGCCCGTGAGGGCCTCGGCCTGCTGGGAGTTGATCACCGGGCCGATGACGGTCTCCGGGTCGCGCGGGTCGCCCGCCTTGAGGCTCCTCACCTTGGCGACGAACTTCTCGGTGAACTCGTCGGCCACCGACCGGTCGACCAGGACGCGGTTGGCGGCCATGCAGACCTGGCCCTGGTGGACGTACCGGCTGAAGACGGCCGCGTCGACCGCGTAGTCGACGTCGGCGTCGTCGAGGACCACCAGCGCGCTGTTGCCGCCCAGTTCGAGGACGGTGCGCTTGAACTGCCGGGCGCAGACGGTGGCCACGTGCCGCCCGACCTGGTCGGAGCCGGTGAAGGAGATGACCTTGGGGACCGGGTGCTCGATGAACGCGTCGCCGATCTCGGCGATGTCGGTGATGACGACGTTGAGCAGACCGCCGGGCAGCCCCGCGTCCTCGAAGATCTTCGCCACCAGGGACCCGCCGACGATCGGGGTGTTCTGGTGCGGTTTGAGCACCACGGCGTTGCCGAGGGCGAGCGCCGGGGCGACCGACTTGATCGACAGCAGGAAGGGGAAGTTGAAGGGGCTGATCACGCCCACGACCCCGACCGGAACGCGGTAGACGCGGTTCTCCTTGCCGTCCACCGGGGAGGGGATGATGCGGCCCTCGGGGGCCAGCGCCAGGTGGACCGCCTCGCGCAGGAACTCCTTGGCGAGGTGCAGCTCGAAGGCGGCCTTCAGGCGCGTGCCGCCGAGCTCGGCGACGATGGCCTCGGAGATCTCCGCCTCGCGCTCCTCGACGAGGCTCAGGGCCTTCTCGAAGACGGCGCGGCGGGCGTAGGGGTTGGTCGCGGCCCACTGCTGCTGGGCGCGGGCCGCCGCCCGGTACGCCTGATCGACCTCGTCGGCCGTGGCTATGGTGATCGACGCCAGCTTCTCGTCGTCGTACGGGTTGAAGTCGATGATGTCCCAGGAACCGGTACCCGGGCGCCACTCACCGTCGATGTACTGCTGTGCGAGGTCGGTGAAGTAGGACGACGACATGTGTGATCCCTCGATCCCTGGCAGACCCTCGATCGCGCCTTCACGATCTGATCACACGTCATCGTACTGACGTTTCAGGAGAGTTGGAGGAGTCCCCGGAGAAGATCCCGGCTCTCCGAGGGGCCCGGGCTGTCGCTCTGCAGCTCCTTGAGGGCCTTCTCGTACTGGGCGACGTCCTCGGGCTTGTCCAGGTAGAGCGCGCTGGTGAGCTGCTCCAGGTAGACGACGTCCGACAGGTCGGACTCCGGGAAGCTGAGGATCGTGAACGCGCCACTTTCACCGGAGTGGCCGCCGAGGCTGAACGGCACCACCTGCAGGCGCACGTTGGGCCGCTCGGAGATGTCGATGAGGTGCTGGAGCTGGCCGCGCATGACCTCGCGGCCACCGTACGGGCGGCGCAGCGCGGCCTCGTCCAGGATGATGTGGAAGTCCGGCGCGCGCTCGTCGACCAGGTGTTTCTGCCGCTCCAGGCGCAGCGCCACCCGCCGTTCGACGTCGGCCTCGCTGGCGCCCTGCATGCCGCGGCGGACCACCGCGTGCGCGTACGCCTCGGTCTGCAGCAGCCCGTGCACGAACTGCACCTCGTAGGCCCGGATCAGCGAGGCGGCGCCCTCCAGCCCGACGTACGTCGGGAACCAGCTGGGCAGGACGTCCGAGTAACTGTGCCACCAGCCCGCGACGTTGGCCTCCTTGGCCAGCGAGAGCAGGGAGGCGCGCTCCTGCTCGTCCGTGATGCCGTACAGCGTCAGCAGGTCCTCGACGTCCCTCGTCTTGAAGCTCACCCGGCCCAGCTCCATCCGGCTGATCTTCGACTCGGAGGCGCGGATCGAGTAGCCCGCGGCCTCGCGCGTGATGCCCCGCGCCTCACGCAGACGCCTGAGTTGTGATCCGAGCAGCATGCGCCGCACCACCGATCCCGGCTCTCCCGCGCTCACGTTCGCCAGCCTCCCCAACGTCTTCAGGGGCCGAAGTCTGCCACTAAAACACTCCGAGCTGTACTCGTCCGGTTACGGAAACGGAATCGAGACAGTCGGCGCACGCGCACGTGCTCAAGAAGAGGGCAAGTGAACGGCCAGAAGGGGACGCGAAGATGACGGAAAAATTGACCAAGAAGCGGTACGGGACGGCGCATTCCGGTCACCTGCACGTGCATCTGCCCTTGCATCTGCTGTACGCATCCGAAACCATGGTCCCGCACCACCGCCGCATCGCACCGACCGCGAATTCCCGGGAGTGCCTCGCATGGGGACGAATGGATCGACCATGCTCGAGCCGTTACGGCAGGGCCTTCCGCCGCTCGACCCCGCGGCCGTGTCCGACGCCGCCTCCTGCGCCCTTCCCGCCCGCTACGAAGCGGTGCGCGAGGCACGGCGGTTCACCCGCAGAACCCTCGACCAGTGGGATCTGGGCGAGCGCTTCGACGACGTCTGCCTCGTCGTCTCCGAGCTCGTCACCAACGCCCTGCGGCACGGCCTGACGGCGCACGCCCCGTGCACCGGCGCCCACGAGCCGCCCGTGCGGCTGCATCTGATGCGGTGGACCGAGCGTCTGGTGTGCGCGGTGCGCGACCCCAGCCACGACAGCCCCGTCGCCCGGGAGACCGACGACTTCTCGGCCGAGTCGGGCCGCGGGCTGTTCCTGGTCGACTCCTTCAGCGACAGCTGGGGCTGGCACCCGATGGCCGGCGCCCTCAGCGGCAAGGTGGTGTGGGCGCTGTTCCGGTTGCCCCGGGCCGGATCGCGGCCGCACGCCGAATGAGGAGCCGCGGCGCGTCCTCGCGCCGCGGTTCTACGCGCGTCACGGCGCGCAGCACAACGGTTGCCCGGAGGTTCCGGGCCGGTCCGGCCGTCAGCCGCCCACCAGGTGGTCGAACTCGCCGTCCTTCACGCCCAGCAGCATGGCCTCGATCTCGGCACGGGTGTAGACCAGGGCCGGACCGTCGGGGAAGCGGGAGTTGCGCACGGCCACGTCCCCGCCCGGCAACCGGGCGAACTCCACGCACGAGCCCTGCGAGTTGCTGTGCCGGCTCTTCTGCCAGGCCACACCGCGCAGCCGGGCGGCCGCCATACCGTTGTACACGTCGTGGTCCACAGGTCGCTCCCCGGTGGTGCACTGGCTGGTGTGGCCATTGATGCATCGGTCAACTGACCCGGATCATAGCTCTGTTCAAGTGCAGATGCATGGGCAGATGCACGTGCACGGCGGGTGGTCCTCCGGTTACAGCTTTGACGACCGCTTGACCGAAGCCCTCGCCTGGTTGGACGGCCCGGCACCGTCACCCGTTCCCGGCGCACGGCGGCGAAGTCGGTGGATCCGGCGGAGGTCCCGTGGAGGCGGAGCATCCGCTCGGCGGCACGGGCGGGCCGCTGTGCGGCGGCGCAAGGGACCGGCCGCCCGTCATGCGGAAGCGGCGGGCACCGGCCGCCCACAGGGGAAAACGGGCCGTGCGCGGGAGCGGGAGGTCGTCCGGCGGGCCCGGGTCCGGCCCGGACCGACGCCGGACCCCCCTCGGGCGTACGGGACCGGGCCACTCGCACGAGGTGTCCCGTCGGCGGTCCGCCGGATGTCCGGCGCGTGGCGGCCGACCGGGCACGCGGCCGGTCCGCGGGCGCCCCGATGGTGGGCGCGGGAGACGGCGGTTCCACGGGAACGAGGTCCCCCTCGCGTCAAGCGTGGGGAACCTCACCCGCATCCGGTCCGCTCAGCGGCCGGCGTACGGCAGCAGCGCCATCTCGCGCGCGTTCTTGATCGCCCGGGCCAGCTGCCGCTGCTGCTGGGCCGACACCCGGGTGACGCGGCGGCTGCGGATCTTGCCGCGGTCGGAGATGAACTTCCGCAGCAGGTCGGTGTCCTTGTAGTCGATGTACGTGATCCCGGCCTGGTCCAGGGGGTTGGGCCGGTTCTTCGCGGGCTTGCGGTCGGGCTTGCGGGGCATGGCGGGGTCAGACCTCCAGGAGGGTGTCGAAGGCGTGCGGGAGCCGCTGCCAGGCGTCGCGCCCGGCGGCGTACTCGGCGTCGGTCAGCAGGCAGGACTCCAGCAGCCGCTCCAGGCCGTCCCGGTCGAGGCCGGGCGAGGTGAAGACCAGGTGCTGGCCGCGGTCGCCGTGCTCGGGGTGCCAGTCCAGCGCGGCGGCGGCCCGGCGCACCGGCGGGACCATCTCCCAGGCCGCGTCCGGCAGGGACGCCAGCCACGGCCCGGCGCTCTCCACGCACAGGGCGCCGCCGGCCGCGTCCCAGTGGAACAGCGTGTCGGGCTTGTCGGCGAGCCAGAAGCGGCCCCGGCTGCGGGCGGCCGCGCAGGTCAGGTCCTCCAGCGCGGCGTAGAGCCGCTCCGGGTGGAAGGGGCGGCGGCTGCTCCAGACCAGGGTGGAGACGCCGTGCGCGTCGGCCTCGGCGGGCAGCAGCGCGCAGGCCGGGTGCTGGGCGGCGGCGGCCGCCTCGGCGTCGAAGCCGGCGAACGCGGCCCGGGCCAGCGGGGTCAGCGGGCGCAGGCGCGGTTCCGGCACGGTCAGGCCGTCGCCGTCCGGGACCGCCGGCGCGTCCTGCCCGACGGGCACCCGCAGGGCCGTGGGGTGCAGCTGGGCGAGCAGCTCGCGGTCCTCGTCGTCGGCCTCCGGGGACTCGACGACCGCGAGGACGGGGGCGTACTCCAGCTGGCGCGCGAAGGTGTCGGCGACCGTGCGCTGGTCGGTCGCCGCCGCGGCGAGGCCGCCTTCGGCCAGGTCGTCGCCGTTGGCCAGGTACGGCAGGACCAGGGCCGGGTCGACGGCGGTGATCACGCCGGTGACGGTGAGGCCGCCGGCCGCGACGACCTCGGCCATGGCCTTGGGCTCGACGGAGTCCCACAGCTCGACGACGGCGAGCCGGGTGGCACCGGCGTCCCGGAGCCGCTCCAGCTCCGGGACCAGGTCCTCGCGCAGGGCGCAGCACGCGCAGTCGTTCACCAGCGGCGCCTCCCCCGCGTCGAGGAGGCCGCCGGCGTCCCGGACGGTCCGCACGACCGTGCCGGCGGCCGCCGTCGCCAGGTCGTGGTGGAGGACGACGCTGCCGGGCACCTCGGCGAGCAGCCGGGCCACGGCCGTCCTGCGCGCGTCGGCGTGCAGCCCGCCGACGATCACGACGGGGAGCCCAGGGGAGACAGCCACGGGGTCAGCCCTTCTTCCCGTACCGGCGCTCGAAGCGCTCGACGCGGCCGGCGGTGTCCAGCACGCGGGCGGTGCCGGTGTAGAAGGGGTGGCTGACGTCGGAGATCTCGACGTCGACGACCGGGTAGGTGTTGCCGTCCTCCCACTCGATCGTCTTCTCGCTCGTCATGGTCGAGCGGGTGAGGAAGGCGTAGTTCGCGGCACGGTCGCGGAAGACGACGGGCCCGTACTCCGGGTGGATTCCCTGGCGCATGGTCAGCGCTCCTCTCGGAAGTCGACGTGGCGGCCGACGACCGGATCGAACTTGCGCAGGGTCAGTCGGTCCGGGTCGTTGCGGCGGTTCTTGCGGGTCACGTAGGTGTAGCCGGTGCCGGCGGTGGACCGGAGCTTGATGACCGGACGGAGTTCGTTGCGAGCCATGCCGCTATAGTACTGAAAACGAATTCCATTTCCAGCAACGGAGACAGAGAGGTACGTCACCGCCCATGTCCGCGCACTGCATGCTGACCGGCGCCCAGCCGGGCTTCGGCAACCGCATCTCGCACTCCCACCGGCGCACGTCCCGCCGGTTCGACCCGAACATCCAGTCCAAGCGGTACTGGCTGCCGAGCGAGGGGCGGTACGTACGGCTCCGGCTGAGCGCCCGGGGGATCAAGACCGTCGACACGATCGGGATCGAGGCGGCCGTGGCCCGGATCCGCGCCCGGGGAGGGAAGGTCTGATGGCGAAGAAGAGCAAGATCGCGAAGAACGAACGGCGACAGGAGATCGTCGCCCGGTACGCCGCCCGGCGGGCCGAGCTGAAGGAGATCATCCGCAGGCCCTCCTCGACGGACGCCGAACGCCTGGCCGCGCAGGCGGAACTGCGCCGCCAGCCCCGGGACGCGAGCGCCACGCGGGTGCGCAACCGGGACCAGGTGGACGGGCGGCCGCGCGGCTACTTCCGGGCGTTCGGGCTGTCCCGGGTGAGTCTGCGGGAGCAGGCGCACGCGGGGTATCTGCCCGGAGTGCGGAAATCGTCCTGGTAGGAGGCCGTCCCGAGAGCCCTTGACGGGCCCTGGTAGCTTGCTGCGATCGTTCCGGCCACGGGACCGGCCGGTGCCGTTCGGGGCCCGTCGGTGCCGTTCGGGGCCGGCCGGCCGGTTACAGCTTGGGGGCTTGCAGTGACTTCGGTGACCTTCTGGCGCCGCTCCGGCGCGGTGCGCGCCGCGGCGGCGGCCGCGGGACTGGCGGGCGCGCTCGTGCTGACGGGGTGCAGCGGCGACGGTGACTCCGGGGACGACTCGGCGTCGAGCCCGTCCCCCTCGGCCACGGCGTCCTCCGGGACCGGCGGGCCGGACTCGGGCTCCGGCCCGGACTCCGGTTCCGGTTCCGGTTCCGGCGGGGCTGCCTCCGGCGCGCTGGCGGGAAGCTGGCTCGCGACGACCGACGGCAAGGCCGTGGCCCTGGTGATCAACGGCAAGCAGGCCGCGCTGTTCGCCACCGGCGGGAGCATCTGCAGCGGCAGCGCGGGCGAGGAGTCCGGGCTGCGCATGATCCGCCTCAAGTGCACGGACGGCAGCAGGAGCCGGGCCACGGGCATGGTCGACTCGGTGAACGGCAGCAGCATGAAGGTCACCTGGGAGGGCGGCCTCGGGCAGGAGACGTACACGAAGGCGGAGGGCGGCAAGCTGCCGACCGGCCTGCCCACGGCGAGCCTCGGAGCGCAGTAGCGGCGCCGGCACTCCGCGCGGTGGTCCGGCACGGTGTTCCCGGCCGTTCGGCACGGTGTTCCCGGCCGTTCGGCACGGTGTTCCCGGCCGTCCGGCGTTCGGGGGATTCGCGGGGGGTGCGTGCCCGCCGGTTCGTCGGGTGCGTGATGATCCTGGGGCCCGATGCCGCTCCCGATCACCACGCCCAGAGGACCTCATGCGCACCTTGCCCCTCACCCTGACCGCGGCCCTCGCCGCGACGCTCCTGCTGACCGGCTGCGGCGGTTCCGGCGACACCGGCAGCCGTGACGACGACGCGAAGAACGCGGACCCCGCGAACGGTTCCGCCTGCGCGCTCGCCGATTTGGGCGTGGAGGTCGGGGCCGGCGCCGCCCCGGCCGCCGGGGACACCGGCACCGTCACCGTCACGCTGACCAACCAGGGCGCGGAGTGCACCCTGAAGGGCTTCCCCACCGTGGACCTCCTGACCGACGACGGTAAGACGTCCGTGTCCCCGGAGCGGTCCGCGCAGGCCAGGCCGCTCACGCTGGGCAAGGGCGGTACGACGTCCTTCACCCTCACCTACGTCCGGGGCGAGGCGGGCTCCGCGCAGAGCCTGCCGGTGCGGAAGGCGTCCTTCACCCTGCCCGGGTCCACCGCGGACGCGCACGAACTGGCGTGGTCGTACGGCGAGGTCGCCCGGAAGGACGGGAGCGGCGCGGCGGAGGCCTCGGTGAGCGGCTTCGAGTCCGCCGGCGACTGACGGCGGGAACGAGACCGCCGCCGCGCGCCCGGCCACCGACGTCGGACTGCGGCACGCGCCCGTGCGCGGTGGCCGGCGGCGGACTCGGGAACCCCCGAGGACCGGCGGCGGACCCGAAGCGGCACTCGCCGCGTGCGCGGTGGCTCGGACCCGCCGCGGCCCTCGCGCTCCCGGCCACCGGCGGAGGACCCGAAGCAGCACTGGGCCGTCCGCGGTGGCTGGCGGCGGACCCGCCGCGGCCCACGCGCTCCCGGCCACCGGCGGAGGACCCGAAGCGGCACTCGCCCGTCCCCGGTGACTTGGCCCGTCCCCGGCGGCTTGGCCCGTCCCCGGTGACTTGCGAGGGCCCCGAACAGCGGCGCCGCGCTCCCGGCGCCGACGGCGGACACCGGGCAGGCGCGAGCCGGGCTTGTTCAGGCGGTCCTTGACCTCGTTCCAGAGGGGTCGCGCCTTGAGTCGCCGGCGGCGGACTGGGGAATTCCCGGGGGGGGACCGGCGGCCGGGGGCTCAGCGCAGGGGCGGACGGTGTTCCACCCGGGCCCGGTCCGCCGCCTGTGCGCCCTCCGTCCAGCCCGCCGCGTCGCTCACCCCGCGCAGCCGGGTGGTCGTCGTCTCCGGGAACAGGCGGTCCAGCCGACCGGTGACGGCGAGGTCCCGGGAGGCCAGGACCGGGAGCAGGTCGTCGGAGACCTGGGTCTCGGCGGCCGCCGCCAGGCGGGTGCCGATGCGGTGGGCGTAGGCCGCGAGGAAGGACTGCCGGAACGTCTTGGTGCGCTTGCGGCCGCCGGCCCGCTGCGCGGCCTCCGCCTTCGTCATGGCGGTCGTGGCCTGCACCAGGAGTGAGGCGTAGAGGAGTTCGACGGCCTCCAGGTCGGTTTCGAAGCCGACGACCGTCGAGAAGCCGAGCGGCTCGTTCCACACCGCCCGGCAGTGGTTGGCCGTGGCGACGGCGTCCAGCAGCACCGCCTTGGCCTGCTCGTAGGGCGGCTCGACCCCGATCCGGCAGGCCCCGGGCGTATCGGGCGAGGGTGCCCGGGCGGCGAGGAGCGCCTCGTCGACGCTGTGCCGGGCCATCAGCTCCTGGGCCTTGGCGCTGAGGGCCTCCGCCTCCTCCGGGAAGCCGGTCGCCTCCGCCTTGGCGAGCAGGGCACGGATGCGGGTGAGCATGCGGGACTCGGTCCTCGCCTCCCCCGGCGCCTCGTCGAGGGGCTCCAGGGCGGGCAGGCGCAGCAGCAGGCGGTACAGCTCCAGCACGGCCGTGGCGCGCGAGAAGCGGTCGGTGCGGGGCGGGGCGTCGGCGGGCAGGTCCGCGAGCTGTGCGTTCCAGCGGCGGCCGCGGGGGACGTCACCGGGGGCCTGGGCGCGGATCAGGGCGGAGACGAGCAGGACGTGCGTGTCGTCCAGTTCCCGCCGGACGGTCCGTACGACGTCGGCGGGCTGCCAGCCGCGCCGCCAGGCCGCCGCCACGAACTCCTGCCCGCGCCGGCCGAGTTCCGCGTCGGCGGCGGGGTCGGAGGCGAGCAGGGACGCGCCGGTGTCGAGGGCGGTCTCACCGGTCCCGTACAGGGCGGCCTCGAACGCGCGGTCGACGGTGCTGGACGTGCTCACGGGCCGATGGTGCCATGCGGCTCCGCCCGGCCGCGCTCCAGGCGGAGACAAGTGTCAACACGCAGTTGACACCCCGAGAGGCGCAACCTACGGTTGACAGCATGACGACGAACTCCAACATCACGTCATCCGTGCGCCTCGACGACCTGATCGCGGCGATCAAGAAGGTGCACCAGGAGCCGCTGGAACAGCTCCAGGACGCGGTGATCGCCGCCGATCACCTCGGTGAGGTGGCCGACCACCTCATCGGGCACTTCGTGGACCAGGCACGGCGGTCCGGCGCGTCCTGGACCGACATCGGCAAGAGCATGGGCGTCACGCGCCAGGCCGCGCAGAAGCGCTTCGTGCCGAAGGAGTCGGCCGACCTCGACCCCGCTCAGGGCTTCAGCCGCTACACGCCCCGCGCCCGCAGCACGGTGATGGCAGCGCACCACGCGGCCAAGGCCGCGCGCAACGCCGAGGGTGTGCCCGCGCACCTCGTCCTCGGCCTGCTGGCCGAACCCGAGGGCCTCGCCGCCCAGGCCGTCGTCGCGCAGGGCGTCTCCCTGGAGGCGGTCCGCGAGGCGGCGACGGCGGCCCTCCCGCCGGCCGTGGAGGAGGCCCCCGAGCTCGTGCCGTACGGGCAGGCCGCCAAGAAGGTCCTGGAACTCACCTTCCGCGAGGCCCTGCGCCTCGGCCACAACTACATCGGCACCGAGCACATCCTGCTCGCCCTGCTGGAGCACGAGAACGGCGAGGGCGTCCTCAGCGGCCTCGGCATCGGCAAGGAGCGGACCGAGCGGTACGTCGCCGACGCGCTGGAGAAGTTCGTGGGGGCGCGCGAGGACGCGCCGGACGAGTCCTGACCCCGCGCGGCGGCGCGGGGGCGTTGTCAGACCCCCCTGTCACACTCACGGCATGGCCGACCGGTGGGCGCTCGCCCCGGCCGAGGACGGTGGCGTGGACGTCGCCCCCCTCGGCCCGGACGGGCTGCCCGCCGGACCGGTGCGGCGGGAGGCGGACCCCGCCGAGGCCGTCCGGAGCCGTCCCGCGGTCACGCGGTGGGTGTGGCGTTCCACCGCCGAGGTCTACCCGCGTCTGCTCGCCACGGGGGTGCGAGTCGAGCGGTGCTACGACATCGAGGCCGCCGAGACGCTCCTCCTCGGCCACGAGGGGCGGTACGGGGAACCACGCTCGGCCGCGGCCGCCCTGGCCCGGCTGCGCGGCGGCCCCGTACCGCCCGATCCGCCGCTGCGCTCCGCGGAACCGGGCTCCCAGTCCTCCCTGTTCGAACCCCAGGGCGTCCGGCTGCCCCTGCCGGACCTCCTCGCCGTCTACGCCGAGCAGCAGCGCCGGCACGAGCGGGCCGAGCACCCCGACCGCATGCGGCTGCTGACCGCCGCCGAGTCGGCGGGCACGCTCGTGGCCGCGGAGATGAACCGGGCCGGGCTGCCCTGGAGCGCGGAGGTGCACCGCGCGGTGCTGCACGACCTGCTCGGCGAGCGGTACGCGGGCGGCGGCGAGCCCCGCCGCCTGGCCGAGCTGGCCGACGAGGTGTCCGCCGCGTTCGGCCGCCGGGTCCGCCCGGACCTGCCGGCCGACGTGATCAAGGCCTTCGCGCAGGCCGGCGTGAAGATCTCCTCGACCCGCCGCTGGGAGATCGAGTCCGTCGACCACCCGGCCGTGAAGCCACTGGTCGAGTACAAGAAGCTGTACCGCATCTGGGTCGCCCACGGCTGGTCCTGGCTCCAGGACTGGGTGCGCGACGGCCGGTTCAGACCCGAGTTCCTCGCGGGCGGCACGGTGACCGGCCGCTGGGTGACCAACGGCGGGGGCGGGCTGCAGATCCCCAAGGTGATCCGGCGGGCCGTGGTCGCCGACCCCGGCTGGCGGCTCGTCGTCGCCGACGCCGACCAGATGGAGCCGCGCGTCCTCGCCGCCATCTCCCGCGACCCCGGGCTGATGGAGGTGGCCGGCCGCGAGACCGACCTGTACCAGTCCGTCTCCGACCGCGCCTTCTCCGGCGACCGCGCCCAGGCCAAGCTCGCCGTGCTCGGCGCGGTCTACGGCCAGACCTCCGGCGACGGCCTGAAGAACCTCGCCGCGCTGCGCCGCCGCTTCCCCAGGGCGGTCGCTTACGTGGACGAGGCGGCCCGGGCCGGGGAGGAGGGCCGGCTGGTGCGGACCTGGCTGGGCCGCACCTGCCCCCCGGCGGCCCGGGCGGCCGACGAGGACGTGCAGGAGGCGGGCATCCCCCTCTCCGAGGACGACCCGCGGCAGTGGGTGCCCGGCTACGCCTCCACCAACGCCCGGGCCCGCGGCCGCTTCGCCCGCAACTTCGTCGTCCAGGGCAGCGCGGCCGACTGGGCCCTGCTGCTGCTCGCCGCGCTGCGCAGGACCTGCGCCGGCCTCGCGGCGGAACTGGTCTTCTTCCAGCACGACGAGGTGATCGTGCACTGCCCCGAGGAGGAGGCGGAGGCGGTCGTGACGGCGATCCGCGAGGCGGCGGACCTGGCCGGGCGGCTCACCTTCGGACCGACGCCCGTGCGGTTCCCGTTCACGACGGCGGTGGTGCGGTGCTACGCGGACGCCAAGTGACCCCCGGCGGCGCGAAGTTCGCACCAGCGGGTGCGGCGCCGGGTCGGGTGACGCGGCGCCGCATGGTTCAGCGTCCGGCGCGGCTCCCGGCCCGTTCGAGCAGTTCCGCCTCGGCGGTCCGCCCGCGGCTACGCGCGTAGGGGAGCAGCAGCCGGACGAGCGTGGAGACGAGGGCCGCGCGGTCGCCGCACGGGTCGCCCGCGTGCCGCCGCACCAGGACGACGATGTTCGCCAGCTCCAGGTCCGCCCAGGCGAGCGCCTCCTCGGGGGTGCCGAACGGGGCGCCGGTGCCCGGGTGTGCCGGGCGTCCGTCGGGCTGACGCGCGGCCGGGCGACAGCGGTGGGCCGGGCCGGGACCGGAGCCGGGGGCGGTGGCGGGAGCGGTGGCCGGGTGAGCGGCGGTGACAGCGCGCTCGGCCTCGGCGGCGTACCAGCGGAGGGCGAGGTCGGCGGGGTCGGGGGCCGTGGCCTGCCCGTCGGCCAGCTCCCGGGCGAAGTCGCGGACGAGCTCGTGCGGCGCGTACCGGCCGTACGCGGGCTCCTGCAGCAGGGCCACGTCGACGAGTCGGTCCAGCGCGGCCTCCGCCCGGGGCACGCCGGTGCCGGTGAGGCGGGCCAGCAGCGGGGCGCCGTACGCGGGGAGGTCGAGCGCGCCGATACGACGCAGCGCCAGGGCCGCGTCCCGGTCGTCCTCGCGCGGGGAGACGGCCAGGATGTCGTACGCGACGGCCAGGGAGCGGCGGACGCTCAGGTCGTCGTACTCGAGGTGGCGCAACCGCGTGTCCCGCGACGCCAGTCGGGCGGCGAGGACATCCGGGGTGAGGGCCTGCCGGGCGGCGAGCCGCGCGGCGACGACCCGCAGGGCCAGGGGCAGGCCGCCGGTGTGTTCGACCAGGAGGCGGACGGCCCGCGAACCGTCCAGGCCGTCGCGGCCCGAGGCGGCGCGCAGCAGGCCGGTGCTGTCCTCGTCGGGCAGCGGGGCGAGCGGGAACCGGGCCGCTCCGTCGAGGGCGGTGAGCGGGGATCGGCTGGTGACGATCACCGCGCAACCGGCGCCACCCGGCAGCAGCGGCCGCACCTGCGCGGCGCTCACGGCACCGTCCAGTACGAGCAGGGTGCGGGTGCGGGCGAGCAGGGAACGCAGCAACGCCGACGCCGCGTCGGGCTGTTCGGGAATCCGGCAGGGCTCGACACCGAGGTCACGCAGCAGGACGGTGAGCGCCTGGCCGGGCGTGAGGGGGCTCGCGTCCGGGGTGGAGCCGCGCAGGTCGAGGTGGAGCTGCCCGTTGGGGAAACGTTCCGCCAGGTCGTGCGCGACGCGCAGGGCGAGGGCGCTCTTGCCGATGCCGGGCATGCCGCTGATCACCGCGGTGGGGCGGGGGCCCGAGGAGGTGAGCACGCGGCGCAGGGCCGCACACTCGGTTGTGCGGCCGGTGAAGTGGGCCGGGGGTGGGGGCAGTTGGGCGGGCGGTGAGGTGAGGTCGGTCGGCGGGCCGGCGGTACGGCCGGACGGCTGAGCAGGGTCCCTCGTGGCAGGCCCGGCCCGATCGGGCGCGTGGTCGCTCGGGCCGTGGTCGTTCGGGCCGTGGTCGTTCGGGCCGCGGTCGTTCGGGCCGCGGTCGTTCGGGCCGCGGTCGTTCGGCCCGTCGTCGCCGGGCCCGTGGTCGCCCGGCCCATGGTCGCCCGGCCCATGGTCGCCCGGCCCGTGGTCGCCCGGCTCGGGCACCTCGAACCCGGGCGCGTCCGACGCGTACCCCTTCACCCTCGGCTCATCAGGGCCGTACTCCTGCGACCCGAGCACCTCGGCTCCGTACCGTCTCACCCCGGGCACATCAAGGCCGTATCCCTCCCGCTCCGGCGCACCGGGCCCGTACTGCCTCACCCCCGGCACAGCAGAACCGCGTTCCCCCAGCCCCTCCGCACCGGAGCCGTGCCGTTGCGCCCCCGGCCCGTCGGCGCCCCGCTCCCCCGGCCCCAACCCCGGCTCCGGCTCCGGCCCCGGCTCGGAACGCCCTGTGGTTCGTCTGCGGCCGGGCCCCCCGGCCTCCCGCAGCACCTCCACGTGCGCCGCCCGCACGCCCGGTCCCGGTTCGACGCCGAGTTGGTCGACGAGGCGGGTGCGCAGGTCGCGGTGGACGGCGAGGGCCTCGGCCCGGCGGCCGGTGCGGTGCAGCGCGAGCATCAGCTGGCGGTGGTACGCCTCACGCAGCGGATACTCCCCGGTCAGCGCCGCCAGCTCCGGCACCAGGCCCTGCAGCCGCGGTCCGCCCAGCGCCAGCTCGGCGTCGTAGCGCCACTCCAACAGCAGCAGCCGGGCCTCGCGCAGCCGCTGGGCGAAGCCGTAACCGCCCACCTCGGGCGGCAGCCCCGCGAGCGGCGCGCCCCGCCACAGCGCCAGCGCGGCGGCACCCGCGCGGAGCACGCCCGGCCAGTCCCGGGCGGCGTGCGCGGCACGGGCCGCGGCGACCTTGGACTCGAACACGTGGACGTCCAGCTCGCCCTCGTCCACGCGCAGCACATAACCGGACGGCGTGGTCCGCAACCGCCCGGGATCGTCGAGCAGCCGCCGTACCCGGGCCACGTGGTTGTGCAGCGAGGCCTGGGCGGAGACGGGCGGCGCCTCGCCCCACAGGGCGTCCTTGAGGGACTCGACGGTCACGATCCGCCCCGCGTCGAGCAGCAGCGCGGCCAGCAGCGCGCGGGACTTGGGGCTCCCGACGGTCCGGACCGCACCGGGCCCGACGCCGTTCCCGGCGCCGTCCGGGCCGTCGTAGTACAGCACCGGCGGCCCCAGCAGGCCGAACCTCAGCGCACGCCGTTCCCCGCCCGCGCAGGGGTCCTCACTGCCCGAGCAGGAAGATGCAGATGCCCCCATGTCCGCCCCCGTTTTCCCCGCACCGCCCCGGCGGGATGCACCCTTGACGAGTTCCCGCCCCCGGACGGTGGTTTTCCGCCACCTTGGCCCGTGCGCCTCCACCGGGATCAGCCGTCGCTGCGGGCGCCCTCGACCCTGGTTCGGCGACTTCTCGCCAATCGACGGACGACGCAACGGCGAACCGTTGGCCACATGTTAGCGATTCGTTGGCAAAGCCTGATGTGATCACAACATCGGATCTGGCCCGGCGGCGCGCGCGTATGGACGCGCAACTCGGGGGAGTGTCGCCGCCGCGGCCGGGTCCGGGTCCCGGTCGGCGGAGGTGAACGGCCGGGGCCCCCTCATCTTCCGCGGGGCCCCTCATCTTCCGCGGAGCCCTTCATCTTCCGCGGGGCCCGCCTCAGATGACGGGCGGCCGCCCGAGCCGCGTCAGCCGCCACACCGTGTGCCAGCGCATCGGCCGCCGCTCCCCCGCCGGTTCCCGCACGCCTTCCACGAATCCGCCCCACCACGCCCGCAGCCCCGCACGCGACCGGATCCGGGCGAGGGTGAGCAGCACCCAGACGCCCAGGTGCACCGGGACGAGCGCGAGCGGCAGCCGGCGGCGGACCAGCCAGACCCGGTTGCGGGCGTTGACCCGGTAGTAGATGGCGTGCCGGGCGGGCGAGGTCCGCGGGTGCCGCAGCACCAGTTCGGGCGCGTAGAGGATCCGCCAGCCCGCGTCGGCCGCGCGCCAGGCCAGGTCGGTCTCCTCGTGCGCGAAGAAGAACTCGGCGGGCCAGTCGCCGACCTCGTCGAGCATCGCCATCCGCAGCGCGTGCCCGCCGCCGAGGAACCCGGTGACGTAACCGCCCCGCAGCGGGTCCGCGTTGCCGATCCGGGGCACGTGCCGCTGCTGTGTCCCGCCCTGCTCGTCGGCGATGCGGAAGCCGACGATGCCGAGCCGGTCGTCGGCGGCGTACAGGTCCCGCACCCGGCGCAGCACATCGGCGTCGACGAGCAGGCCGTCGTCGTCCAGGTCGACCACGACGTCGATGTCGCCGAACTCCCGCAGCCGGGCGAGCGCGGCGTTGCGCCCGCCGGGGCAGCCCAGGTTCTCGTCGAGCTCGACCGCGGTGACCTCTCCGGGCAGCGACAGCCGCCGGGCGAACTCCGGCAGCGGGCAGCCGTTGCCCACGATGACGATCCGCTCGGGCGGCACGTCCTGCTTGGCCACGGACTCCAGCAGGGCGTCGACCTCCGCGGGCCGGTTGCCCATGGTCACCACGGCGACGGCGATCCTGGGTGCCCCCATGTCCACACCTCGTCCCGGACGGCAGCTGACGTCGACGGGCGATGCTAGCCGTTCACGGCGAGCACCCTCTCCGTACGCCTGCCGTACGGCGTTTCGCCCGTCCCGCTCGGTGCGGACCGCCGCGCCGCCGACCGCGGGGCGGTCAGGCCCGGCAGCGCAGCATCACCAGCGGCGGGTTGGCGTGGAAGTCGGCCCAGAAGTCCGCGCCGAACGCGCGCACGCCCGCCTCGGACACCGTCAGCGGGATCCACACCGGTTCCTCGAACCCGGCCGCCCGCAGGCAGTGTTCGTAGACCTCGCGGCGCGGGCAGGTGGTGACGAACTCGACGGGCGGGTCGAGCAGCGCCGTGACCCGGACGCGCGGGCCCGTCTCGGCCTGCTCACCGGTCGGCTCGCAACGGAAGCCGTACTTCTCCGGGGACGGCCCGTCGAAGCGGAACTCCGGCGTCTGCGCGAGCACGTGGAACGTGCCCCCGGGCTTCAGGTGCCGGTGCACGGCGCGGCACATCCGTTCCATGGCGGCGACGTCCTGCGCGTAGTTGAGCAGCTGGACCGCCGTGGCGACGTCGAAGCGCCGCCCGAGGGGGCGCAGGGCGGACACGTCCGCGACCTCGTAGCGCACGCCCAGCGGAACGCGCTCCTCCCTTTCCCGCGCCACGGCGACCATCTCGCCGGAGATGTCGACGCCGAGCACCTCCGCGGCCCCGCGCCGCCGGAACTCCCTGCTGTAGAAGCCGGTGCCGCAGGCCAGGTCGAGCACCGAGCGGCCGCGCACGTCCCCGACCATCGCCAGAAAGCCCGGCACCTCGGCGTAGTGCGCCAGCGGCAGGTCCTTCACGCCTTCGAACGCCTCACCGATCTCGTCGTACTGCTGCACGCTCATCGTGCCGCCTCCCCGGTACTCCGTCGCGTCGCGCCCCGGCGGCAGTCTCCCCGCGCCCCGGCGGCCGCGCGCACTGGCGGAAACCACAAAGATCCGGACGTCGCCCCGGACCGCCGCACAAGGGGACGCGAGGACTTGACCCTCACGTGGCGTGAGGCCGGACGGTGGGGTCCATGAGCGACCACTTCGACGCGTTCGAGATGAGCCCCGTTCCCCCGCCCGGCCCGGACGCGGTGCCACCGCCGCCGTTCCGCGGCATCTACGGCATGCCCGCCTTCGTGACGATCCCCACGGCCGACCTGGCGGCCTCGGTGGACTTCTGGACGCGCGGGCTCGGCTTCTTCGAGCTGTTCGGCATTCCCGGCAGGCTGGTGCACCTGCGCCGGTGGGCCTTCCAGGACGTGCTGCTCGTCCCGGCGGCGAGCGTCCCGGAGCAGCCGTCGGCCATGAGCTTCGGCTTCGCGTGCGTGCTCGGCGAGGTGGACTCCGTCGCCGAGGCCTGCCGCGCACTGCGCCCCGACTCGGTCGACGGCCCGCGGGACACGCCCTGGAACACCCGTGACGTGGAGGTGATCACCCCCGAGAACGCCCGGGTCGTGGTCACGGCGGCGAGGCCGTTCGACCCGGACAGCCAGGAGGCACGGGACCTCGCGGCCGTCGGCATCGCCCCACGGTCCCGCGAGCGCGGCGCCGAGGGCGGCGACAACGGAGCGCATGCCTGACGCCACGGACGCCGACGCCGATGCGGACGCCGATGCCGATGCCGACGTCGATGCCTTTGCCGATGCCGTTGCCGACGGCCTGATCGTCGGCCAGGTGGCGACACGGCTGGGCGTGACCGTCCGCGCGCTGCACCACTGGGACGACATCAGCCTGGCCCGACCGTCCCTGCGCACGGCCGCCGGCTACCGGCTCTACACCGCCGCCGACCTGGCCCGCCCGCACCGCGTCCTCGTCTACCGCGAGCTGGGCCCCGGCCTGGACCGGATGATCGACGCCCACGAGCGCGGCCTGCTGCTGACCGCCGACCAGCAGGCCGCGATCTTCGGTCCCGAGTGGAACCCGGACTGGCCCTCCGAGGCCCGCCGGCGCTACGGCGCCACGACGCAGTGGCTGCACTTTCCCCTCACCCGCCAGATGCAGATCTCCCTCGGCCGCACGTTCGCGTCGGACGCGGGCTCCGCCGCCCACTACGACGGCATCCGCGCCGGGCTCGCCACGTGGTTCCGCCGGATCATCGACGCGAACGCCCGCGCACACGGCATCGATCCCGACTCCGCGACCTGGCAGGATGACGCGCACCAGCACAGCGGGAAAACGGGGGATCGAGCATGCTCGTGCTCATACTGTCGGTCGTCGTCCTGCTCGTCCTGGGCGGCTGCGCCTGCGTCTTCTGGGCGGCCCGCGGCGGCGCCCCACGCTGGGCCCGCGGCGTGGCGATCGTGACGCTGCTCGGCAGCGAACTGGCCACCGCCGCGAGCCGCACCTCCGACTCACGCCGAACCGGCGGCGGCGACTAGCCGACACCCCGACCACCCACACCGAACGACAAAACCCCAGGCCGGAGTCCATCCGACCTGGGGTTCCAGGGGAGCCGCCTTCGGGATTCGAACCCGAGACCTACGCATTACGAGTGCGTTGCTCTGGCCATCTGAGCTAAGGCGGCGCGCTGTCCGCACTATGGTGCGATCAGCAACGACGGTAAGTCTACACAGTTTCCGGGGGTGCTCCGCACCAGCCCCGGAGGCGGGCCCTCCGGGGCCGGGCAGGCCCGCTACGAGCAGCGCTTTCCGTCCTTCGGCGGGGTGCCGCGGAGCAGGTAGGCGTTGATCGTGCGGTCGACGCACGCGCTGCCGCGGCCGTACGCCGTGTGGCCGTCGCCGTCGTAGGTGAGGAGGCGGGCCGAGGAGAGCTGGCCGGCCAGGGAACGGGCCCAGTGGTAGGGAGTGGCCGGGTCGCGGGTGGTGCCGACCACGACGATCGGCGCCGCGCCCTTCGCCTCGATGCGGCGCGGCTCGCCGGTGGCCGCCACGGGCCAGTACGCGCAGTTCAGCGCGGCCCACGCCAGACCCTCACCGAAGACCGGGGAGGCCTTCTCGAACTCGGGCAGGGCCCCGCGCACCTCCTCGGGGGTGTCGAAGGAGGGCGGCAGGTCCAGGCAGTTCACGGCCGCGTTGGCGAACATCAGGTTGCTGTACCGGCCGTCGGCGTCCCGCTCGTAGTAGCCGTCGGAGAGGACCAGGAGCCCGGAGCCGTCGTTCTCCTTCATCGCCGACGTCAGCGCCTCGCGCAGCTGCTCCCAGGCGCCCTCGTCGTACATGGCCGCGATCACCCCGGTCGTGGCCAGCGACTCGGTGAGCCTGCGGCCGTCGGCGTCGCCGGTGGGGACCGGCCGCGCGTCCAGCTTCTCGAAGAACGCCTTGAGGTTCTCGCCGACCTGCTCGGGCGAGGTGCCCTTGCGGCCCAGCGGACAGTCGGCCTGCCGTACGCAGTCCCGCGCGAACGAACGGAACGCCGTCTCGAAGCCCGCCGTCTGCTCGAGGTTCAGCCGCCGCGCGGGCAGCGAGGGGTCCATGGCGCCGTCCAGCACCAGCCGGCCCGTCCGGTCCGGGAACAGCCCGGCGTACGTCGCGCCGAGGAAGGTGCCGTAGGAGGCCCCGACGAAGTTCAGCTTCTCGTCGCCGAGCGCCGCCCGCACGATGTCCATGTCCCGGGCCGCCTCGGCCGTGGACACGTGCCGCAGCAGCCGGGGCGCGTCCGCGCCGCAGCCCTCGGCGAACGTCCGGTACGCCGTGACCAGCCCGTCCGTCTCCCGTGCGTCGTCGGGTGTGGTGTCCGTCCGTGTGTACGCGTCCATGGCGGGCCCGTCCAGGCATTCGACGGGCTCGCTGCGGGCCACGCCGCGCGGGTCGACGGCCACCATGTCGTAGCGGGCACGGACCTCGGCCGGGTAGCCGATGCCCGCGTACGCCTGCACGTAGCCGGTCGCCGAGCCGCCCGGCCCGCCCGGGTTCACCAGCAGCGAGCCCAGCCGCTCGCCCGGCCCCGTGGCCTTCTTGCGGGTGATGGCGAGCCGGACGTCACCGCCGGACGGCTTGGCGTAGTCGAGCGGCGCCTTGATCGTGGCGCACTCGAAGCCGGGCACGCCGCAGCCGCGCCAGGCCGGCTTCTGCGCGTAGTACGGCGAGAGCGCCGCGGGCGTGGACCGCGGCAGCGCGACCAGGGCCGCCTCCTGTGCGCCCGAGGCGGTGGACATCGTGGAGCTCCCGGAGGAGCAGGCGGAGACGAGCAACGCGGCCGCGGCGAGGAGGCCGGCCGCGGTCCTGGCCCCGTCGCGGCCCCTGCGGCGGGCGTGGGCGCCGCGGGAGCGGGACGCGGCGGAGCCTTCTTCAGTGACCGTGGCCGGAGCGGAGGCGGTGCGTGGGGTGCGCCTGGTGTCCATCCAGCGAGCGTAACTCTGCGCGACGGTATGAGTGCCGTGCGTGCGTGTCGTGCCCCGTACGAGTTACGCCGTCAATCGCACTCCCGCCCCGGGCGTCGGCGGGTGCCCGTCCGCCCTCTCAGCCCGCTCTGCCCTTCAGCCCGCTCTGAGCGCCATCGTCATCGCCTCCACGGCCAGCAGCGGCGTGACGTTGCGGTCGAGGGCGTCGCGGCAGGCGCCGATCGCCTCGATGCGGCGCAGCGTGGCCTCCGGGGAGCTGCTGCGGGCGAGGCGCTCCAAGGCCTCCTCCATGTCCGCGTTGGCGATGGCCACGCGCGAGCCGAGCTGGAGGGCGAGGACGTCCCGGTAGAACGCCGTCAGGTCGGTCAGGGCGAGATCGAGACTGTCGCGCTGCGTGCGCGTCCGGCGGCGCTTCTGCTTGTCCTCCAGGTCCTTCATCACACCGGCCGTGCCGCGTGGCATGCGGCCGCCCTGGGCCGCGCCGAGGGCGGTCTTCAGCTCCTCGGTCTCCTTGCCGTCGACCTCCTCGGCCAGTTGCTTGGCGTCCTCGGCGGCCGCGTCCACGAGCTCCTGGGCGGCCCGGAGCGCGCCACCGATCTCCTCGACGCGCAACGGCAGGCGCAGCACGGCGGCGCGGCGCTCCCGCGCGGCCGGGTCGGTGGCCAGCCGGCGCGCCCGGTCGACGTGGCCCTGCGTCGCCCGGGCCGCCGCGGCGGCGACGGCCGGCTCGATGCCCTCGCGGCGCACCAGCATGTCGGCGACGGCGTCGACCGACGGCGTGCTCAGGTTCAGGTGGCGGCAGCGGGAGCGGATCGTCGGCAGGACGTCCTCGATGGAGGGCGCGCACAGCAGCCAGACCGTGCGCGGGGCCGGCTCCTCGACGGCCTTGAGGACGGCGTTGGCCGACTTCTCGTTCAGCCGCTCGGCGTCCTCGACGAGGATGATCTGCCAACGGCCGTTCGCCGGGGAGGTGAAGGACTTGCGGACCGTGTCCCGCATGTCGTCGGCGAGGATCTGCGTGCCGACCGCGGCGACGGTGGTGACGTCGGCGTGCGTGCCCACCAGGGCCGTGTGGCAGCCGTCGCAGAAGCCGCAGCCCGGGGCGCCGCCGAGCGCGCGGTCGGGGCTGACGCACTGCAGGGCCGCCGCGAACGCCCGCGCGGCCTGGTTGCGCCCGGCTCCCGGCGGGCCCGTGAACAGCCAGGCGTGCGTCATCTTGGACGCCTCGGGCGGCGGCGCGTCGGCGGCGGCCGCGGTGACCAGGGCGTCGGCGTCCCGGGCGGCAGCGGCCAGCTGCTCGGTCACCCTCTCCTGCCCGACGAGGTCGTCCCACACGGTCATGGGTCACGCCGCCCTTCCGTCACGTCTGCGTTGCGGGATCCATTGTGCGGGCGACCACTGACAACGCCTGACGTCCGGTCCCGCGTGCCGGACGACGCCCCGGCGCGAGGGCGGAAAGGCACCTGCCCGGAACCGGCTGGTCGGCCGCCCGGAACCGGCTGGTCAGCCCCCCGGTAACGGCTGGTCACCGCACCGGAGGGGCGTGGCCGCAGGCCGGCCCGGGACGTCTCCCACGGGTCGGCCCCGGCTCCCCGCGCCGGCCGGACCGCCGGAGGCCTCAGCGGCCCCGGCCGCCCCCGCCCCGGCGTCCCCGGCCCTCACCGGGCTCGTCGTCGTGCGGCCCGAGCAGTTCGTCCGCCAGCGACGGCAGGTCGTCCAGCGGCGTCTCCTCGGCCCAGTCGGACCGGCGGCGCGGCGCCCCCTCGGCGTCGACCTGGGGCAGCTCCCGCGTACGGTCCTCCGTGCCGTCGGGCCGGGCGGCCGGGGCGTCGTCCCGGAAGTAGCCGGGCGGCACCCGGTCCGCCGGTCCGTCGCCGCGTACGGGGGGCAGCACCGCCGTCTCCTCGGCATCGCCGGGGCGGGCGGGCGGCAGCACCGCCGTCTCCTTGCCGTCACCGGAGCGGACAGGGGGAAGCACCGCCGTCTCCTCGGCGTCCTGTGGGCGGACGGGCGGCAGCACGGCCGTCTCGTCCGACGCACCCGAGGGTGCCCGGGTCTCCTGGGCCTCATCTGCCCCGCGGGCCACGTGAGGCTCCGCCCCGGACCCGGAGGGGACCGGCGGCAGCACCTCCGTCCGCTCCCCGGCGCCCGGCGGAACCGGCGGCTTCGGCAGCTCTGCCGTCACCTCGGCATCGGACTCGCCGGAGGTCCGTCCCCGGCCCCGCTCCTCGTCCCGCACGGGACGCAGCACGGTCGTGTCGTCGGCCGAACCGCCCGGTGTCACCACGGGCGTCGGCACGGTCGCCGCGTCCCGGCCCGCCGCCGGACCGGAAGGGCGCTCCGGCGCGGGACCCTTGGGCAGGGACATCTTCGGCCCGGCCTCGGCCGCGGCCGCCGCCGCCTCCGCGAGCCGGCGCGCCTCCTCGGCGCGCAGCAGGGCCTCCTCGGCCTTGCGCTGCTTCTCCAGGCGGAGCGCCTCCGCCTCGGCACGCAGCCGGGCCTCCTCCTCGGCCTGCCTGCGGCGCCGCTCCTCCTCGGCCTTGCGGCGGGCCTCCTCCTCGGCGCGGGCCTTCTCCTCCGCCAGGAGCCGCGCACGCTCCTCCTCGGCCTTCTTCCGCGCCTCCTCGGCGCGGCGCCGGGCCTCCTCCGCCTGCCGTTCGGCCTCGCGCCGCTGCGCCTCCTCCAGCTCGCGGCGCTTGCGCTCCTCCTCCTCGGCGCGCAGCTTGGCCAGCTGCTCCTGGCGCTCGCGCTCCAGGCGCTCCTCCTCGGCCTTGCGGGCGGCCTCCTCCTCGGCCTTGCGGCGGGCCTCCTCCTCGGCCTTCCTGCGGGCCTCCTCGCGGGCCTGGATCTCGGCCTCGGACAGCGGCAGCACCTGGTCGAGCCGGTGCCGGATGACGGTCGTGACGGCCTCGGGCTCCTGCCCGGCGTCCACCACCAGGTACCGCCCGGCGTCGGCCGCGGCCAGAGTGAGGAAACCGGCCCGCACGCGCGCGTGGAACTCGGCGGGCTCCGACTCCAGCCGGTCGGGCGCCTCGGTGAACCGCTCGCGCGCCGTCTCCGGCGCGACGTCCAGCAGCACGGTCAGATGCGGCACGAGTCCGTTCGTCGCCCAGCGGTTGATGCGGGCGATCTCGGTCGGCGACAGGTCGCGGCCCGCTCCCTGGTAGGCCACGGAGGAGTCGATGTACCGGTCGGAGATGACGACCGCGCCGCGCTCCAGGGCGGGCCGTACGACGGTGTCGATGTGCTCGGCCCGGTCGGCCGCGTACAGCAGGGCCTCCGCGCGGTGCGACAGACCCGCGCTGGACACGTCGAGCAGGATGGACCGCAGGCGCTTGCCCACCGGCGTCGCGCCCGGCTCGCGCGTCAGCACGACCTCGTGGCCCTTGGCGCGGATCCACTCGGCGAGCGCCTCGGCCTGCGTGGACTTGCCCGCGCCGTCGCCGCCCTCCAGGGCGATGAAGAAGCCGGTCGCGGCGGGCGCCTGATCCGGGTCGTCGCCGCCGAGCAGCGCGTCCTTGAGGTCCTGGCGCAGCGGCACACCGGAACGGTCGTCGACCTTGGCCAGCACCAGCACCGCGACCGGCAGCAGCAGCGCGCCGGCCAGCATCAGCGTGAAGGCGGCGCCGCCGTGCGCGAAGACGAACTTGCCGCTCTCCAGCCGGTGCGGTCCGATGCCCGCCGCCACCAGCGGGGCGGTCACCGCGGCGAGCGCCACGCACACGCGGACGACCGCGTGCAGGTGCTCCGTGGTTCGGGGCCGCCGGTACTCCTCGGTCTCCTGGTCGAGCAGGGTGTGCCCGATGTTGGCGGCCATGCCCGCGCCGACGCCGGACAGGGTGAGGATCAGCAGCACCGTGGTGACGTCCGGGACCAGCCCGGCGGCCAGCAGCGCGAGGCCGGTGAAGGCGATCGCCAGCGCGAGCATCCGGCGGCGCGACAGGGTGGGCAGCAGCGCGGGCGCCGTGCGGATGCCGATCACGACACCGCCGGTCAGCGCGCCCACGAACAGCCCGTAGAGCACCGGACCGCCGCCCAGGTCCTTGGCGTGCAGTACGGCCACGGCGACGGCGGCGGACACCGCGGCGGCGACGGCCGCGCAGGCCAGGACCAGCAGCGGCGTGGCGCCGGTGCGGCCCTTGTCGGTGCCGGTGCCGGTCTTCGGGCGGCGCAGGCCCTCGAGCGGGGACCGGGCGCGCGGGGTGCGCGTGGCGGGCAGCTCCAGGAACGTCAGCACGGACAGGGACGCGGCGAACAGGCCGGCCGCCACATAGGAGGCGAGGGCCGCCTGGTGCTGGGCGAACCAGTCGATGCCGGCGCCCAGCAGGTTGTTGAAGAGAGCCGCGGCAACGAGCACGACGGCCGCGAGCGGGATCGCCACGAAACCGGTGCGCAGCGAGAGCCGGCGCAGGGCGTCCATGTGGTCGGGCAGCGGCCGGACGGTCGCGCCCTCGGGGGGCGGGGCGGGCAGCAGCGCGGGGGCCGCGCTCTCCCGGCACACCGTCCAGAACCGCTCGGCGACCCCCGTCACGAAGGCCGTGACGAGGAGGACGGCCAGCGCGTCCTCGGGTGTCCAGTCGATCCACAGCGGCGCGACGATCAGCAGCGCGGCGCGCAGCCCGTCCGCGCCGACCATGGTCCAGCGGCGGTCGAGCGGGCCGCCCTGGGCGGTGAGCGCGGTGAGCGGACCGAGGAGCACGGCGCCGAACAGCAGTGTGGCGAGGACGCGCACCCCGAAAACGGTCGCCACTGCGAACGCCACGCCCCGGTAGCCGCCCCCGAAGGAGGCCTCGGCGACAGCCGCCTGGAGGACGAGCAGGACCAGGACGAGGAGGGCGAGGGTGTCCCCCACACCGCCCACGAGCTGCGCACTCCACAACCGCTTCAGCTGCGGGCGGCGCAGCAGGGCGCGGACGGCGCGCTCGCGGGAGTCCGCGACCAGGGCGTCGTCGGGGGCCGGCTGAGGGGCCGTTGGATGCTCGGCTCGCGTCATGCGTTCAGCCTATCGGCAGCCACCGGCACCCTGGCATGCCCGGTCTGGCATGCGCACGCCCCGACACCGAAGTGTTGCCGGGGCGTTCGCTTTCCGAACCCCGGGCGAAGATCCGGACCTCGGCCGCGAGGGCCGCCCGGGAGCCTGACGGCCTCAGTCCTCCGCCGACTTCGCGGCGGTCGCCGTCTTGGCGGCCGTCTTCTTCGCGGCGGTGGTCTTCTTCGCGGTCGTGGTCTTCTTCGCCGCGGTCTTCTTGGCCGTCGTCTTCTTCGCCGTCGTGGTCTTCTTGGCCGGCGCCTTCTTGGCCGCCTTCTTGGCGGTCTTCTTCGCCGGGCTCTTGGCACGCTTCTCGGCGAGCAGCTCGAAGCCGCGCTCCGGGGTGATCGTCTCGACGCTGTCGCCGGAGCGCAGGGTCGCGTTGGTCTCCCCGTCGGTGACGTACGGGCCGAAGCGGCCGTCCTTGACGACGACCGGCTTCTCGCTGACCGGGTCGGTGCCCAGCTCCTTCAGCGGGGGCTTGGCCGCCGCCCGGCCGCGCTGCTTGGGCTGGGCGTAGATCGCCAGCGCCTCCTCCAGCGTGATCGTGAAGAGCTGCTCCTCCGACTGGAGCGACCGCGAGTCCGTCCCCTTCTTCAGGTACGGGCCGTAGCGGCCGTTCTGCGCGGTGATCTCCTGGCCCTCGGCGTCCGTGCCGACCACGCGCGGCAGCGACATCAGCTTCAGGGCGTCGTCGAGGGTGACCGTGTCCAGGGACATCGACTTGAACAGCGACGCCGTGCGCGGCTTGACCGCGTTCTTGCCGGTCTTCGGGGTGCCCTCGGGCAGGATCTCCGTCACGTACGGGCCGTAGCGGCCGTCCTTGGCGACGATCGTGTGGCCCGTGGCCGGGTCGGTGCCCAGTTCGAAGTCGCCGCTGGGCTTGGCCAGCAGCTCCTCGGCCAGCTCCACGGTCAGCTCGTCCGGCGCGAGGTCGGCCGGGATGTCGGCGCGCTGGTGCTGCTCGGTGTCCTTCTCGCCGCGCTCGATGTACGGCCCGTAGCGCCCGACGCGCAGCACGATGTCGTTGCCCACGGGGAACGAGGAGACCTCACGCGCGTCGATCGCGCCCAGGTCGGTGACCAGTTCCTTCAGGCCGCCGAGGTGGTCCCCGTCGCCGTTGCCCGCGTCGGCGGCGGCGCCGCCGACGGTGCCCTCACCGAAGTAGAACCGCTTCAGCCACGGCACGGACTGGGCCTCGCCGCGGGCGATGCGGTCGAGGTCGTCCTCCATCTTGGCGGTGAAGTCGTAGTCGACGAGCCGCCCGAAGTGCTTCTCCAGGAGGTTGACGACGGCGAAGGACAGGAAGGACGGCACCAGGGCCGTGCCCTTCTTGAACACGTAGCCGCGGTCCAGGATCGTGCCGATGATCGACGCGTACGTCGAGGGGCGGCCGATCTCGCGCTCTTCCAGCTCCTTGACCAGGGAGGCCTCGGTGTAGCGGGCCGGGGGCTTGGTGGCGTGCCCGTCGACCGTGATCTCCTCGGCGCTGAGGGGGTCGCCCTCGGAGACCTGGGGCAGGCGGCGCTCGCGGTCGTCCAGCTCGGCGTTCGGGTCGTCGGCGCCCTCCACGTAGGCCTTCAGGAAGCCGTGGAAGGTGATCGTCTTGCCGGAGGCGCTGAACTCGACGTCCCGGCCGTCGGAGGCGGTGCCGCCGATCTTCACCGTGACGCTGTTGCCGGTCGCGTCCTTCATCTGGGAGGCGACGGTCCGCTTCCAGATCAGCTCGTAGAGCTTGAACTGGTCGCCGGTCAGTCCGGTCTCGGCAGGGGTGCGGAAGCGGTCGCCCGAGGGGCGGATCGCCTCGTGGGCCTCCTGCGCGTTCTTGACCTTCCCGGCGTACGTCCTCGGCTGCGGCGGCAGGTAGTCGGCGCCGTACAGCTGCGTGACCTGGGCGCGGGCGGCGGCGACCGCCGTGTCGCTCAGGGTCGTGGAGTCCGTACGCATGTACGTGATGTAGCCGTTCTCGTACAGCTTCTGCGCGACCTGCATGGTGGCCTTCGCGCCGAAGCCGAGCTTGCGGCTGGCCTCCTGCTGCAGCGTCGTCGTACGGAACGGGGCGTACGGCGAGCGGCGGTAGGGCTTGGACTCCACCGAGCGGACGGCGAACCGCGTCTGCTCCAGGGCGGCGGCGAGGGCGCGGGCGTTCGCCTCGTCGAGGTGGAGGGTGTTCGCGCTCTTCAGTTGTCCCAGGGAGTCGAAGTCGCGGCCCTGCGCGACCCGCCTGCCGTCGACGGTCTGCAGGCGCGCGACCAGCGACGACGGGTCCGACGGGTCTCCGGCGCGGCCGGTCGCGAAGGTGCCCGTCAGGTCCCAGTACTCAGCCGAACGAAAGGCGATGCGCTCGCGTTCCCGCTCGACGACGAGACGGGTGGCGACCGACTGGACACGGCCCGCGGACAGCCGCGGCATGACCTTCTTCCACAGGACCGGCGAGACCTCGTAGCCGTAGAGGCGGTCGAGGATGCGGCGGGTCTCCTGGGCGTCGACGAGCTTCTGGTTGAGCTGGCGCGGGTTGGCCACGGCGGCCTGGATCGCGGCCTTGGTGATCTCGTGGAAGACCATCCGCTTGACCGGGACCTTGGGCTTGAGCACCTCCTGGAGGTGCCAGGCGATGGCCTCGCCCTCGCGGTCCTCATCGGTGGCGAGGAAGAGCTCGTCCGATTCCTTCAGCAGGTCCTTGAGCTTCTTGACCTGTGCCTTCTTGTCGGCGTTGACCACATAGATCGGCTGGAAGTCATGTTCGACGTCCACACCGAGGCGGCGGACCTCGCCGGTGTACTTCTCGGGCACCTCGGCGGCGCCGTTGGGAAGGTCGCGGATGTGCCCGACGCTCGCCTCGACGGTGTATCCGGGCCCGAGATAGCCCTTGATCGTCTTCGCCTTGGCAGGCGACTCGACGATGACGAGTCGGCGGCCGCCCTTCGCGGTCTCGCTGGTCGGGGACAACTTCGCTCTTCTCTCCGGTCGACGCTGGGGCCTCCCCGGAGTCGCTCACCGGGGCTGGGTACGTGCTGACGCTGCGGAGTGTGACGGTACAGCCCGCCCCCGTGTCAAACGGGAAAAGCCCGCAACGGCCACTCGAACGGTAACCCGACTACCACCATTCCTGCCGCCCGGACTGCCCGGACCAGGACCGGCCCTGTGCGGAGCGCAACCTCCCGGTTACCCGCGGGCGGCCCCCCGGAGCGGGTCTCACAGGCGCGTGAAGCACCACGTTCCGACCGCCAGGGCGAGCACCGCGACGACGCCCGCGACGGTCGCCGACGCCACCGGCCGCACCCCGTCGGCGACGGGCAGGTGTTGGCGCACGCGCGTCACGGTCCACGCCAGCAGCCCCCCTCCGAACAGGGAGAACACCGTTCCCGTGAAGATCGCCGGTTCGCTCTCCATGGCTCGCCGCGCCCCTTTTCCCCTGTCCGAACGGTCCCAGCCACGGGAGGCTGACACGCGCGGGCTGCGGGGAGGCGAACCCGAGGTGAACGCCAGGACGACACGGCCGCGGATCGGGGGCGTCCGGCCCTTCAGGACCCGTTCCGGGCGAGGTGTCCAAATCGACTCGAATTTGTTGGCGGTCCTGTGCCGCGGGGCGGCGGAAAAGGGCGGGTGAACGGGGAAGGGCGGCGAGCGGGGAAGGGCGGCGAGCGGTCCTTCGGGCGGACGGCCGCACTGCGCACCCACCGCCCTCCCCGCCCCGCTCAGCGCACCGGCTCCAGGAACCCCTGCTCCACCAGCAGCCGGATCTGCGCCGGCGTGCGGTCGCGCAGCAGCACCGGGTCCTCGCCGATCAGCTGGGCGATGGCGTCGAGGATCCGGCCCGCGCTCATGGTGCCGTCGCACACGCCCGCGAAGCCCGCGCCGACCGTGTCGACCCGGGTGGCCCGGCGCATGCCGCGGTTCTGGCGCAGCACGAGGTGCTCGGGGTCCTCGGCGCCCGGCAGCCCGACCTGCTCCTGCACGACCTCGGCGGCCAGCCGGAAGCGCCCCTCCAGCAGGGCGGCGTCGTCGTGCGCGCGCAGGTGGTCGAGCCGGTCGAAGTGGTCACGGATGGTGTCTCCGAGGGGCTGCTCGACCGGGTGCGGCCACTCCTCCACCGTGATGGACGGCACGGCCGCGCCCGTCCTGCGCAGGGTGATCCAGCCGAAGCCGACGGCCCTCACCTTGCGCGCCTCGAACTCGTCGAGCCATGCGTCGTACCGCGCCTGGTACTCCGCCACGTCTCCGCGGTGGTCGCCCGCGTCCCGCAGCCACAGCTCGGCGTACTGATTGACGTCCTGCACCTCGCGCTGCACGATCCACGCGTCACAGCCGCGGGGCACCCATGACCTGAGCCTGTCCTGCCAGTCCTCCCCTTCCACGTGCTGCCAGTTGGCGAGGAACTGCGCGAACCCGCCCTCGTTCAGCCGCTCCCCTGCCTCCTGAACGAGCGTGCGGCACAGATCGTCCCCGCCCATGCCGCCGTCGCGGTAGGTGAGCCGGGCGCCGGGGGAGATCACGAACGGCGGGTTGGAGACGATCAGGTCGAAGGTCTCGTCGTCCCGCACCGGCTCGAAGAGGGAGCCCTCGCGCAGATCGGCGTCCGGGGCCCCGGACAGCGCCAGCGTCAGGGCGGTGATGTGCAGCGCGCGCGGGTTGAGGTCCGTCGCGGTCACCCGCGTGGCGTGCCGGGCGGCGTGCAGGGCCTGGATGCCCGAGCCGGTGCCGAGGTCGAGCGCGGAGGCGACGGGCGTACGGACGGTGATGCCGGCGAGGGTGGTGGAGGCGCCGCCGACTCCCAGGACGACGCCCTCGTCCCGGCGGCCGATCCCGCCGGCGCCCCCGACCGCGCAGCCCAGGTCCGAGACGATGAACCAGTCCTCGCCGTCGGGCCCGCCGTAGGGCCGGACGTCCACCGTGGCGGCGAGCCCGTCCCCGCCGGAGCGGGCGAGCCAGCCGCCCTCCAGGCACGCCTCGACGGGCAGCACGTCCGCCACGCGCGCGTGCGGCACGGGCTGCTGCAGCAGGAACAGCCGGACGAGCAGTTCCAGCGGCGTGTCCCCGCGGGTGGCCCGCAGCGCGGGCACGGTCTCGCTCCGGGCGAGCGCCGCGTACGCGGGGGCGCCGAGCAGTTCGAGCAGGCCGTCGGCGGTGAAGGAGGCCCCGAGCAGGGCGTCCCGGAGCCGCGCGGCGACATCGGGGCGGTCGGAGGCGGGCAGCGGGGGCAGGGGAGACTGGCTGGCGTTACTCACGTCCCCATTGTGGCGGCCGGGGACGGCATCGCACGCGCCCGTGCCGGAGCGGGACGCGGCCCGTCACCCCTGGTCCCGTCAGCGGGGCCCCGCCGGCCCGCTCGGTGGCTCAGCTCTGCGTCGCATCCGCCGACGCCGTGGCCGCCTTGCAGCTCGGCTGCCGGGCCATCGCCTGGCCGACCTCGCCCTCCTCCAGGTTCCGCAGGGCGTCGTTCCCGCTCTTGCTCAGCTTGTCGAGCTCGGTGGCGATGTCCTTGAGGCCGTCGGCGAACTTGCCCTGGTCCTTCGTGTCCAGACCGTCGACCTGCTTCTTCAGGGAGGCGTAGGACGCGGAGATCGAGTTGAGCTCCTTGACCGCGTCCTGCTGCTTCTTCTCACCGTTCTCGACGTCCGGCGCCCCGGCCTTGTCCACCGCGGCCCCGATCGCCTTGTAGGCGTCGGACATGTCCTGGAAGGCCTGCGCGTCGGTCTTCTGGACCTCCTCCGGCGTGCTGTTGTCGGAGGTCTCCTTCTGGATCGCGGCATTGGCCGACTCGATCTTCCTCGCCTGCGGCTGCACGGCGTCGCAGACCTGCTTGGCCCAGGAGTCCAGCTTGTCGTTGCCGTCGTCGCCTCCGCAGCCGGACAGCGCCAGTACCAGTACCGCACCGCCGGACAGTGCGGCCGCGAGCTTCTTGTTCACCGGTTTGGTCCCTTCCATGGCTCTCGGCCCCGGAACTTACACGCCAGATGCACGGCAGCCGCACGCCGAACGCTCATTAAGACCTTTTTGTAACCTTTTGCACCAAGAGAGAGAAGGCTCACGCGTGATCGTCCACCGCACAGAGCGGGCGGGCGACGCGCCAACGCGCACCGCCCGCCCGCACCTTGAGCTGGGGCTCCGCAACCCTCCCTACGAAACCACCGCCGGATCGGCCGACTTGGGCTTCGGTTCGGCGTTGCCTTCGTCACCCATGGCGATTCCGCGCCGCTTTGACACGTAGACCGCCCCGACGATCACCAGGAACGCGAGGACCGCGATCAGGATCCGCATGCCGACGCTCTTGTCCGGCCCGTAGGAGAACTTGATCACCGCGGGCGCGATGAGCAGCGAGACCAGGTTCATGACCTTCAGCAGCGGGTTGATCGCCGGACCGGCGGTGTCCTTGAAGGGGTCGCCGACGGTGTCGCCGATCACGGTCGCCGCGTGCGCCTCACTGCCCTTGCCGCCGTGGTGTCCGTCCTCGACGAGCTTCTTGGCGTTGTCCCAGGCACCGCCGGAGTTGGCGAGGAACACCGCCATCAGCGTGCCCGCGCCGATAGCGCCCGCCAGGAACGCGCCCAGCGGCCCTACACCGAGCGTGAACCCGATGAAGATGGGCGCCATCACGGCCAGCAGACCCGGGGTGGCGAGCTCCCGGAGCGCGTCCTTCGTGCAGATGTCGACGACCTTGCCGTACTCCGGTTTCTCGGTGTAGTCCATGATCCCGGGCTTCTCGCGGAACTGCCGCCGCACCTCGAAGACCACGGAACCCGCCGACCGCGACACGGCGTTGATCGCCAGCCCCGAGAAGAGGAAGACGACCGCCGCGCCCGCGATGAGGCCCACGAGGTTGTTGGGCTGCGAGATGTCCATCATTAGACTCATCGGCGCACCCTCGCCGCTGAGCTTCTCGCCCACGTCCCGCGCGCCGGTGATGATCGCGTCGCGGTACGACCCGAACAGTGCCGCCGCCGCGAGCACGGCCGTGGCGATCGCGATGCCCTTGGTGATCGCCTTGGTGGTGTTGCCGACCGCGTCCAGGTTGGTGAGCACCTGCGCGCCCGCGCCCTCGACGTCGCCGGACATCTCCGCGATGCCCTGCGCGTTGTCGGAGACCGGCCCGAAGGTGTCCATCGCGACGATCACACCGACCGTGGTGAGCAGGCCGGTGCCGGCCAGCGCCACCGCGAACAGCGCGAGCATGATCGACGTGCCGCCGAGCAGGAACGCCCCGTACACCCCGAGTCCGATCAGCAGGGCGGTGTAGACGGCCGATTCCAGACCGACGGAGATACCGGCGAGGACGACGGTGGCCGGGCCGGTGAGCGAGGTCTTGCCGATGTCGCGCACGGGGCGGCGGTTGGTCTCCGTGAAGTAGCCGGTCAACTGCTGGATCAGGGCGGCCAGCACGATGCCGATGGCCACGGCGACGAGCGCGAGGATCCGCGGGTCGCCGTCCTTGCCCTGGATCGCGGCGTCGGTGACGCCGTCCAGCTCCGAGTACCTGCCCGGCAGGTAGACGAAGACGGCCACGGCCACCAGCACGAGCGAGATCACCGCGGAGATGAAGAACCCTCGGTTGATGGCGCTCATCCCGCTGCGGTCGGACCGCCGGGGCGCCACCGCGAAGATGCCGATCATCGCCGTGAGCACACCGATGGCCGGCACCAGCAGCGGGAAGCCGAGCCCGGCATCGCCGAACGCCGCCGAGCCCAGGATCAGCGCGGCCACCAGCGTCACGGCGTACGACTCGAAGAGGTCGGCCGCCATGCCCGCGCAGTCGCCGACGTTGTCGCCCACGTTGTCGGCGATGGTCGCGGCATTGCGCGGGTCGTCCTCCGGAATGCCCTGCTCGACCTTGCCGACCAGGTCGGCGCCGACGTCGGCGGCCTTGGTGAAGATGCCGCCGCCGACCCTCATGAACATGGCGATCAGGGCGGCGCCGAGACCGAAGCCCTCCAGCACCTTCGGCGCGTCGGCCGCGTACACCAGCACCACGCAGGCCGCGCCCAGCAGGCCGAGGCCCACCGTGAACATGCCGACCACGCCGCCCGTGCGAAATGCGATCTTCATCGCTTTGTGCGAGACGGCGGTCAGATCCTTTTCCGGCTCGCCCGCCGCCGGAGTGGCCTCGCGCGCCGCCGCGGCGACCCGCACATTGCTGCGCACGGCGAGCCACATGCCGATATAGCCGGTGGCCGCCGAGAACGCCGCTCCGATCAGGAAGAACACCGACCGTCCGGCCCGCTGATTCCAGTCGTCCGCGGGCAGCAGCATGAGCAGGAAGAACACGACCACGGCGAATACGCCGAGCGTGCGCAGCTGGCGGGCCAGATAGGCGTTGGCGCCTTCCTGGACCGCGGCCGCGATCTTCTTCATGCTGTCGGTGCCCTCACCGGCCGCGAGTACCTGGCGCACCAGGACGCCCGCGACCGCTAGTGCCGCCAGTGCCACGACCGCGATGACCACGACGAGGACGCGGTTGCCATCGGTCAGTACGGCGGCTGCGAGATCTGTGGGATGGCCCGACTGTTGTGAGAGAGAAAGCCCCGCCATTCGTCCTCCTTGACGCTTGGGCTGAGCTCAAGATGTGGACGGGATTGTAGGTACCGGAACCTGATCAAAACAGAGCGCGATAAACGGAATTAGCCTGCTGAAGTAATGCCCTGAAAGCATTCTGACGCGACCGTGGAGCACGCGAATGATCGTGAACGAATTCACGCGATGAACGGCACAGGAACTACTGTAAAGGCGAGCACTGACACCCGCACATGACGAAGGGCCCCACGGGTGGGGCCCTTCGGGTGAGACCGGTGTGCGCGGTGGCCGGATCAGACCAGGATCGTCGGCGGAGGCGTGGTGGGCCACGTCATCTTGATCGATCCGCCGTGCTCGCCCGCGCTGACCTCCACGTCGTCGACGAGGCCGCTGATGACGGCGAGGCCCATCTCGTCCTCCTCGGCCTCCGAGTCGGGGTCGCCTCCTCCGGCGCGATCGCCGGGCACCGCGTGCGGGGCCTCGTCGCCGACCTCGATGGAGAACTGCTTCTCCTCCTCGATCAGCAGCACCTTCACCGGCGCGGAGATCCCGCCGGTCTGGTGCAGTCCGACGGCCCGGGTGCAGGCCTCGCCGACCGCGAGCCTGACCTCGTCGAGGACGGCCTCGTCCACTCCGGCCCTGCGCGCCACCGCCGCCGCCACCAGCCGGGCGGTCCTGACATGCTCGGGCAGCGCGCTGAAGCGGAGCTCAACGGTGGCCATGCATCCCCCTCGCAACTACGGGCGTGCTGTCGAGGGGCTCCGGGCCGCCGAAAGCCCGGGCCCCCTCGGTGTTCACTTCTGCCGAACTCGTGCCGCACTGCGGCCGGCCCGGGCCCACGGCCCGGGTCCGGTCTCAGTCGGTGGCCGCAACCGCTTCCTCGACCGAGGTGTGAATCGGGAACACCTTGGTGAGGCCGGTGATGCGGAAGATCTTCAGAATGCGCTCCTGGTTGCAGACCAGGCGCAGGGAGCCCTCATGGGCTCGCACGCGCTTCAGGCCGCCGACCAGTACGCCGAGCCCGGTGGAGTCGAGGAAGTCCACGCCCTCCATGTCGACGACAAGGTGGAAACTGCCGTCGTTCACCAGCTCGACCAACTGCTCGCGCAACTTGGGCGCGGTATATACGTCGATTTCGCCACCGACCCTGACGATCGTGCGATCGCCCATGGTCTCGGTCGACAGGGACAGGTCCACGGATCCTCCAGCACCTTGCTATCGAGCGGTCGCCCTTGGGGCATCTCGGCTTCAGCCCTTGGACGCTTCGCCAGCCGCGATGGCATTCAATCACTTACCGGCAGGCGTGCACGACGCCTTGGCCCCATTGTCCGTCACGCCAGTGACACACTCGGTGCCGATGGCCAAGAATCACCGATCCGATCGAACCCCGACGGACCCCGCCTCCCGGCCCGCGCCGAGCGCGGTCCTGGACCGGCTCGCGTCCGGTCCGGGCAGGGCTTCGCGCATTACTCATACGGAGCACTTGCCCCCGCGTGCCGGTCGGCATGCCGTCTGGCCGGACCGGATCCGCGCGGAGGTCGTCGCGGCCGTGCGGGCCGCGGGGATCGAGCACCCCTGGGCCCACCAGGCCCGGGCGGCGGAGCACGCCCTGGACGGCGACTCGGTCGTCGTCGCCACCGGCACGGCCTCCGGCAAGTCCCTGGCCTACCTCGTGCCCGTGCTGTCGGCCCTCCTGGACGGTGCCGAGGCACCGAACGGCCGCGGCGCGACCACCCTCTACCTGGCTCCCACCAAAGCCCTCGCGGCGGACCAGTGCCGCTCCGTGAAGGAACTTTCACATCCGTTGGGCCATTCGGTGCGCGCCGCCGTGTACGACGGCGACACTCCGTTCGAGGAACGCGAATGGATCCGCCAGTACGCGAACTACGTGCTGACCAACCCGGACATGCTGCACCGCGGCATCCTGCCGTCCCACCCCCGCTGGTCCTCCTTCCTGAAGTCGCTGAGGTACGTCGTCATCGACGAGTGCCACACCTACCGCGGCGTCTTCGGCTCCCACGTCGCGCAGGTGCTGCGCCGCCTGCGTCGCCTGTGCGCCCGCTACGGCGCCTCACCCGTGTTCCTGCTGGCCTCCGCGACCGCCGCCGAGCCCGCGGTGGCCGCCCGCCGCCTCACCGGCCTGCCGGTCGTGGAAGTCGCCGACGACGCCTCCCCCCGGGGTGAACTGGTGTTCGCCCTCTGGGAGCCGCCGCTGACCGAGCTGCACGGCGAGAAGGGGGCCCCCGTCCGCCGCACGGCCACCGCCGAGGCCGCCGACCTGCTGACCGACCTCACGGTGCAGGGCGTGCGCTCGGTCGCCTTCGTCCGGTCCCGACGCGGCGCCGAGCTGATCTCCGTCATCTCCCAGGAGCGGCTGGCCGAGGTCGACCGGTCGCTGGCCCGGCGTGTCGCGGCCTACCGGGGCGGCTATCTCCCGGAGGAACGCCGCGCACTCGAACGCGCCCTGCATTCGGGTGAACTGCTGGGCCTCGCCGCGACGAACGCCCTCGAACTCGGCATCGACATCTCCGGCCTCGACGCGGTCGTCATCGCCGGCTACCCGGGCACACGCGCCTCCCTGTGGCAGCAGGCCGGCCGCGCCGGGCGGTCCGGGCAGGGCGCCCTCGCCGTCCTGGTCGCCCGCGACGACCCCCTGGACACCTTCCTCGTCCACCACCCGGAGGCCCTCTTCGACCAGCCCGTCGAATCCACCGTCCTCGACCCGGACAACCCCTACGTGCTGGCCCCGCACCTGTGCGCCGCCGCCGCCGAGTTGCCGCTGACGGACGAGGACCTCGACCTGTTCGGCCCGGCCGGCGAGGCCCTGCTGCCCCAGCTGGAGGCGGCGAAGCTGCTGCGCCGCCGCACCAGGGCGTGGCACTGGACCCGCCGGGAGCGCGCCGCCGACCTGACCGACATCCGCGGTGAGGGCGGACGGCCGGTCCAGGTCGTCGAGACCGGCACGGGCCGGCTGCTCGGCACGGTCGACGCGGGCGCCGCGCACTCGACGGTGCACGAGGGGGCGGTCCACCTCCACCAGGGCCGCACCTACCTCGTACGGTCCCTGGACCTCGAGGACTCCGTCGCCCTCGTCGAAGAGGCCTCCCCGCCCTACTCCACCGTCGCCCGCGACACGACGACCATCTCCGTCCTGGAGACCGACATCGAGATTCCCTGGGGCGACGGCCGCCTGTGCTATGGGTCGGTCGAGGTCACCAACCAGGTCGTCTCCTTCCTGCGCCGCCGGCTCATGACGGGTGAAGTCCTGGGCGAGACCAAGCTCGACCTCCCTCCCCGTACGCTGCGCACCCGGGCCGTGTGGTGGACCGTCACCGAGGACCAGCTGGACCGGGCCCGGATCGGCCCGGAGATCCTCGGGGGCTCCCTGCACGCCGCCGAGCACGCGTCCATCGGCCTGCTGCCCCTCTTCGCGACCTGCGACCGCTGGGACATCGGCGGCGTGTCGATCCCGCTGCACCCCGACACGCTCCTGCCCACCGTCTTCGTCTACGACGGCCATCCCGGTGGTGCGGGCTTCGCGGAGCGCGCCTTCCACACCGCCCGCACCTGGCTGACCGCCACCCGCCAGGCCATCGCCTCCTGCGAGTGCGACGCCGGCTGCCCGTCCTGCATCCAGTCCCCCAAGTGTGGCAACGGCAACGACCCGCTGCACAAGAGGGGCGCGGTGCGCCTGCTCACGGTGCTGCTGGAGGGGGCTCCGGAGGAGAAGGAGCCGGCCGAGGGGGCGGCGGGGTGGCCGACGAAGGGGGCGGGGCTGCCGGCAGAGGGGGCAACCGGGCAGCCGACAGAGAGGGCGGGACTGCCGACAGAGGGGGCAACCGGGCAGCCGACAGAGAGGGCAGCGAGGCAGCCGGCGGAGGCCAGGGGCGAGCGTCCGCCGGAGGTCACGGCCGTGCGCCCGCCGGAGGCCGGGGGGGATCGTCCGCCGGAGGTCACGGCAGAGGACCTGCCGGAGGCCAGGGCGGATCGTCCGCCAAAGGTCACGGCAGAGCACCCGCCCGAGGTCACGGCCGAGCACCCGTCCCAGGTCACGGCCGAGCACCCGCCCGAGGCCCAGGACGCACCGCCGGAGGATCCCGCGGGGACGTCGGAGGACCCGCCCTCGCCCTGACCTCCGCCGTGAACGGCCCCCGTCCCGCGGTCGCCGTCACGTCGGAGATCTCCCCGGCGACCTCACACCGCACCAGCCGCACGCCCTGTGCCCGGGCCACCCGGCCCGCCCGGGCACAGGCCGCCGTACCGCCCTCTACCCAGTGGTCCGCCGCCGCCAGTGCCGCGAGGTCCGCTCCGCCCGCCGCCCGGTGCCGGACCACGACGGCCTGCCCGAGCCCGAGGACGACACCGAACACCACGCACAGGACGGCGATCGCCCCCACGCTCCAGACGGTGGCCGAACCCCGGTCCGGGGAGCCGCGCGAGGGGCGCCCGATGTGCCCACCGCCGTTGCCCCTCATGTGCCCACCGCCTCTTCCACTGCCGCCACGGCCTCCTCTCGCACGGCGAACGACAGCCCGCGCAGCACCGGTGGCTCGGCCACGACGACGACCCGCACGTACTCGGCGTCCCGGCTCACCCTCACTTCCGCGCCGGGTGGTGCCGCCTCGCGGGCCAGTCGCACCACCACTCCGGGCGGGTCCTGCCGGGCCGCCGCCCGTGCGCCCGTCCGCGCCGCGTCCACGCACTGGATCTGCGCGGCCACGACCAGCAGCCCCCACACCAGCGCCATCGCGAACATGACCAGCACGGGCAGCACCACGGCCGACTCCGCCGTCACGAACCCCCGGTCCCCGCGCCGGTCACATGCGCGCATTGAGGGCTTCCTTCACGATGCTCTGCAGCTCGGAACTGACCGCCCCGCTCGTGACGACCTTGTAGAGCACCACCGCGAACGCCACGGCCGCCACGATCCCCGTCGCGTACTCGGAGGTGACCATTCCCGCGTCGCGCCGCGCCGCACGTAGCCCGCACACCAGGGCACGCAGCCGTGCCCGCACCATCTGAACCATCTCAACCCCCGTGGGATAAGGCCCGAACTTCCGTCCGGTACCGCTTGCTTGCTTCCGTCGCTTACTTGATTGGCCGCCCGCGCACGTCCGTCGCTTACTGGCTTGCGTCGCTGGTCGGCTTCTGTCACTTGGTCGCTTGGTCGCTTCTGTTGCCTGGTCAGGTCCTTGCGTCTGCATCCGCTCCGTGCCCGTCTAGCCACCACCCCCTCCGAGCACCCCGCCCGCGAGCCCGATCACCACGGGCAGCACCCCCACCGCGATGAACGCGGGCAGGAAGCACAGCCCGACCGGTGCGCTGACCATGACTCCCGCCCGGCGGGCCCTGGCCGTAGCGGCCCGGCCCCAGTCGGCACGCGCCTCCGCGGCGAGCCGTGCGACCGGCACGGCTGCGGGCAGCCCGGACACATCGGCCCGTTCCAGCAACCGCGCCAGCCCTCCGGCCCCCGGCAGACCGGCCAACCTCTGCCAGGCGGCCCCTGGTTCGCCGCCCAGCCGTACTTCCGCCGCACCCCGGGCCAAGGCGTCGCCCACCGGACCACCCAGGGCGTCACCCACCGCCTGCGCCGCGACCACCGGTCCTGCGCCCGCTGCGATACAGGCCGCCAGCAGGTCGGCGGCGAGGGGCAACTGCCGTTCCGTCTCGGCGAGGTCGGGAGCACTGGGGTCCGTCCCGGCCACCGGCTGGTGCCGCAGTCGCCACCGCCAGGTCCCCACCGCACCGGCCAGACCCACGGCGACACCGGTCAGGCCGCCGACCAGCGCCCATGCGGCGCAGGCCACGCCCACAGGGGCCAGCCATGTGCTCAGCACTCCGCGCAAAGCCAGGCGCGGGCCAGGAGCGGCGGCCGCTTCCCGAACCGACAATTCCGCCAGCCGCCGCCGCAGTCTCCGCCGGTGCCGCGCGTCGAGCACCCACCGCGCCCACCACCAGAGACCGAGCGCGATCCCCGTCGCCGTCCCCAGCCTGTGGAGAACTTCCCCGCTCATACCGCCCCCTGCGCCCCGTGCACGATCCGCAGCACCCACCACACCCCCGAGCCCTCCAGCACACCTCCGACGAGGAGACAGCCCAGGCCGGCCGGTGTGTGCAGCAGGACGTGGAGGGGATCGGCGCCGAGGGTGGTGCCGATGAGGAGGCCCAGGGCCGGCAACCCTGCGAGCATCACCGCCGTGGCTCGCGCGCCCGCCAACTGCGCTCTCAGGTCGGAGCGTTGGTCCCGTTCGGCGCGCAGCGCGGTGGCCAGCCGGTCGAGTCCGGCCGCGAGTCCGGCGCCCTGGTCCACGGCCACCCGCCAGCACGCAGCGAGTCCCCGCAGCCCTTCGGCACCCGGTTGCCGTGCGGCCGTCGCGAGCGCCTCCGGCACGTCACCTCCGAAGCGCGCCGCCGCCAGGACCGTCGCCTGCGCGTCCGCGAGGCCCTCGCAGTCCCGGGCGGCCCGCAGCAGTGCCTCGCCCGGCTGGCGTCCGGCCCGCACCTCCCCGGCCAGTGCCCCGCACAGCGTGATCACCGCGTCGGCCCGCGACTCCCGGTCCCGCCGTGCCCGGCCGGCCAGGCGGGCCCTGCGCAGCAGCGGCACCCCGGCCGCCCCCAGCACGATCGGCAGCACTGAAGCCCCGAGCGCCGCCAGCACCAGCCCGGCCACCGCCGACCACCACTCGGCCGGCAGCCGCCCGCGGACCCGCTGCAGCGCCCGGGCCGTCCACCGCCGGCCGAGCCGTGACCCGCCCTCGACGGTTCCGCCACCGGCGAGCAGCAGTCGAGCCCGCCGCGCCGACGAGTCCCGTTCGCCCAGCAGCCACACCACCGCTCCCATGCACGCCGCAGCCGCGCCCAGGAACATCTCAGCGGTCCCCGTCATGACCCGCCCCCTTCGCCGCGGCCTCGCAGGCCCCGCTTGTCCCGATCGCCCACTTCTCCCGCTGGTCCCACTCGTCCCGTCCTGGCCCGTCCCCCTCACCTCGGAGCAGCCCCCGCAGCCGCTCCCAGCCCCGCTCCCGCACGAAGGCCGCCTCTCCCCACCGCAGGGCCGGCACCGTCCGCACCAGGCCCGAGGGGTCCCGCTCCAGCACGTGCACCTCGGCGATGCGCCGCCGCCCGGACCGGTCGCGCACGAGGTGCAGGACCACGGAGAGGGCGGCCGCCACCTGGCTGTGCAGCGCGGCCCGGTCGAGCCCGGCGGCCGTGCCGAGCGCCTCCAGCCGGGCCGGCACCTGGGCGGCGGCGTTGGCGTGCACCGTCCCGCAGCCGCCCTCGTGGCCGGTGTTCAAGGCGGCCAGCAGGTGCACCACTTCGGGTCCGCGCACCTCGCCCACGACCAGCCGGTCGGGCCGCATCCGCAGCGCCTGCCGCACCAGGTCCTCCAGGGTGACCAGGCCCGCGCCCTCCTGGTTGGCGGGTCTGGTCTCCAGCCGCACGACGTGCGGATGGTCCGGTCGCAGTTCCGCCGAGTCCTCGGCGAGGACGATCCGCTCGTCCGGCCCCGCGAGCCCCAGCAGGGCGCTCAGCAGCGTCGTCTTGCCGGTGCCCGTGCCGCCGCTGACCAGGAAGGACAGCCGTGCATCGAGCAGTGCGCGGAGCACGCGGTCGCCGCCCGGCGGCACCGTGCCCGCCGCGACGAGCTCCTCCAGCGTGAAGGCACGCGGCCGTACCACCCGCAGCGCCAGACAGGCGCAGTCCACCGCCACCGGCGGCAGCACCGCGTGCAGCCGGGTCCCGTCGGGCAGCCGGGCGTCGACCCACGGCCGGGCGTCGTCCAGGCGGCGTCCGGCCACGGCGGCCAGACGCTGGGCCAGCCGTCGTACGGCCGCGGCGTCGGCGAACCGCACGGACGTCAGCTCCAGTCCGCCGCCGCGGTCCACCCAGATCCGGTCCGGGCCCGACACCAGCACGTCCGTCACCGACGGATCGGCCAGCAGCGGCTCCAGCGGCCCGCTGCCGACCAGCTCGGACCGCAGCCGCGAGGCCGCTCCCAGAACCTCGGCGTCCCCGAGCACCCGGCCCTGCTCCCGCAGTGCCTGCGCCACGCGTGCCGGGGTCGGCTCGGCGCCGCTCTCGGCCAGCCACCGCCGCACCCCGTCGAGCAGTTCCACGCCCTCCGGTCCGGCCAGCGTGCTCATGCCGCACCCGCCTCGAGGAGCGCCCGCTCCCAGAACTCCTTGCAGAACCGGGCGAGCGGTCCGCGCGGGCGGGCACCCGGCGGTGCCGTGCCCCCGTCCGGGCGGAACAGCCCCGCTTCCACCGGCACCTCGCCGACCAGGGGCAGTCCGAGCAGCCGGGCGACCTCCCGGTCGTCGAGGCCCGGCGGATACGGCCCGCGCACCGCCACCCGCAGGTCCCGCAGCACCATGCCGACCGCCGACGCCACCCGCCCGGCGGCCGCGACCGCCCGCAGCTCGGCGGGCACCACGAGCACACCGATGTCGAGCTGGCCGAGCACCTCGGCGACCCCGTCGTCGATGCGGCGCGGCAGGTCGACCACGACGGTGCCGCCCCGGCGCCGTGCCGCCGCCAGCACCGCGCGCACCGCCTGCGGCGGCACGGCGATCCGGTCGCCGCGGTCCCAGCTCAGCACCCGCAGCGCGTGCAGCTCGGGCAGCGACTCCTCCAGGGCGCCTCCGCCGACCCGGCCGCGCGAGGAGGCGAACGCGGGCCAGCGCAGCCCCTCGGCCGTCTCACCGCCGAGGAGTACGTCGAGTCCGCCACCCAGCGGATCGGCGTCCACGAGAAGGGTGCGCAGGCCCTCCCGCGCGGAGGTGACGGCGAGGGCGCACGCGAGCGTGGACGCTCCGGCGCCGCCCCGGCCGCCGAGCACCCCCACGGTGAGGGCGGGCCGGCCGACGCCCTCGGCCACGTCGGCGATGCGGTCGACCAGCCACTGTTCGCCGTCGGGCAGCATCAGGACGTGCTCCGCGCCGATCTCGACGGCCCGCCGCCACACCCCGGAGTCGTCCTGGTCCCGCCCGACCAGGACGACTCCTTTGCGGCGCACAGCCCCGCGGACCCGCCGCGCGGCGTCGTCGCCCACGAGGATCAGCGGCGCGGCCTCCCAGCTGCCTCTGCGCTCGGGCACCCCGTGATGCACCTCGGGTGTGGCGCCCGCCGCCGCGCACAGGCGCAGCAGGTCGTCGAGGAGTCCGGTGTCCTCGGTGACGATCAGCGGTCCGCCCTGCCGCCCTCCGGCGGCCGACGGTGGATCGTGTGTGACGGCTCCGGCCACGGTGTCCATCCCCCTTCGCTGCTCGACTCGCGCGACCCCTGCGGCCCCGCGATTCCCAATCGTGGGAAGAACCGGCAAGGCGGCCTCCCTTTGAGCGGCCGACAGAAACCGGCCAAACGCCCCCCGGCAATCGGAACCGGCCTCGAACCGGTCACGTGCGGGATGCGCTGGAATCACGGTGCAGCGATCCGGGAAATCGTGTGGATCTTGGTGGAAAACTGTGGACACCCCGGGGGTTGTGAATATCGCCGTCACCCATACCGGTGACACCTTCGGACGCCCTGTGCGACATCCGCAGAGCAGCCCGGCCGCTACAGAGAGTGACGGATCATGGGCATCGCGAAAGGGCGGCCGAGGCCGCCCTCAGAGCGGCACCCGAGCCGCGGAAAGAAGGAGAAAACCCATCCGGACATGCGACGACCCCCGCCGGGGGGGAGAGCGGGGGTCGTCCCCACGGCCGACTCGGGGGGGAGGAGTCGGGCCGGGTTAGCACGGTCGCGAACGATCCGTGACTTCCATGGTGTACCCGAGAGCCCTCTCAGGCAAACCCACGCGCCCCACCTTACGCCGAATGGGCTGCCCCTATGCTCAAGGGCGTGGAAAACCACTCCTTGCCCCGCACAGCGGCCTTCTTTGACCTGGACAAGACGGTCATTGCGAAGTCGAGCACGCTCACCTTCAGCAAGTCGTTCTACCAAGGCGGTCTGATCAACCGCAGGGCCGTCTTGCGGACCGCCTACTCCCAGTTCGTCTTCCTGGCCGGCGGCGCCGACCACGAGCAGATGGAGCGCATGCGCGCCTACCTGTCCGCCCTGTGCCGCGGCTGGAACGTCCAGCAGGTCAAGGAGATCGTCGCCGAGACGCTGCACGACCTGATCGACCCGATCATCTACGACGAGGCCGCCTCCCTCATCGAGGAGCACCACACCGCCGGCCGTGACGTCGTGATCGTGTCCACGTCGGGCGCGGAGGTCGTCGAGCCGATCGGTGAACTGCTCGGCGCGGACCGGGTGGTGGCCACCCGCATGGTCGTGGGCGACGACGGCTGTTTCACCGGCGAGGTGGAGTACTACGCGTACGGCCCGACGAAGGCCGAGGCCATCAGGGAACTGGCGGAGTCCGAGGGGTACGACCTCAGCCGCTGCTACGCCTACAGCGACTCGGCGACCGACGTGCCGATGCTGGAGTCCGTCGGCCATCCCCACGCCGTGAACCCGGACCGCGCCCTGCGCCGCGAGGCACTCGCCCGCGGCTGGCCCATCCTGGACTTCCACCGTCCGGTCCGGCTCAAGCAGCGCCTTCCGGCGTTCTCGGTGCCGCCGCGGCCGGCCCTGGTCGCGGTCGCCGCGATAGGCGCCGCGGCGGCCACCGCGGGGCTGGTCTGGTACGCCAGCCGCCGCCGCGCCACGGTCGCCTGAGCCGCGCGCGCCCATTGGCCTTGCACAGGTTCTATTTGAACCTAAAAGTAAAGAAGTGCGGTCCGGGCTTCCGCTTACCCGGGCTCAGGAGTACAAAGGATTCAACGGCCCGCGAGACCAAGGACATCCGAGAGGATCACCTTCACAACGCATTTGGCCCCACGGACCGCGCATGAACACCGGGCACCCACGCGACGTCGACCCGTCGATTACGGGCCAGCCGCACCAGGTGACGGGCAAAGTCCCCGGCCTGATGGGCACATTTCGAGGACGCTTGGTAACCCGGTGCTCATGCCAGCGGCGGTACGAGTTCTCGTACCGCCGCATCATTGTGTGCGGTGGCGTTCAGGCCGCTCCGCGCTGGAGCGCCTCGCACACCGCCGTCGACTCACGCGCCCCCAGTTCGACCGCCCTGCCGCAGTGGGCGATCCAGGCGGCCATGCCCTCCGGGGTGCCGGAGACGTACCCGTCGAGGGCCTCCAGGTAGGCCTCGCGGCCCAGTTCCGCATAGCCGACCTCGGCCGGGCAGACCGACTTCGGGTCCAGGCCGCTGCCGACCAGGACGACGCGCTCGGCCGTGCGCGCGACCAGGCCGTTGTGGGACGTGAAGGGCCGCAGCGCGAGGAGTTCGCCGTGCACGACGGCCGCCGTCACCAGGGCCGGCGCGGAACCGCCCGCGATGATCAGCTCCGCCAGCCCGTCCAGCCGGCCGTGCGCCTCCGCCGCGCTCGGCAGCGGCAGGGAGACCAGCGGCTCGTCGACCGCCTCACCCTCCTGCCGGGGCCGCCCCACCTGGTCGGCCAGGCCGGCGGCCGCCACCAGGTGCAGCCGGGCCAGCACCCGCAGGGGCGACTGCCGCCAGATCGACAGCAGCTGGCCCGCCTCCGCGGTGAGCCGCAGCGCGGCGCCGACGGTGCGGGCCTCGTCGTCGCCACTGAAGTCCGTACGCCGCCGCACCTCTTCCAGTGCCCAGTCCGCGCCGGACAGGGCCGCGGAGCCGCGGGCACCGCGCAGGGCCGCCTCGGAAGTGATCGCGTTGCTGCGCCGCCGCATGATCCGGTGCCCGTAGACCCGGTCCACGGCCTTGCGCACGGACTCCACGGAATCGGCCACTCCGGGCAGCGCCCCTAGGGCCGCGAGGGGATCGGCGCTCGCGCCTGCTGTACTCATGAGTACGACCCTACGCACCCCGGGAGCCCGCCCAGCGGCGGAGTGGCCTTCTTCACGCGTGCCTGCCCCGCTCACCGTCGCCGACGCGCGCGGCGCCCCCGCGCGCGTGGCCCGGCATCACAACGCGCGCGTGCCGGGCACGCCAGGCCTGCGAGCACACCGGGCACGGGCACACGTGCACACCTGGCACGGGCACACGTGGACACCGGGCACGCCGGGGATGCCCGGGGGCGGCAGCCTCCCGGAGTCCTAGAGGCCGTCGGGCCCCTTCGCCGCCGGAGCGCCGGGTACGCCCTTCGGGGCGGGGGCGGGCCGCCCGGCCAGGAAGGACGCCCAGCCCTGCTTGGGCGCCTCGCCCACCTTCAGGCCGCGCAGCTTCTCCAGCGTGGCCGGGTCCTGGGCGTCGAGCCAGTCCGCCAGCTGCCGGAACGAGACGCAGCGCACCTCCTCCTTGGTGCACACCGTCTCGATGACCTCCTCGACGGCCCGCATGTAGGTGCCGCCGTTCCAGGACTCGAAGTGGTTGCCGATGATCAGGGGCGCCCGGTTGCCGTCGTAGGCCCGTTGGAAGCCCTTGAGCAGGCCGTCGCGCATCTGGTCGCCCCAGAATTCGTGCATCGCGGGGTTGCCCTGGGTGGTGGTGCCCGACTGGTTGACCATGAAGTTGTAGTCCATGGTGAGCTGCTCGAAGGAGTGGCCGGGGAACGGCACGAGCTGCATGGACAGGTCCCACAGGCCCTGCTTCCGCTTGGGCCAGACCTGGTCAGTGACACCGCTCGTGTCGTAGCGGAAGCCCAGGTCGCGGGCCGCCTTCATGAAGTTCCGCTGGCCTTCGAGGCAGGGTGTGCGGGCGCCGATGAGCTCCTTGTCGTAGTCGAAGGGCAGCGGCGCGGCGTTCTTCATGCCGGTGTTGGTCTTCCAGGTCTTCACGAACTGCTTGGCCTGGGCGATCTCGTCCTTCCAGTCGTCCACCGACCACTCGCCGACGCCGCCGCCGCTGCCGCAGAAGTGGCCGTTGAAGTGGGTGCCGATCTCGTTGCCCTCCAGCCACGCCAGGCGCAGTTGTTTCACGGTGGCGGCGATTCCGCGGCGGTCGTTGAAGCCGATGTCCGAGCGGCCCGGGGAGTGCTGGGGCGGCCGGTAGAGGTCCCGTTTCTCCTCGGGCAGGAGGTACACGCCGCTCAGGAAGTACGTCATGGTCGCGTTGTTCTGCCGTGCGACCTTGCGGAAGTGGGAGAACAGCTTCTGGCTGTCCTCCCCTGCGCCGTCCCAGGAGAAGACGACGAACTGCGGGGGCTTCTGGCCGGGCCGCAGCCGTTCGGGCCTGGGCAGGTGGGGCTGGGCGCCGGTGTAGGCGGTGGAGCCGTCCCCGATCAGCCGGACCATGGCCTTCGGGGCCTGCGCGGGGTTCGCCTGGGAGCGTTCGGGGGCGGCTTGGCGGGGGGTGCCGGTCACGCAACCGGCGAGCGACGCGGCGCAGACCGCGGCGATCACGGAGCCCGCGGCGATCCTGTGGGTGGCGGCCATGTTCCGTCCACCTTCTTCCTTCTCTCGGGTGCCGACAGCGCCGCCAAAGTCGCACGGGACGGAGAAGGAATTAGTACGACAAGCCGATCAAATGCCCACTTCACTCTTCAGGTTGATCTATTCACCCATTTGCCCGCAAAGTCTATGCTCGCCCTTTACTCTGCATTACGATCCGTTTACCGAGCGTTGATTAATCCCGCCGAAACACGCCGTGACCCACGGCCGCGACCGATTCCCGCCCCGAGCGGGACCCCAGTCACGCGACCGCGCAGCCCCGGAGGAGACGGGAAACCATGTCAGCCTGCGTCCCCACACGTACCGCCGACCCGAACCGGACCGAACGCACCCACCCGCCCCACAGCCCGCCACCGACCGGCCCCCGCCGCTTCCGCATCGCCGGCGCCGACGTGTCGGCCGCGATCGCGGTCTTCCTGATCGCCCTGCCCCTGTCCTTGGGCATCGCCCTGGCCACCGGCGCCCCGCTCCAGGCCGGCCTCGTCGCCGCCGCCGTCGGCGGACTCATCGCCGGGCGGCTCGGCGGCTCCCCGCTCCAGGTGAGCGGCCCCGCCGCCGGGCTCACCGTCGTCACCGCCGACCTCATCCAGCGCTACGGCTGGCGGACGACCTGCGCCATCACCGTCCTCGCCGGTCTCGCCCAACTCGGGCTCGGATGCCTGCGCGTGGCCCGTGGCGCCCTCGCCGTCAGCCCCGCCATCGTGCACGGCATGCTCGCCGGCATCGGTGTCACCATCGCCGTCGCCCAGCTGCACATCGTGCTCGGCGGCACCCCGCAGAGTTCCGTCCCGGACAACCTGCGCGCGCTGCCCGCCCAGTTGGCGCAGATGCGCCCCGCGTCGGTGTCGGTCAGCGTGCTGACGCTGGCGCTGCTGCTGCTCTGGCCGAGACTGCCCGGCCGGGCCGGGCGCCTGCTGCGCAGGGTCCCGCCCGCGCTCATCGCCGTGGCCGGAGCCACCGCGGCCGCCGCCCTCGCCGGTCTGCGGCTGCCCAAGGTCGACCTGCCGTCCTGGAGCAACCACGCCCTGGCCGGACTGCCCGAAGGCCCCGTACTCGGCCTCGTCGCCGCCGTGTTGACCACCACGCTGGTGTGCAGCGTGCAGTCGCTGCTCGGGGCGGTGGCCGTGGACAAGCTGGTGGCCGGCCGCCCGGGCCTGCCCTCCGGGGTCGGACGCTCCGACCTCGACCGGGAGCTGCTCGGGCAGGGAGCCGCCAACATCGTCTCCGGCTCCCTCGGCGGCCTGCCGATCGCCGGAGTGGCCGTGCGGACGACGGCCAACGTGAACGCGGGAGCGGTCAGCCGGAACTCCACGATGCTGCACGGCGTTCTCGTAGTGATCGCCACGCTGCTGATGGTCCCCGTCCTGGAGCTGATCCCGCTCGCCTCGCTCGCCGCCCTGGTGATGTCCGTCGGCATCCAGATGGTGTCCCTGAACCACATCCGCACGGTGACGCGCCACCGGGAAGTGTGGGTCTACGCCGTCACGACCCTGGGCGTGGTCTCCCTCGGCGTCCTCCAGGGCGTCGCCCTGGGCATCGCCATGGCGGTGGCCGTCGCCCTGCACCGCCTCACCCGCACCCGCATCACGCACGAGGAGAAGGAAGGAGTCCATCACGTACACGTCAGAGGGCAGTTGACGTTCCTCGCGGTGCCGCGGCTCAGCCGCGCCCTGCATCTCGTCCCGCGCGGTGCGGACACCGTCGTCGAGCTGGACGGGTCGTTCATGGACCACGCGGCCTATGAGACGCTGCAGGACTGGCAGAAGACGCACACCGCACAGGGCGGCACCGTCGAGATCACCGGCCGGCATCCCGGCACGCGCATCTCCGAGCCCTCCACCGTCGCCGACTGCCGCTGCCGGCCCTGGACGGCCTGGCGCAACCACCAGTGCGAAGGCCCCCAGTCCGCACCCCCGCCCGAGAGCAACGCGGACGGGGCGGACGGCCCCGAGCCGGATCCGGCAGGCACCGGCACCGGTCACGGGCACGAACTGGCGCGTGGCATCAGCGCCTTCCAGCGCAACACCGCGCCCCTGGTGCGCAGCGAGCTGGCCCGGCTGGCGCGCGAGGGACAGCGGCCGTCGCAGCTCTTCCTGACCTGCGCCGACTCACGACTGGTCACGTCGATGATCACCTCCAGTGGTCCGGGCGACCTGTTCGTCGTGCGCAACGTGGGCAACCTCGTCCCGCGTCCGGGCGAGGAGAGCGGCGACGACTCGGTGGCGGCCGCCATCGAGTACGCCGTGGACGTGCTGCGCGTACGGTCCATCACGGTGTGCGGGCACTCGGGATGCGGCGCCATGCAGGCCCTGCTCAACTCCGACTCCGCGGGCACCCGGACACCCCTGCAGCGCTGGCTGCGGCACGGACGGCCGAGCGTGGAGCGCCTGGCCGACGGCAGCCGTAGCTGGGGCAGTCTGGCCGGCCGGACGCCCGACGACCCGGTCGAGCAGCTCTGCCTGGTCAACGTGGTCCAGCAGCTGGAGCACCTGCGCGCCCACGACTCGGTGGCCCGGGCCCTGGACGAGGGCAGGCTGGAGCTGCACGGGATGTACTTCCACGTGGGCGAGGCCGAGTCGTACCTGCTCACCGACGTGGACGGCGGCGGCGCCTTCGACCGGGTCCGGGAGGCGGACGTGACGGCGTGAGCCGTTCGGCCGGTCACGGCGTGAGCCGGCCGGTGAGCCGACCGACCGGACAGCCCGCAACCGGCATCGGCCCGCCAGCCGGTCACCGGCATCGGCCGGTCGACCGGTCACCGGCATCGGCCGGTCACCGGCATCGGCCGGTCAGGGTGGGCGCCCCCTTCGCCGGAGGCGCTCACCCGGCCACGTGCCGGGCCGGGTCACCGACGCCAGCCAGTCGGACGGCAGCCAGGCTATCGGCCATGCCAACCAGGCAACCGCGCAGGGCGCGCGCCCCCCTCACCGGGAACCCACACCCTGCCACCCGCCAGACCGGGTCACCGACGCCAGCCAGTCGAGCGGCAGCCGGGCAACCGGACAACCGGGCAACCGAGCAACCGAGCAACCGAGCAACCGGCCAAGCCAACCCAGGCAGCCAACCGGCCAACCAGGCAGCCGGGCAGCCGGCCAACCAGGCAGCCAGGATGTGCCCCCTTCACCGGAGGCGCTCACCTCGCCGCCCGGCCGGCCCCTTCCCGCCCGCCGGATCCGTCCCCCGCCCTCGTCCTCCCGCCGCCCGGTGCCGGCCCACGTGACCCCCGTTACATCGGCTGAACTTTCCCTGGTCGGCGTCCGTGGGTACGGGTGACCCCGGCCGCCGACAGCACCGCCGGACAGGTCTAAACCAATCGGCGGTCGGCCCTTGTCATCGCACCCCGGGTCTGATGAGCTGTGGCCTGGGACACAACGGACACCCTGGGAAAGGCAGATGCCGTGAGCAACGAAAGCCTGGCCAACCTGCTGCGGGAGGAGACGGGACGATGAGCGAGAATTCCTCCCTTTCCAACCTGCTCAAGGAAGAGCGCAGGTTCGCACCCCCCGCCGACCTGGCCGCCAACGCCAACGTCACCGCGGAGGCGTATGAACAGGCCAAGGCTGACAGGCTCGGCTTCTGGGCCGAGCAGGCCCGTCGGCTGACCTGGGCCAAGGAGCCCACCGAGACGCTCGACTGGTCGAACCCGCCGTTCGCCAAGTGGTTCAAGGACGGCGAGCTCAACGTCGCCTACAACTGCGTCGACCGGCACGTGGAGGCCGGCCACGGCGACCGGGTCGCCATCCACTTCGAGGGCGAGCCCGGGGACAGCCGCGCCATCACCTACGCCGAGCTCAAGGACGAGGTCTCCAAGGCGGCCAACGCGCTGCTGGAGCTCGGGGTTCAGGCCGGGGACCGGGTCGCGGTCTACATGCCGATGATCCCCGAGACGGCGATCGCGATGCTGGCCTGCGCCCGGATCGGCGCCGCCCACTCGGTCGTCTTCGGCGGTTTCTCCTCGGACGCGCTCGCCACCCGTATCCAGGACGCCGACGCGCGCGTGGTCATCACCGCCGACGGCGGCTACCGGCGCGGCAAGCCGTCCGCGCTCAAGCCGGCCGTGGACGAGGCGGTGGCGAAGGCGGGCAACGTGGATCACGTCCTGGTCGTGCGCCGCACGGGCCAGGAGGTCGCCTTCACCGAGGGCCGCGACGTGTGGTGGCACGACCTGGTGGGGCGCCAGAGCGCGGAGCACACCCCGCAGGCGTTCGACGCCGAGCACCCGCTGTTCATCCTCTACACCTCGGGCACCACGGGTAAGCCGAAGGGCATCCTGCACACCTCCGGCGGCTACCTCACCCAGACCGCCTACACGCACCACGCCGTCTTCGACCTCAAGCCGGAGACCGACGTCTACTGGTGCACCGCCGACGTCGGCTGGGTCACCGGCCACTCGTACATCGTCTACGGCCCGCTCGCCAACGGCGCCACGCAGGTCATGTACGAGGGCACGCCCGACACCCCGCACCAGGGCCGCTTCTGGGAGGTCGTGCAGAAGTACGGCGTGACGATCCTCTACACCGCGCCGACCGCGATCCGTACGTTCATGAAGTGGGGCGACGACATCCCCGCCAAGTTCGACCTGTCCAGCCTGCGCGTGCTGGGCTCGGTGGGCGAGCCGATCAACCCCGAGGCGTGGATCTGGTATCGCAAGAACATCGGCGGCGACCGCACCCCGATCGTGGACACCTGGTGGCAGACCGAGACCGGCGCGATGATGATCACCCCGCTGCCGGGCGTGACCGCCACCAAGCCCGGCTCCGCACAGACGCCGCTGCCCGGCATCTCGGCGACCGTCGTCGACGACGAGGCGAACGAGGTGCCGAACGGCGGTGGCGGCTACCTGGTGCTCACCGAGCCGTGGCCGTCGATGCTGCGCACCATCTGGGGCGACGACCAGCGGTTCATCGACACCTACTGGTCGCGCTTCGAGGGCAAGTACTTCGCCGGTGACGGCGCGAAGAAGGACGACGACGGCGACATCTGGCTGCTGGGCCGGGTCGACGACGTCATGCTCGTCTCCGGCCACAACATCTCCACCACGGAGGTCGAGTCCGCGCTGGTCTCGCATCCGTCGGTCGCCGAGGCGGCCGTGGTCGGCGCGGCGGACGAGACGACCGGGCAGGCGATCGTCGCCTTCGTGATCCTGCGCGGCTCGGCCGCCGAGACCGAGGACCTGGTCGCCGAGCTGCGCACGCACGTCGGCAACACCCTCGGCCCGATCGCCAAGCCCAAGCGGATCCTGCCGGTGGCCGAGCTGCCCAAGACCCGCTCCGGCAAGATCATGCGCCGGCTGCTGCGGGACGTCGCCGAGAACCGACAGCTCGGTGACGTCACCACGCTGACGGACTCCACGGTCATGGACCTCATCCAGGCCAAGCTGCCGGCCGCGCCCAGCGAGGACTGATCGCGGACACGCATGGCGAAACCCGCGGAGGGCACCCGGTGATCGGTACGCCGGGTGCCCTCCGCGCGCCCCCACCGCAGATCAGGGGATGCGGACGGCCACACCCTTAGCTAAGCTAAGAAAAAACAAGTGCTCCATGGTGCGCCGGGAAGTCTGGTCGGCATGTGCTCAGTCCTGCCCACAGACCGGAGGTTCCCCCCGTGACCGCGCCCCGCCCCAGCACCCCCCGCAAGGTCCTCGACCGGCTCTCGCTCCCCGAGCGGACCTACGTCGCCGACGCCCTGCGCACCGAGACCGTCGGCGGAGTGCTGCTGCTCGCCGCCGCGGTCGCCGCACTGCTGTGGGCGAACATCCCCGCGCTGCACGACAGCTACGAGAGCGTCTCCCACTTCCACTTCGGCCCCGCCTCCCTCGGCCTCGACCTGTCGGTCGCGCACTGGGCCGCCGACGGACTGCTCGCGATCTTCTTCTTCGTCGCCGGCATCGAGCTCAAGCGCGAACTCGTCGCCGGTGACCTGCGCGATCCCAGGGCCGCCGCGCTCCCGGTGGTCGCCGCGCTGTGCGGCATGGCCATACCGGCGCTCGTCTACACCCTCACGAGTGTCACCGGCGGTGGTTCCCTGTCCGGATGGGCCGTGCCCACCGCCACCGACATCGCCTTCGCGCTCGCCGTGCTCGCGGTCATCGGCACGTCCCTGCCGAGCGCGCTGCGCGCCTTCCTGCTCACTCTCGCCGTCGTCGACGACCTCTTCGCGATCCTGATCATCGCCGTCTTCTTCACCGCCGACCTGGACTTCGTCGCGCTCGGCGGCGCGGCGGCCGGCCTGGTCGTCTTCTGGTTCCTGCTGCGCAAGGGGGTGCGCGGCTGGTACGTCTACGTCCCGCTCGCCCTGGTCGTCTGGGCGCTGATGTACAACAGCGGCGTCCACGCCACCGTCGCCGGCGTCGCCATGGGCCTGATGCTGCGCTGCCACCGGCGCGACGACGAGGACCACTCCCCCGGCGAGCACATCGAGCACCTCGTCAGGCCCCTGTCGGCAGGTCTGGCCGTTCCCCTGTTCGCGCTGTTCAGCGCCGGTGTGTCGATCTCCGGCGGAGCGCTCGCCGACGTGTTCACCAAGCCGGAGACCCTCGGCGTGGTCCTGGGACTCGTCGTCGGCAAGACGCTCGGCATCTTCGGCGGGACCTGGCTGACCGCGCGCTTCACCCGGGCATCGCTCAGCGACGACCTCGCCTGGCCCGACGTGTTCGCGGTGGCGAGCCTCGCCGGTATCGGCTTCACGGTGTCGCTGCTCATCGGCGAACTCGCCTTCGAGGGCGACCAGACCATGACGGAGGAGGTCAAGGCCGCCGTCCTGCTCGGCTCCCTCATCGCCGCGACCCTCGCGACCGTCCTGCTGAAGATACGCAACGCCAAGTACCGCCGCCTGTACGAGATCGAGGAGCGCGACGAGGACCTCAGCGGCGTGCCGGACATCTACGAGGAGGACGACCCCGCGTATCACCTGCGCCTCGCCGACATCTACGAGCGCAAGGCGGCCGAGCACCGCCGCATCGCCCGGGAGAAGGCAGTCGCGCGCCACGGGCTTGCCGAAGTGCCGGGCGGGGCAGGCGATGACCGCGACGGTCCGGCATGATCTGACGAGACGGTACAGAAGACGGGACCGTACGCAGTCAGGCCGTACGCAGTCGGACGACTGCGGTGAGTCAGGCACAGGACGCGGACATCGGACCGTACGCAGAAGAGGAGACCGCGATGAGCGCACCCGACGGCAGCCCGGTCGGCGCCGAACGCAGCATCGGCCAGCTGTTCGCCTCGGCGACGGCGGAAATGTCGGCGCTGGTGCACGACGAGATCGCGCTGGCGAAGGCCCAGCTCAAGCAGGACGTCAAGCGCGGCGCGACCAGCGGCGGCGCCTTCTCGCTGGCCGGCGCGGTGCTGATCTTCTCCCTGCCGATGCTGAACTTCGCGCTGGCGTACGGCATCCGCACCTGGAGCGACTGGAACCTCGCGGTCTGCTTCCTGCTGTCCTTCGCGGCGAACGTGCTGATCGCGGGCGGCCTGGCACTGATCGGCGTGGTCTTCGCGAAGAAGGCCAAGAAGAGCAAGGGCCCGCAGAAGGTCGCCGCCTCGATGAAGGAGAGCGCGGTCGTCCTGCAGAAAGCCAAGCCGCACCCGCGCCCGGAGCTCCCGAAGGACCGGGTCCCCGAGGCCATCGAGGCTGTGGCACGCTCGTCGTCATGACGGACCCCGCCCCCGCCCCGGCACACCCGGCCTCGGCCGTACTCCTGGACGGCCCCTGGAGCCACCGCGACGTCGCCGCCAACGGCGCCCGCTTCCACATCGCCGAGCTGGGCGACGGGCCGCTGGTGCTGCTGCTGCACGGCTTCCCGCAGTTCTGGTGGACCTGGCGGCACCAGCTGGTGGCGCTCGCCGACGCGGGCTTCCGGGCCGTCGCCATGGACCTGCGGGGCGTCGGGGGCAGCGACCGCACTCCGCGCGGCTACGACCCCGCCAACCTCGCGCTGGACGTCACCGGGGTCATCCGCTCCCTCGGCGAGCCGGACGCCGCGCTGGTCGGCCACGACCTGGGCGGATACCTGGCGTGGACGGCCGCCGCGATGCGCCCCAAGCTGGTGCGCCGGCTGGCGGTCGCCTCCATGCCGCACCCGCGGCGCTGGCGCTCGGCCATGCTGCGGGACGTCAGGCAGACCCGCGCCGGTTCACACATCTGGGGGTTCCAGCGGCCCTGGATCCCGGAACGTCAGCTCACCGCCGACGACGGGGCGCTCGTGGCCGAGCTGATCCAGGAGTGGTCCGGGCCGCGCCCGCCGGAGGAAGAGGCGCTGGAGAACTACCGCCGCGCCATGTGCATCCCCTCGGCGGCGCACTGCGCGGTCGAGCCGTACCGCTGGATGGTGCGCTCCCTGGCGCGTCCGGACGGCATCCAGTTCAACCGGCGGATGAAGCGGCCCGTGCGCGTGCCGACGCTCCATCTGCACGGCTCGCTCGACCCCGTGATGCGCACCCGCAGCGCCGCCGGCTCCGGCGAGTACGTCGAAGCCCCCTACCGCTGGCGGCTGTTCGACGGCCTCGGCCACTTCCCGCACGAGGAGGACCCGGTCGCCTTCTCCGCAGAGCTCATCAACTGGCTGCGTGACCCCGAACCCGACCGGTGACCGCGCGAGCGCGCCCGGCGTCCCCGGGAGAGCCACGCTCCGCCTGAACACGTGTCCCACGAACGGCCACTTGCCCGGCGCATAGGCCAATTGGACCCGCCGGAGGCGGTTATCGACCATGCGGCGGGGGCACACGTCCGGGTATGGGCTGGACGCACGATTACAGTGACGCAAGCCGCAATCGCCGCTCGGCGGGCGCAGCGAACCCCCACCGACGAAGCGGTGCACCGCAGATGGCCACCGCCGATCCCAGGGTCGGGATCCCGCGCATCCTCCGCCGCCGGGCCCGCTGGGTCTCCGTACGGCTGCGCCACACACGCGACTGACGCGTCACCCCCGCGAGTGATACGCGAGTGGCGCGCCGGCACATCCGGTTCCGGGGCCGTCCCTAGAGCGCGCAGCTGTCGCTGCCCACCTGCTGGGTGGCGGTGCGGCCCTTGGTGATGTCGTCCTGGATCTCGTCGACGGTCAGCGCGTATCCCGTCTCGGCGTCGTCGAGGGACTTGGCGAACACCACGCCGTAGACCTTGCCGTCGGGCGTGAGGAGCGGGCCGCCGGAGTTGCCCTGGCGGACGGTCGCGTAGAGGGAGTAGACGTCGCGGCGGACCGTGCCGCGGTGGTAGATGTCCGGGCCGTTGGCCGTGATGCGTCCGCGCACGCGCGCGGACCGCACGTCGTACGCGCCGTTCTCCGGGAATCCCGCGACGATCGCGCTGTCGCCGCTGCTCGCGTCCTCACCGGTGAACCGCAGCACGGGCGCCTTCAGGTCCGGCACGTCCAGGACGGCGATGTCGCGCCGCCAGTCGTAGAGCACGACCTTGGCGTCGTACTTCCTGCCCTCGCCGCCTATCTGCACGGTGGGCTCGTCGACGCCGCCCACGACGTGCGCGTTGGTCATGACCCGGCGGTCGGAGAAGACGAAGCCCGTGCCCTCCAGCACCTTGCCGCAGCTCGGTGCCGTGCCCATGACCTTGACGATGGAACGCTGGGCGCGGGTCGCGACCGGGCTGTTCGCCAGGGCCGGGTCGGGCGGCTGCACGTCGGTGATCGGCTCGTTCGCGAACGGGCTGAAGACCTGCGGGAAGCCGTTCTGCGCGAGGACCGAGGAGAAGTCCGCGAACCAGGTGGCCGCCTGGTCCGGCAGCGCCCGGGAGACACCGAGCAGCACCTTGGAGTTGCGGACCTCCTTGCCGAGCGTCGGCAGCGTCGTGCCCGCGAGGGCCGAGCCGATCAGCCAGGCCACCAGGAGCATCGCCACGACGTTGACCAGGGCGCCGCCGGTGGCGTCCAGCGCCCGGGCCGGGGACCAGGTGATGTGCCGGCGCAGCTTGTTGCCCAGGTGGGTGGTGAGGGCCTGGCCGACGGAGGCGCAGACGATGACGACGACGACCGCGACGACGGCCGCGGTCGTGCTCACCTCCGCGTTGTCCGTGAGCGCGTCCCAGATGACGGGCAGCGCGTACACCGCGACGAGGCCACCGCCCAGGAAGCCGATCACCGACAGGATGCCGACGACGAACCCCTGGCGGTACCCCACGACCGCGAACCACACGGCGGCGACCAGCAACAAGATGTCCAGCACGTTCACGGAGGCCACCCTGTCATGCGCGCCAGTCGAGCGGGACCTGCTTCTCGCGGTCCCAGGGCCGCTCCCAGCCCGCGAAGTGCAGCAGCCGGTCGATGATGCCGGCCGTGAAACCCCAGACGAGTGCTGATTCGACCAGAAATGCCGGGCCTCGGTGACCGCTGGGGTGGACCGTGGTCGCCCTGTTCGCCGGGTCCGTGAGATCCACCACGGGGACGGTGAAGACCCTGGCGGTCTCGTTCGGGTCGACGACGCCGACCGGGCTCCGCTCGCGCCACCAGCCCAGCACCGGCGTCACGACGAAACCGCTGACCGGGATGTACAGCCGGGGCAGGACGCCGAAGAGCTGGACACCGGACGGGTCGAGGCCCGTCTCCTCCTCCGCCTCGCGCAGGGCGGCACGCAGCGGGCCGTCACCGCGCGGGTCGCCGTCCTCCGGGTCGAGGGCGCCGCCGGGGAAGGAGGGCTGGCCGGCGTGCGCGCGCAGGGAGCTCGCGCGTTCCATGAGCAGCAGCTCGGGGCCGCGCTCGCCCTCCCCGAAGAGGACCAGCACGGCGGACTGCCGCCCGGCGCCGTCCTCCGGCGGCAGGAAGCGGCTGAGCTGCGTCGGCCGGACCGTCTCCACGGCGTGCACCACCGGGTCCAGCCAGGCGGGCAGGCCGTCCTTGCTCACCGTCACCGGCCCGCCCTGTGTGCCGCTCGTCCGCGTCATCGCCACCCCCGTCGTCCTGCCGCATCCAACGCCCCGCACCCCCGAGATCGTTCCGGCCGGGGCCGCGATCCACCCTCCGGGGGGCTTGTGGGATGGGCGGAAGGGCGCGCGGGGCGCGCGGGGCGCGGAAGGCGGCCCGCACGATCGCGGGCACGCCCCGTCGGCTCCCCGCAGCGGGTCGCAGAACGCTCACCGGCAGGCTCGATCGGCTCCGCGTAGCGGCTCCCGACATCACCTGCACGCCCCCCGATCGGCTCCCCGCAGCGGGTCGCGCGACGGCCCGGACGGGCCCTGTCGCTGCCCGGGCCTGCCTCGTCACTGCCCGGGCGGCTCCAGCGGCTGGCCGCAGGGGTCATGCCGACAGCCGGACGGGGCTGGCGGCTGTCCCGACGGGTCTCGCAGCCGCCCGGAGGGATCTCGCAGATGCCCAGACGGCCTTCGCAGCCGCCCGAAGGGATCTCGCAGATACCCGGAGGGATCTCGCGGCCGGTCGAACGGAACGCTCCGCGGGCCGTGCTCCTCATCGGACGGACCCCGCCACCGCTCGGGCACCTCATCCGGCCCCCAGGGGCGGGGCCGGTTTGCCGCCCGCGTCCAGGTAGGCCTGCGGAGGCCGCAGGCGCTGACCCGGGAAGCCGCCCTTCTCGTACTTGAGCAGCTTCTTCGCCTTCTCCGGATCCGTCTCGCCCTCCCCGTACGCGGGGCAGAGCGCGGCGATCGGGCAGGCGCCGCACGCGGGCTTGCGGGCGTGGCAGATGCGGCGGCCGTGCCAGATGACGTGGTGCGAGAGATCCGTCCAGTCGCTCTTCGGGAAGAGCGCGCCGACCGCCGCCTCGATCTTGTCCGGGTCGGTCTCGGCGGTCCACCGCCAGCGGCGCACCAGGCGCTGGAAGTGCGTGTCCACGGTGATGCCGGGGCGCCCGAAGGCGTTGCCGAGCACCACGAACGCGGTCTTGCGGCCGACACCGGGCAGTTTGACCAGGTCCTCCAGCCGCCCGGGCACCTCCCCGCCGAACTCCTCCACCAGGGCCTTCGACAGCCCTATGACCGACTTCGTCTTGGCCCGGAAGAAGCCGCAGGGGCGGAGGATCTCCTCCACTTCCTCCGGGTTGGCTGCGGCCAGGTCCTCGGGGGTGGGGTACTTGGCGAAGAGGGCGGGTGTCGTCTGGTTGACGCGCAGGTCGGTGGTCTGCGCGGACAGCACCGTGGCGACGACGAGCTGGAAGGGGTCGTCGAAGTCCAGTTCGGGGTGGGCGTACGGGTAGACCTCGGCGAGCTCGCGGTTGATACGCCGGGCCCGGCGCACCAGCGCCGTGCGCGACTCGTCGCTCGGCGGGTGGACGACGGCCTTGGCGGGGGCCGTGCCCTTGACCCGTGCGGTGGCCTTTTTCGGCGCGACGGTGACCTTCTTGGCGGCGGGGGCCTTCTTCACGGCGGACGCCCCGGCGGTCCCCTCGCCCCGGGAAGCCGCCTTCTTCGCAGCCGCGGCCTTCTTGGCGGTCACGGCCTTCTTGGCAGCGGCGGTCTTCCTCGCAGGTACGGCCTTCTTGGCGGAGGCCTTCTTGGCGGGGGTCTCCTTGGTGGGCGCGGCCTTCTTCGCGGAGGCCTTCTTCCCACCTGCCCGTGCCTTTCCGGCAGGCGTCCGCCCTGTCGGCGCCGACCCGCTCGAAGCCGTCGCCTCCCCTGTCGCTTTCGCCGTTTTCCTACCGCCATCGGGGCTCTGTTCGCCCACAGCGGAATCGCGACGTACACCCACCCGCGCAGCCCCCTCGGCCTGTGCTCTCACCGGCGATTTGGACACCCGGCCAGCCTAAGGCCAGGCACCGACATCCGCCCCGACCCCTGAAGATCGGCGCCCAATTGGACCCCTGCCGCGTACCCCGGGACACCTGTGCGGCATCCTTGTGACAGATCACACTGTTTGGACCGTCCGGCAAAATGGGCACCACGGTCCCCTGGTACGCGGGGGAGCAAGGTCCCCTGAGCAGGTCGAAAGGGAGAGAACTCGTGGACGACGTTCTGCGGCGCAATCCGCTCTTCGCGGCGCTCGATGACGAGCAGGCCGCGGAGCTCCGCGCCTCCATGAGTGAGGTGACCCTCGCCCGCGGTGACTCGCTGTTCCACGAGGGCGACCCCGGTGACCGGCTGTACGTGGTCACCGAGGGCAAGGTCAAGCTCCACCGCACGTCCCCCGACGGCCGGGAGAACATGCTGGCCGTGGTCGGCCCCGGCGAGCTCATCGGTGAGCTGTCGCTGTTCGACCCGGGCCCGCGTACGGCGACGGCCACCGCGCTGACCGAGGTGAAGCTGCTCGGCCTCGGCCACGGCGACCTCCAGCCCTGGCTGAACGCCCGCCCCGAGGTGGCCTCGGCGCTCCTGCGCGCCGTCGCGCGCCGGCTGCGCAAGACCAACGACGCGATGTCCGACCTCGTCTTCTCGGACGTCCCGGGCCGTGTCGCCCGCGCCCTGCTCGACCTGTCCCGCCGCTTCGGCGTGCAGTCGGAGGAGGGCATCCACGTCGTGCACGACCTGACGCAGGAGGAGCTCGCCCAGCTGGTCGGCGCGTCCCGCGAGACGGTCAACAAGGCCCTGGCGGACTTCGCCCAGCGCGGCTGGCTCCGCCTGGAGGCCCGCGCGGTGATCCTCCTGGACGTGGAGCGCCTCGCCAAGCGCTCGCGCTGACATCCACTCCGGCCGTACGGCATCGGGCCCTGTCCCTCCACGGGACGGGGCCCGATGCCGTGCGTGCGGGCGGCGGAAACCGGGCGGCGGCCCCGCCCCCTCCTTGCGGCAAGTGACGGCATGACCGGCACCGCCCCGGGCGTCAGCGCCCTCGATCTGCTGCTCGCGCTGCCCGAGGAGCCGACCAGGGCGGACCGGGCGACCGGGCGGACGCCGACGCGCCCGGGGCGGCACTGGACCAGGAGTTCGGGCAGACCGACGGGTGCGGGACGCTGCTGCTCAGCCGTGCCCGGTTGCTGGGCGCACCTGGCCGCGCGGCTGCCGCGCCACCGCCCCGGCTCGCTGCCGGCCCGTGATCCGGTCGGTGACGTGGACGTCCTCGCGTCGTACTTGGAGTCCTCGCGTCGTACGTGGACGATCTGGGGCCCTGGTCGGCTGCCGAGTACGCGCGCGTGCACGGTGAGAAAGCCCCCAGGAGCTCTAGATGAGCCCGTGCTCCTCCAGGTAGTCCAGCTGCGCCCGGACCGACAGTTCCGCCGCCGGCCACAGGGAGCGGTCCACGTCGGCGTAGACGTGGGCGACGACCTCGGCCGGGGTGCGGTAGCCGTCCTCGACGGCGGTCTCGACCTGGGCGAGGCGGGTGGCGCGGTGGGCGAGGTAGTACTCGACGGCGCCCTGGGCGTCCTCCAGGACCGGTCCGTGCCCCGGCAGGACCGTGTGGACGCCGTCGTCGACCGTGAGGGACCTCAGACGGCGCAGGGAGTCCAGGTAGTCGCCGAGACGGCCGTCCGGGTGGGCCACGACCGTGGTGCCGCGGCCTAGGACCGTGTCGCCGGTCAGGACCGCCCGGTCGGCCGGGAGGTGGAAGCACAGGGAGTCGGAGGTGTGGCCCGGGGTGGGGACGACGCGCAGTTCCAGCCCGCCGGTGGTGATCACGTCACCGGCGGCCAGGCCCTCGTCGCCGAGCCGCAGCGCCGGATCGAGCGCACGCACGCGCGTGCCGGTCAGTTCGGCGAACCGGGCGGCGCCCGCCGCGTGGTCGGGATGGCCGTGGGTCAGCAGGGTCAGGGCGACCCGCTTGCCGGCCCGCTCGGCCGTGGCGACGACCTGGCTCAGGTGGCCCTCGTCCAGCGGACCGGGGTCGACCACCACGGCCAGGTCCGCGTCCGGCTCGGACAAGATCCAGGTGTTCGTGCCGTCCAGCGTCATCACCGACGGGTTGGGGGCCAGGACGTTGACGGCCCGGGCGGTGGCGGGGCCCGAGAGGTCCCCGCTCCGGGGCCGGCCGGGAAGGGCTGCTGGGTCCGTCATGCGGGGGCTCCACCGGTCGGCGCGGTCGGGATGTGCTTGGTGAACTCGTCGTGTCCGGGCCAGGACAGCACGATCTCGCCGTCCACCAGCCGGGCGGTGGCCAGCACGGGCGTGAGGTCGCGTGCCGGGGCCGCCGCGAGGGCCTCGGCGGCCGTCCCGTACGCCGTCAGCTGGCGCAGGGTCGAGATGGTCGGCGGCATCATCAGCAGCTCGCCCCTGTCGTACCCGGCGGCCGCCTCGCGCGGGGCGATCCACACCGTGCGGTCGGCCTCCGTGGAGGCGTTGCGGGTGCGCTGCCCCTCGGGGAGGGCGGCCACGAAGAAGAAGGTGTCGTAGCGGCGGGACTCGAACTCGGGGGTGATCCAGCGGGTCCAGGCGCCGAGCAGGTCCGAGCGCAGCACCAGCCCGCGGCGGTCCAGGAACTCGGCGAAGGACAGGTCCCGCGCGACGAGGGCGGCTCGGTCGGACTCCCAGTCGGCGCCGGTGGTGTCCCCGGCGACCGCGTCGGGCGCCGGGCCGGCCAGCAGCACGCCCGCCTCCTCGTACGTCTCCCGTACGGCCGCGCAGACGATCGCCTGGGCGGCCGTCTCGTCCACGCCCAGCCGGTCGGCCCACCACGCGCGCGTGGGGCCCGCCCAGCGGACGTGGTGGTCGTCGTCGCGCGGGTCGACACCGCCGCCCGGATACGCGTACGCGCCTCCGGCGAAGGCCATGGAGGCGCGTCGGCGCAGCATGTGGACGACCGGGCCGCTGCCGGTGTCCTTCAGGAGCATGACGGTGGCCGCGCGCCTGGGGGTCACCGGGGTGAGGGTGCCGGCCGCGAGAGCGCGGATCCGCTCCGGCCACTCCGGGGGGTACCACTGACCGTTCGCCATGGGCGCGAGGCTATCCCGTGACGGGCGGATGTTCGAGTGGCCCCCGGGGCGGATTCCGCAGCTGGGGCCCTCGAGAAGGGGTTGCGCGAGGCAAGGTGTTACGCGAGCTCCACCTGGATCTCGACCTCCACCGGCGCGTCCAGCGGCAGCACCGCCACGCCGACCGCGCTGCGCGCGTGCACGCCCTTGTCGCCGAGGACCTCGCCGAGCAGCTCGCTCGCGCCGTTCAGCACGGCGGGCTGGCCGGTGAAGTCCGAGGCCGAGGCGACGAAGCCGACGACCTTCACCACGCGCGCGATGCGGTCCAGGTCACCGGCGACGGACTTCACGGCGGCCAGGGCGTTCAGCGCACAGGTGCGTGCCAGCTCCTTGGCCTCCTCCGGGGTGACCTCCGCGCCGACCTTGCCGGTGACCGGGAGCTTGCCGTCCACCATCGGCAGCTGCCCGGCGGTGTAGACGTACGGCCCGCTCTGCACGGCCGGCTGGTAGGCGGCGAGCGGCGGGACCACGTCGGGCAGGCTCAGGCCCAGCTCGGCGAGCTTCGCCTCGACGGCGCCCACTACTGCTTCTCCCGCTTCAGGTAGGCGACGAGCTGCTCGGGGTTGTTCGGCCCGGGCACGACCTGGACGAGCTCCCAGCCGTCCTCGCCCCAGGTGTCCAGAATCTGCTTCGTGGCGTGGACGAGCAGCGGCACGGTTGCGTATTCCCACTTGGTCATGCGGCCGACTTTAGCCCCTGTCCGAGCGGGGTCACGGCCCCGGTCCGGGCCGACCCCGGCACGGGTTGTCCACAGCCTCCCGCGTAGCCCGGGCACGGACTGGTTAGGCTCGAATACGTGAGCAGGCTCCAGGTCGTCAGTGGCAAGGGCGGTACCGGCAAGACCACGGTGGCCGCGGCCCTAGCGCTGGCCCTGGCCACGGAGGGGAAGCGGACGCTTCTCGTCGAGGTCGAGGGCCGTCAGGGCATCGCGCAGCTCTTCGAGACCGAAGCGCTGCCTTATGAGGAGCGGAAGATCGCCGTCGCTCCCGGGGGCGGGGAGGTGTACGCCCTGGCCATCGACCCCGAACTGGCCCTTCTGGACTACCTCCAGATGTTCTACAAGCTGGGCGGCGCCGGACGTGCCCTGAAGAAGCTCGGCGCGATCGACTTCGCCACCACCATCGCGCCCGGTCTGAGGGACGTGCTCCTCACCGGCAAGGCGTGCGAGGCGGTGCGGCGCAAAGAGCGCAGCGGCCGGTTCGTGTACGACTACGTCGTCATGGACGCCCCGCCCACCGGGCGCATCACCCGCTTCCTGAACGTCAACGACGAGGTGGCGGGGCTGGCCAGGATCGGCCCGATACACAATCAGGCGCAGGCGGTGATGCGGGTGCTGAAATCGCCCGAGACGGCCGTCCACCTGGTCACGCTGCTGGAGGAGATGCCCGTCCAGGAGACCGCGGACGGCATCGCCGAGCTGCGGTCGGCGCGGCTGCCCGTCGGGCGGATCATCGTGAACATGGTGCGGCCGGAGGTGTTGGACGCGGCCGACCTGGAACTCGTACGGACGGTTCCGCGTTCCTCGGTCGCGCGGTCGCTGTCGTCCGCCGGGCTCGGCGGGGCGCGGCGCGGCGGGCACGCGGAGCGGCTGGTGGGCCCGCTGCTCGTCCAGGCCGAGGAGTACGCCGAGCGGTACGCCCTGGAGCACGAGCAGCGTGCGGTCCTCACCGAGCTGGGCCTGCCGCTGCACGAACTGCCGCTGTTCGCGGAGGGCATGGACCTGGCGGGGCTGTACGAGCTGGCCCGGGAACTGCGCGAGCAGGGCGTGTCATGAGCCCGGTGGGACAGGCAGGGCCCGTCGGGGAGCTGAGACGGGCAGGACCCGTCGTCGGCCCTCGGCGGGCAAGACCGGTCACGAGCACCAGCCCGGTGAGACACGCAAGGCCCGTCACGAGCACGAGTTCGGTGAGACACGCAAGGCCCGTCACGAGTCGGAATCGGAAGCATCGGAAGCAGGGGATGTCATGAGCCGTCCGGACCCGGCCCACCCGCACGAGGCGGCCCGCCCGCACCTCGCCCCCGCGCGCGTGCTCGACGTCGATCCGCTGCTTCAGGACCCCAAGACCCGGATCGTGGTGTGCTGCGGCTCGGGCGGGGTCGGCAAGACCACGACGGCCGCCGCGCTCGGCCTGCGCGCGGCCGAGCGGGGCCGCAAGGTCGTCGTGCTGACCATCGACCCGGCCCGTCGGCTCGCCCAGTCCATGGGCATCGACTCGCTGGACAACACCCCGCGCCGGGTGAAGGGCATCGACGACTCCGCGGGCGGCGAGCTGCACGCGATGATGCTCGACATGAAGCGCACCTTCGACGAGATCGTCGAGGCGCACGCGGACCGCGAGCGGGCGGCCGCCATCCTGGGCAACCCCTTCTACCAGTCGCTCTCGGCGGGCTTCGCGGGCACGCAGGAGTACATGGCGATGGAGAAGCTCGGGCAGCTGCGGGCCCGGGACGAGTGGGACCTGATCGTCGTCGACACCCCGCCGTCCCGCTCGGCGCTGGACTTCCTGGACGCGCCGAAGCGGCTCGGGTCGTTCCTGGACGGGCGGCTGATCCGGCTGCTGACGGCCCCGGCGAAGCTGGGCGGCCGGGCCGGGATGAAGTTCCTGAACGTCGGGATGTCGATGATGACCGGCACCCTCGGCAAGCTGCTGGGCGGTCAGCTCCTGAAGGACGTGCAGACGTTCGTCTCGGCGATGGACACCACCTTCGGCGGTTTCCGCACGCGCGCGGACGCCACGTACAAGCTGCTCCAGGCGCCCGGTACGGCGTTCCTCGTGGTCGCGGCCCCGGAGCGGGACGCGCTGCGCGAGGCCGCCTACTTCGTCGAGCGCCTGGCCGCCGAGGACATGCCGCTGGCGGGTCTGGTACTCAATCGGGTGCACGGCAGCGGCGCCGACGGGCTGTCGGCCGAGCGGGCGCTCGCGGCCGCGGAAAATCTTGAGGAGCCCGGCATTGTGGATCAGGAGGGCGGGAAAGCAGTACTTCGTAACTCCCCCGACGCACAGGACAGTTCAGACTCTCCCCCGCCCGGAACCCCAGCTCGTGCCGCTGGTCCGGCCTCCGACGGTGGCTCCCCCGCCGAGGAAGCAGAGGACGCGGCGGACGCCGTAGGCAGCGAGGGCACCCGGGAATCCGGCTCGGCCGAGCGGTCCGTCGACCAGCTCACGGCCGGGCTGCTCAGGTTGCACGCCGACCGGATGCATCTGCTCTCCCGCGAGCAGCGCACCCGTGACCGCTTCACCGCGCTCCACCCCGAGGTGGCCGTGACGGAAGTGGCAGCGCTGCCCGGCGATGTGCACGACCTCGCGGGGCTGCGCGCCATCGGCGACCGCCTCGCGGCCAACGAGCGCGAGCTGCCCGACCCGGCCGTGCCGCCCGAGGCGAGCGCCTAGACCATCGTGCCGTGGCCACGAGCCCGGGACGGGCGCGAGGAGTCCGGCACGCGAGGAGTCCGGCACGCGAAGAGTCCTGCCACGGCTCCGGCGCCGGGTCCGACGACGGACGCGGTGATACGGACGGGCGCTGCGGACGGGCGCTGCGGACGCGGTGATGGCGAAGGGCCCGTGAAGGGCCCTCGGACCTGCGGGGCTCCCGGAGGAGCTCAGCTGACCGCCGCGTAGTTCTCGTAGATCTCGTCGTCGTCGAGGGGCACGACGCCCGTGCCGCGCTCGTACTCCGTGCGCGCGGTCTCCAGCAGCCGGCGCCAGGAGGTCACCGTCGGCCGCCTGCGCAGCAGCGCGCGGCGCTCCCGTTCCGTCATGCCTCCCCACACGCCGAACTCGACGCGGTTGTCCAGCGCGTCGGCCAGGCACTCCGTGCGCACCGGGCATCCGGTGCACACCGCCTTGGCCCTGTTCTGCGCTGCTCCCTGAACGAACAGTTCATCCGGATCGGTAGTGCGGCAGGCCGCCTGCGCACTCCAGTCGGTTACCCAGCCCATACCGGCGCCGTCCTCTCCCGAATCGAGGCTCCCCCACGGCGGCAGCGGCATATTCACCGCCGCCAGTTGAGGACGTTACGGCGGGTGGGCACAGCGCAACACCCCCAGCGGGCCCAATCTTGAATGGCCCGAACGGACTATGGGTAAGCGGCAGATCACCCGGGGGAGTGAGCTGGCGACATGCGTGACTTCCCCGTCAAAACGGGACAGTTCACTTGCGTCACACCGGACGCCGCATGACACACGAGGCGGATCCGGACACGGCCCCACCAAAAAAGTTGGGGAACACCCGGAACGATTCGGGGTCGCCGGACGTATTGATACGTGGCCTCACTGCTGTGACAGTCGGGAGCAGCTTAGGCCAAGGCATATACGCCTGTCCGGCGAATGAGAACGCAGACGCCTCACGTTGCTATGCCGTCAAGTCAGGCCGCCTGGATGGTGGGGTCAGACGTCTCCGTCGTCGAACATGGTGTCTCCGATTTCGACGAGTTCGTCGTGGGTCAACTGCGGAGGGTTCCAGTCCCGGCTTCGAGCGTGCTGGATGAATCGCTCGTCCAGGGTGACGTGGTAGCGCCGGACGTAGTGGGCGAGGTCCGAGTACCAGAACCACTGGCCGTCGGTGAGGCAGGACAGTCCGCCGATCAGCTCGTGTTCCGGGCTGAGCACGTCGTGAACCCTGGTCCCGGTGGCGGGCAAGGACCGCCCCCTCGCGCAGGTAGCGCGCGAGGAACTGTTCGTCCTGGTCTCCTTCGTCACGTACGGCAGCATGAAGCGAGGGCCCGTCAGGCCGGCCGTGCCCGAGTTCCCGGAACTCGCCGACGAAGCGGTCTGAGACGGAGGGCTGGTTGCTGCTCATGCCTCGGGAGCCTAAGCACTCGTGCCGTAGATCCCCCTGCCTTTTCCGAGTGCCGGGACTAGGCAGCTTCGCCGCGTCGTCGATCCCCTGCTGGCGGACTTGCTGCGGGAGGCGCGGGTGATGGCTGAGGAGCCGGCGTAAGCCTTGAGGCCGCGGGCGTCGGCGAAGCGAGTGCGATCGTCGCCGATCTCGGCCAGAACGCGGGCGGCGAGCTGGACGCCGAGACCGGGGAAGCTCAACAGAATCTCGGTGCCGGGCGGTGGGGAAGGCCCCTTGCACCGCTTCGGCGAGTTGGTCGGCAACGGTGCAGGCGGCGTCCAGCTGGATGAGAGGGGCGAGCATCTGCCTGCCAAGCGCGTCTTCCACCAACGGCGGCTGGTGGGCCCACTCGCCTCGGAAGACCTCGCGGAGGCGGTCGGCCTCGACATCGATCCCGCGCCGGCGGCCGGCGCGCTCGAGGGCGGCCTGGAGCTGGGTGCGGGTCAGGCACGTGGCTCGTGCCGGGGGGCGGTCTTGAGGAGTTCGCAGGCCTCGGAACGGCACAGGCCGTTGGTCCAGGTGGCGAAGGCGGCCAAGGCAGCGGGGTGGTACTCACACAGCAGGGACCGGAGCTCGTTGCCGAGCTGCTGGCCGTGTGGTTCCAGCGAGAGGCCCGCTGGGCGCGGGCCAGGACGGTGATCGCGCGGCCGAGGTCGGAGTCGTCGGGCAGGGGCCGGTGGGCAGGCATGTCGGTGCGGGGGATGTTGGCCAGGACCAGGGCCTCGCCGGGGTCGGACTTCTTGCGCGAGACACTGTGCCGGTCGCGGTAGCGGGCGGCGGCCATCGGACCCGTGCACCGATCTACGTTGAGCCCTCCGTGGGGCCCGGCTGCAGCTGGATGTCACGGTCTGGTACTCGAACGCTCCGAGAAGCCTCTGCTCCTGCGGAACGCTCATCACAACGGATTAGGCTGCCCTCATGCCAAAGAAGCGCTCGGGCGGTGGTCTGTCTCCCACGCAGCAGGCCGCCAAGTTCCTCGGTGTCAGTGTCCTCGCGGGGGCCGTACTGGCCGGCATCGCGCTGCCCGCGGTGGGCGCGCTGGGGCTGGCGGCGAAGGGATCGGTCGAGAGCTTCGACGAGCTCCCGGCCAACCTCAAGACCCCGCCGCTCAGTCAGCGCACCACCATCCTCGACGCCGACGGCGGCCAGATCGCCACCGTCTACTCGCGCGACCGCACGGTGGTCCCCCTCAAGGACATGTCGCCGTACATGCAGAAGGCGATCGTCGCGATCGAGGACTCGCGCTTCTACCAGCACGGCGCGGTCGACCTGAAGGGCGTGCTGCGCGCCCTGAACAAGAACGCCCGCAGCGGTGAGGTCGCCCAGGGCGCCTCGACGCTGACGCAGCAGTACGTGAAGAACGTCTTCGTCGAGGAGGCGGGCGACGACCCGACCAAGGTCGCGCAGGCCACCCAGCAGACCATCGGCCGCAAGATCCGCGAGCTGAAGTACGCGATCCAGGTCGAGGAGGAGCTGGGCAAGAAGAAGATCCTCGAGAACTACCTGAACATCACGTTCTTCGGCCAGCAGGCCTACGGCGTCGAGGCCGCGGCCCGGCGCTACTTCTCCAAGTCGGCCAAGGACCTCAACCTCCAGGAAGCGGCCCTCCTCGCCGGCATCGTCCAGTCGCCCAGCCGCTACGACCCGGTCAACGACGAGGCGGAGGCCACCAAGCGCCGCAACATCGTGCTGCGCCGCATGGCCGAGGTCGGCGACATCTCCCGGGCACAGGCCGCCGAGGCGATGAAGGCCCCGCTGGGCCTGAAGGTCAGCAAGCCCAAGAACGGCTGCATCACGGCGGTCAAGGGCGCGGGCTTCTTCTGCGACTACGTGCGCGAGGTCTTCCTGACGGACCCGGTCTTCGGCAAGTCCCGCGAGGCCCGGGCCAAGATCTGGAACCAGGGCGGTCTCACCATCCGCACGACGATGGACCCGCAGGCCCAGGACGCGGCGCAGGACTCCATCAAGGAGCACGTGTACAAGAGCGACGAGGTGGCCACGGCCGCGACCGTCGTCCAGCCCGGCACGGGCAAGATCCTCGCCATGGGCCAGTCGCGCCCGTACGGCTTCAAGAAGAACGAGACGCAGATCAACCTCTCCGTCGACCAGTCCATGGGCGGCGGCATGGGCTACCAGCCCGGTTCGACGTTCAAGCCGATCGTGGCCGCGGCCGCCCTCCAGGACGGCATGCCGGCGAACAAGGTGTACTCGTCGCCGTACCAGATGGCCTACCCCTCGCCGGTGCAGGCCTGCGACGGCAAGACCTGGCAGAACGACCGGGACAACCCGGCCCGGCTGGAGAACGAGAACGAGTCCGAGGTCGGCCCGTACGACATGAAGGAGGCGACCGCCAAGTCGGTCAACACCTACTACGTGCAGATGATCAGCGACATCGGCATCTGCCCGGTGACGACCATGGCGAAGAAGATGGGCGTCGTGCGGGCGGACGGCGACAAGATGCCCCAGGTGCCCTCCATCGCCCTCGGCACGCAGGAGATGTCCCCGCTGACCATGGCGAACGCGTACGCGACCTTCGCCTCGCGCGGCATGTACTGCACGCCGGTCGCCATCGAGTCGGTCAGCCAGCGGGTCGGCAACGCCTCGAAGAAGCTCGAAGTCCCGAAGTCGACGTGCTCGCGCGCCATGTCGGAGAACACCGCCGACACGATCAACGCGCTGCTGAAGGGCGTCGTCGAGGACGGCACGGGTTCGAAGGCAGGCCTGGGCGGCCGCCCCAGCGCGGGCAAGACGGGTACGACCGACGAGCGCTACGCGGCCTGGTTCGTGGGCTACACGCCGAACATGGCCGGCGCGGTCTGGGTCGGCGACCCCGCGCACAAGCGGAAGATGATCAACATCACCATCGGCGGCCGCTCGCACAGCAAGGTCTTCGGTGGTGAGGTCCCCGGCCCGATCTGGCGCGACATGATGTCCGGCGCGCTGGAGGGCAAGCCCGTCGAGCGGTTCAACGACGTCCACATCCCCGACGGCATCGACCGCGACCGCGGCGACGGCGACGGGGGCGACGACGGCGGCCGCGACGACGGGAACAACGGCGACAACGGCGGCAACGGCGGGAGCGACAACTTCATCGGCGGCCTGGTCGGCGGCAACAACGGCGGCGGAGGCGGCGGCCAGCCCTTCCCGACCCCTTCGTTCTCCATCCCGGAGGGCTTCTTCCGAGGCCAGGACAACGGAGGCGGCAACGGCAACGGCGGCCGCTTCGGCTGACCCGGCCGGCTGACACAACGGGGACGGCCCCCTCCGACCGTAGGGTCGGAGGGGGCCGCTTGGGTTCTCCAGGGACCCGTGTGGTCTCGCCTCACGGTCGGAGCCAGGGGCCGAATGTCCGGCCCGGAGAGGGGCGCCGAGAGGCCGGGGGTCGGGGGCCGAAGGCCGGGAACCGGACCGGGGACCGAAGGCCGGGAACCGGACCGGGGACGAAGGCCGGGAACCGGACCGGGGACGAAGGCCGGGAACCGGACCGGGGACGAAGGCCGGGAACCGGACCGGGAACGAAGGCCGGGAACCGGACCGGGAACGAAGGCCGGGAACCGGACCGGGAACGAAGGCCGGGAACCGGACCGGGAACGAAGGCCGGGAAGGGGACCGGGGACCGGGGACCGAAGGCCGGGAAGGGGAGCCAGAGGTCGGGAACCGAAGGCCGGGCCGTCAGCCGGCCAGCAGCTTCTTCACCGCGGCGGCGACCCGACCGCCCTCGGCCTGTCCCGCCACCTTCGGGTTCACGATCTTCATGACCGCGCCCATGGCCCGCGGCCCCTCCGCCCCGGCCGCCTTCGCCTCCTCCACGGCCTGGGCCACGATCTGCTGGAGCTCCTCGTCGGACAGCTGCTTCGGCAGGTAGCCGGCGAGCACCTCACCCTCCGCCTTCTCCCGCTCGGCCTGCTCGGCACGACCACCCTGTGCGAAGGCCTCGGCCGCCTCGCGCCGCTTCTTCGCCTCGCGGGTGATCACCTTCTGCACCTCGTCGTCGGAGAGCTCGCGCTTCTCCTTGCCCGCGACCTCCTCCTTGGTGATCGCGGCGAGCGTCAGCCGGAGCGTCGAGGAGCGCAGCTCGTCGCGCTCCTTGATCGCGGCGTTGAGGTCATCCTGCAGCTTCGACTTGAGCGTGGTCATGGGGACGATTGTCGCAGGTGCGGCGGGAAAGGTGCCCCTCGATTTACGGGGCGGCGACGCAAGGCCCCGTACCGGCAGGCGACTTCACCGGCCACCACCGGACGCGGGCATCCCGCGCGGTCTGACACGATGGTCGTATGCGCGCGCGATACGGAGTCCCCCTGGGAATCGCGGCGGCTGGTGCCGCCGGTCTGTTGTACGCCGCGGGCTTCGAGGCCCGCTCCTTCCGCCTGCGCCGGGTCACCGTCCCGGTCCTGCCTCCGGGGATGCGCCCCCTGCGCGTGCTCCAGGTCTCCGACATCCACATGGTCGGCGGCCAGCGCAAGAAGCAGCGCTGGCTGCGCTCCCTGGCCGGCCTGCGCCCCGACTTCGTGATCAACACGGGCGACAACCTCTCCGACCCGGAGGGCGTCCCGGAGGTCCTGGACGCGCTCGGCCCGCTGATGGAGTTCCCGGGCGCGTACGTCTTCGGCTCCAACGACTACTACGGCCCCAAGCTGCGCAACCCCGCCCGCTACCTGCTGGAGAAGGCCCAGGGCCGTCACGGCCTGAACGGCAACCCGCCGGCCGTCGGCGCGGTGCACAACCCCTGGGAGGACCTCCGGGACAGCTTCGACGCGGCGGGCTGGCTCAACCTCACGAACACGCGCGGCACGCTCAAGATCGACGGTTTGTCGCTGGAGCTGACGGGCCTGGACGACCCGCACATCAAGAAGGACCGCTACGACCAGGTGTCCGGCGGCCCGTCGGAGTCCGCCGACTTCTCGATGGGCGTCGTCCACGCCCCGTACCTGCGCACCCTGGACGCCTTCACGGCCGACGGCTACCCCCTGATCCTGGCCGGCCACACCCACGGCGGCCAGCTCTGCATCCCCTTCTACGGCGCCCTGGTCACCAACTGCGACCTGGACACGGACCGGGTGAAGGGCCTGTCCACGCACACGGCCGAGGGCCGCACGTCGTACCTCCACGTCTCGGCGGGCTGCGGCACGAACCGCTACACGCCGGTACGGTTCGCGTGCCCGCCGGAGGCGACGCTGCTGACGCTGGTGGGGCGGGAGTAGCCGGGAGGCGGAAGCCGGGGCACGACGGGCGTGACGGCATGAGGTGTAACCGCGTCGGGGTAACCCACACAGCGGCGCCCACATAGCCCCCTTTGTCCGTTTCTGTCAGCGTGAGGGCATGACAGCCCCGATACCCAGGGACATCCCGGACCTCCCCGCGATCCCACGCAAGCCCGCGCTCCGGCCCACCCCCGTCCCCGCCACGGCCGTCGTCACACCGGTCCGCCGCCCCGCGGCGGCGGCCTACCGCCTGCTGGTCGCCCTCGCAGCGGCCGCTGCCGTGACGCTCGAACTGCTCCTCGGCGACCCGTCCCGGGTCGCGGGCTCCTTCACGATCCAGGCGAACGCCCTGCTGGCCGTGGTCATGGCCTTCTCGGCCCGCCGGGCGTGGACGGCCGCCCGCCCCCTGCCCGGCTCCCTCCTGGGCGCGACCCTGCTCTACGTCGTCGTCGCGGCCCTCGTTCACCACCTGCTCCTGGCGAACGAGGCGAGCCCCTTCACGCCCACGGGCGAGGCCGCCGCCCCCACCGGCCTGCAGGCCCTGGCCCACCACACGCTCCACACCGTGACGCCGTTCGCGGCCGTACTGGACTGGCTCCTGCTCACCAGCCCCGGCCGCCTCCACCTGCGCCACGCCCCGAGCTGGCTGCTGTACCCCCTGGCCTACCTGGCCTTCTCCTTCGCCCGCGGCGAACTGCTCCTCCCGGGCACCCCCGACCGCTACCTCTACCCGTTCCTGGACGTCGGCCAGGACGGCTACAAGCAGGTGCTCGGCAACGCCCTCCTCCTGGGCCTGTCCATCTACGCCCTGGCGCTCCTCCTCGTGGCCCTCGACCACGCCCGCCCGGCCCTCATGCGCCGCCGTGGCAAAACCGGATTTCGTCTCTAGCCACCGGTGGGCTAAAGTAAACGTCGTCGCCGCGACAGCAGCGACATCGGGGTGTAGCGCAGCTTGGCAGCGCGCTTCGTTCGGGACGAAGAGGTCGTGGGTTCAAATCCCGCCACCCCGACAGTGAAGTACCAGGTCAGGGGCCTGATCCGCATCGCGGGTCGGGCCCCTGAGTGGTTCCTGGGGCCGTTTTGGGAGCCGACTTCGGAATGCGGCTCCCGAGGAGCGCAGTGACGCTCCTCAGGAGCTCGACGCCTCCGAGTGCAGTCGACTCACGTTCAAGCGGCCGACTCGTGTCCCGGACCGACTTCCTCCGGTGGGTCGAGAAGTCTGATGTCGCAGTCGCCCGGACGGCGCCCCAAGCACTGGAGCCATGTTGTCGAATTGGGCTAACTGACCGACTCTGCCGCCCTTGCCGGGCACACAGTGAGCAGGAGCTGCGCGCCCCGTCCTGTCTTCGGCCACCCGCCTACGGCGACAGCGGCGAGTCTGCATACTTCCCCTGCCCGGAGGCATCCGCGACTGATCTGCACGCATTAGGGGGTACTGCCGTTCGACCAGGGCGAGCACGATGTGTGCAGGCCACAGCTTCGCCTCTGCGGCTCGTGAACCGGCGTCCCAGAACGATACGACGAATGGGATCCTCACGTCTCGCGTTGTTCGATAACCGGGGTTATCAGACAACCAGCAGCCCTTGCTTCCTGTTACGTGGACAATGTGTGACCACGCAAGCCAGGGGACGCCCGTCCCCATGGCCAGATGCCAACGGACTGGGCAACCTTCGTCATTACCCTGCCTCCAGAGACAACGCGGCGACCGCCGAGACAAGGGGACACAGATGGGCGATCTGGCGAAAGCAGTGGCCGAACTCGAGAAAGAGGTCGAGAACGTCCGCGAGCTGCGGAAGATCGTGGAGCGTCTCGACACGGAGATAGCCACGCGCATGGACGAGATCGAGACGATCGGCAGCGCCGTCCTTGACATTCATGGTGATCTCGACAACCAGATCGCCGAGTACGACTACATGACCGTCGAGCGAGTCCCTCGCCCACTTGCGAGGCCTGGTGGACATGGAGGAGGTCCTGCCGGCGATCGACGCCGTCCTGCTGCTCACCGCCCTGCGCGACGACGAACCCGTGCCCGATCCCACTCTGCCGCTGTCGTTGTTCGAGAACGGCGACTCATGGGAACACCCCCGCCTGTCGCAGGAGGACCTGGACCGCGACTTCCAGGCCGACCTGGCGCGGGCGGAGCGGCGCTGGGAAGAAGTCTGGGGGGGGGGACCATGACTGGTCGGACCCTGACGAACGGGACTCCAGCGGGCCGAAGACCGCGCCGACGCCGAGCAGGAAGCGATCAAGGAGCGCGCCCTCGGGCGGGGACCCATCTCAGGGAACTCGTCGATTACATCGGTGACACGCTGTGGCCGGACCTCGTGGAGGCGGTGGAAGCCGGCGATCGCGGGCGTGCGGTCCGGGCGCTGGCGGCGGCGTGTGCTGCGGCGCGGGAGACCGAACCCGCCTACAAGTTGTACGAGGTCAACCTCTCGGCCCAGTACGAGTCGTCGCCGATGTCCCTCGGCGCCATGGGCGAGTTCTTGAGCGACGCGGAGACATGGTTGCTGTCACCCAAGGCGGAGTGACCGGCGAAAAGGTCCACCACGTGCCTCCCCGGTTGATTGGTGCACCCCCGTAACCACGGAGCCGCCGTCCGGCCAGGTCTGCCGATGGAGTTCCTCGCCAGCGGCGGCGCGTCGTCCACGTGGCCGTGGGTGGAACCACACACAGCGCCGACGGGTCCGGTTAGCCCTGGCGCCTGTCCGCGCAGGAGCATTTACGACGACACGCCACCAACACCCGGATACCCCACGTAACCTCACGATATGAAGACACCCGCACCCGGCACATCGCCGGACGCCGGCGATGACGAGGCGCGGAGGCGGCTGGACGCCTACACCTACCTCAGCGCCCCCGAGCGGCTTGAGCACCTGGCGATCATGCGGGTCTTCTGCGGGACCCTGCTGGCGGACCTGGCCGTCCCGGACGTCCTGGCGAAGCTGCACCAGGCCGACGGCCCTGCCGCCGGGCTCGACGCCGACACCCTCACCGTCCGGCTGGAACAGCTGGTGAAGTGGGGAAACCTGCTGCGCAGCAGCCACACCGTGAAAGCGTCCAGCATCAGCGAGTACCAGCGGTCCCGCGCGCGCTACCAGCTGTCGAAGCTGGGCGAGCGCATCCAGCGTGACGCCGATGGTGTCCTGGCCGAGGCGGACGCCGCCCGCGAGGTGAGCAACGAGCTGCTCGCCCTGGTCGAGCGCGGGCTCAGGGAGCTGGCCGAACTCGTGACCGCGCCCGGCGGCATCGAACCGCAGGACGGGCTGGAGCGGGTCAGCACGCTGTTCGTGCAGTTCACCGAATTCGCGGATTCCATCCGGGACTTCTACGCCTACCTCGGCCAAGTGCTGGCCCGGTACGACCTGGACAGCGCCGAGTACCAGGGCTTCAAGGAGCTGCTCCTCGACTACGTCGAGGCGATCACTGAAGACGTGGCATTCCGCGCGCCCCGGATCTCGGCGGCACTGGACACGCTGTGGCCGCACGTCCCGGGTCTGCTCGCCCGGCTGGACGCCCACGCAAAGGGTCTCACCGGCCTGTCACCGCAGAGCGACGGCCGCCTGGAGACACGGGTGCAGCGCAGCCGTGGGCGCGAGTTCGCGGACTGGGAGGGCCTGCGCGGCTGGTTCAGCGACACCGACGGGCAGGGCAGCCAGGTCGATCAACTGCGGGACGCCACCCTCCGCGCGTTGCAGTCGCTGCTCGCCAACGCCAAGCGGATGCTGCGGTCGGCCACCGGGGAGATGTCCCGGCGCAAGGACCTGCTGCGGCTGGCCCGGTGGTTCGAGGAAGCGGCGCCGCAGGACGCGCATGACATCGCCGTCGCCGCCTTCGGGCTCTACGGTGCTCGCCATCTGGGCATACCCCCGGCCACCGACGAGGTGGTGCCCGCCTACACGAGCTGGTGGACCGGGCCGGTGGTCGAGGTGCCGGTGGCCCTGCGGGAAAGGGGCAGCCGCGCCCAGCGGGGCCGGACGTCCGCGGTGGAGGACCACTCCGCGCAGAAGCGGCAGCTGCGGGAGGCAGCCTGTGAGCGGGCGGCGGCCAGGGCAGCGGCGGCGGACGAACTGCGCAGCGCCTCGGGCCGGTTCGCCGAGGTACGGCTCACCTCCGCAGCGCTCGGTCTGCTTCTCGAGCTGCTGGCCACCGCACTCGGGAACGCGCAGCTGAGGCGTCGCGCTGGCACGGACGGGGTGGGCGCGACGGAATTCGGCCTCGAACAGGCGCACAGTGAGGACGCCGAGCTGGGCATCCGGCTCACCGTGCGACGCACGGCAGGCGCGCGGTGCGTCCTGCACTCGGCCGACGGAGACCTGCTGCTGGACGACCTGGAGCTGGACGTCGGCCGTACCTCCTCCACCGCGGCCGGTGGCGATGCCGAGGTGAGCGTGTCATGACCCTCCCCTCGGCACACGACGTGGCTCTGGCCGCCGAGCGCCGCAGCGCCGCCCGACTGCTGCTTGCCCATCCGCTGGTCACCTCGGACGGCCCGCACGCCGACCTCTTCCCGCTGGTCCGCAGGCACGCCGACTGGCTGGGCAAACGGTTCCAGCAGGTGCTCGGCTACCGTCTGCTGGTCGACAGCTCCTACGCCCGGCTGTTCAAAGCAGGGCTGGGGGCGGGCGCAGGACACCGGCTGGAGCGCTCCACCGGCACGCCCTTCACCCCGCACACGTACGCCTGCCTCGCGCTGGCCCTGTCCGTGCTGGTGACCGCCCCCGAACAACTGCTGCTGTCACAGCTGGTGGCCGACATCCGGGCCGCCGCGGCCGACGCGGAGGTCGAGCTGGAGGAGACGGGCAGGGCGGCCGGGAAACGGACCCTGGTCGCGGCGCTGCGGCAGCTCGTCGAGTGGGGCGTCCTGATCGAGACCGAAGGCCATGTGGCCGCGCTCGCGCAGGAAGCGGGCGGAGAGGCCCTGATCACGGTCGATCGGGAACTGGCCCGCGTCGTCGTCGCCGGGCCGCTCGCCCAGGCACGCGACGGCGCCGACCTGGTCCGGCGGGCGGCGGACCCGGGGTTCGGCGGACCTCGCACCTATGTGCGCCGGATGCTCGTCGAGACACCCGTCGTCCACCTCGACGAGCTGACCGACGCCGAACGCGACTGGTTGCGCACCCGGCAGCGCCGGGAAGCGCAGGCGTTCTCCGAACTTCTGGGCCTGGAGATGGAGATCCGCGCCGAGGGAGTGGCGTTGGTTGACCCCGAGGACGAGCTGACGGATCTGCACCTGCCGGGTACGGGGACGGTCGCGCAGGCCGCGCTGCTGCTGGTGGAACGTCTCGTGGAGCGGCTTCGGCCGCAGGAGCCCGGACACCCGGCGACCGGGGGGACGCTCGTCATCGGCGTGGCCGTCCCGGACGGCCTCGTGGACGAGCTGCTGGCCGGACTGGTCGCCGAGTACGGACAGCGCAGCAACTGGCAGCGCGGCTACCTGGAGGACATCCCCGCCCTGCGGGAGGCCGTGCTGGACCTGCTGGCCCGCATGCGGCTGATGGCCCGGACCGGCCCGGTGCGCGCCGAGGGAGACGGACTGCCGGACGGGTACGCCGAAGAAGCACTGGAAGGACGCACCGTGACCGATGTCCGTGAGGCACGTCCCGGCGGCGACGGCTGGGTGCTGCTGGCCGCAGCGGCACGCTACGCCACCCACGTGACCGTGCGCCCGGCCACCGCAGCCAGCAAGGGACTCGACGTCCAAGAGGAGTTGCCGCTGTGACCACCGATGCGCATGGCCTCATTCCCCTGCCGCGTTCCGGCCCCGCGACGACCGCCGGCACCCGTTTCCGGCTGCACCGCGCGGGCATCCAGAACGTCTGGCAGTACGACGAGGAGGAGTTCGCCTTCGGCGACGGACGGCTGCTCCTGCGCGGCAAGAACGGCGCGGGCAAGTCCAAGGCCCTGGAGATGTTGCTTCCGTATCTGCTGGACGGCGACTCAAGGGCACTGGACGCGACAGGCACCGGCAGGACCACCCTCGCCTGGCTGATGCTGGACGGGTTCGAGCAGACCAACCGCCTCGGCTACCTGTGGGTGGAATTCCGGGGCACAACCGAGGGCGGCGACCACCGCCACCTCACCCTCGGCGCCGCCATCCGCGCCTCGAAGTCGACGCAGAAGGCGCTGCCGGCGTTCTTCGTCACCCCGCTGCGCGTCGGTGAGGACCTGCACCTGGTCGAGAGCGGAAGGCCCCTGCCGATCGACCGGCTCAAGGAGATCGTCGGCTCCGACAACGTCACCGACCGCGCGGTCGTCCACCGCGCGCGAGTGGCCCGGGAACTGTTCGGCATCACCGACGCGACCCGCTACCGCAACCTCACCCAGCTCCTCCACCGGCTGCGGCGGCCCACCGTCGGGGACCGCATCGAGCACGGTGGACTGGCCTCCCTGCTGAGCGAGACCCTGCCGGGACTCGACGAGGACGTGGTCGAGAAGGTCGCGCGCAACCTCCACGACCTCGACGCCGTACGCGACGAACTCGGCCGCCTGGAGCGCACCGATACGGCGCTGCGTACCTTCCTCACCAGTTACCGCGGCTACCTGTCCGGCGTCCTGCGCACCTGCGCGCAGGCGGTGAGCCGGGAGCTGGAGGTCCTCGCACAGCGACGCCGGGCGGCCGGAGACGCCGCACAGCGGACCGGCGAGCTGCGGACGCGGGAGGAGGAGGCGGGAGCCCGGCTGGAAACCCTGCGCGAAGAGGAAGAAGCCGCCCGGACCGACCTCGCCGCCCTGCACGCCAGCCACGCCTACCGTAGTCTGCGCGAACTGTCGGAACGCCGCACCACCGTCGAGGCGCTGCACACCGCCGCCGTGGCCGCCTTCACCGCCCTCAGCAACGCACACGGCGCAGAAGAAGGCGCGGCCGAGCGGCTGGCCGACGGTGTCGAACACCTCGGCAGCCGGCTCGCCGAACTCAGCACTGAACACCGGGAACTGCTGACACAGGCGGAGAAGGCCGGGCTTCCCACCGGCCATCTCGGCGAGGCAGTCGCTCTGCCCCGCACGGTCCGCTCCCAGACCGTCGAGACCGAGCTGACCGCTCCGGACGGGGAGACGCACAACGTGCAGCACCGGTCGGCCGTCCGTGTGGACACGGCGGCGGTGCAGGACGGACTGCTGTCCTGGCAGGGGCAGCTGGAGGACGCCGAGACGGTCGTGAAGAACCGGACCCGAATGGTCCAGGAGGTGACGCGCCTCACCGCGCAGGCCGAGAAGACCCGAAGCCGGGCGGAGCAGGCCGACACCGAGCGGGAACGGCTGGAGGGCGAGGCGGAAGAGGCCGCTGGCCGTCTCGACGCCGACCGCGAGAAGATCGCTGAGGCGAGTGGTGCCTATGCCCGCCGGGTCGCCGAGTGGGTCACACGCACGCGGGCCGCCGTCGGGTCCGACTGCCCGCCACTGGACGCCGTCCACGCAGCGGTCGCCTGTGAGAGCTCCGCCGACGCCCCGTTCGCGGACCGCACGCTCCCGCCCGACATCGACGGCCAGGCGTGGCAGGCCGCCCATGCCGCACTGGAGCCGTACGGCGAGGAACTCACCGGGAGCCGCGACGCCCTCGCCCTCACCGTCGGCCGGCTCGACGAGGAACTCGGCCGCCTGGCGAGTCAGAAGCGTGACTGGGAGCGACGTACCGATCCCGAGCCGCCGGTCCCCTACCATCGCGTCGCCGGAAGGACACCGGGCACCGGGGCGCCCTTCTACCGGCTGGTGGACTTCGTGGATGATCTGAGCCCCGCGCATCGGGCCGGTCTGGAAGCAGCGCTGGAAGCCGGCGGGATCCTGGACGCCTGGGTCGGCGCGGACGGTGCTCTTGTCGATGCCGGCACTCGTGACACTCTGCTGCGCCCGGGGCCCACGCTGCCGGACCCACCGTCCCTCGCCTCGGCCTTGCGCCCAGCACCCCAGCCTGGCTGCGGGGTCACGTCCGAGCAGGTGGAGCACCTGCTGGCCGCCATCGCGCTCGCACCGGCCGAGGAAACGACCGCTCATGACGCGGTGTACTACGACGGAAGCTGGCGTCTGGGCATCCTCCGCGGCCGGCACCACAAGAGTGACGCCGAGTACGTGGGAGCCGCTGTACGCGCCGAGACCCGGCGGCGCATCCTTGCCGAGCTGGAGGAGCGGCTCACGCACACGGAGCAGCGGCTGGCCGACGCCCGTCACGAACTCACCGAGGCCGACGCCCGGCGCCGGGCCCTCAGGCTCGCGGAGCAGGACTTTCCCCGGGCACGCGGTCTCGCCGACGCCTGGAGCAGAGCCGAGTCGGACGAGAGGACATTGCGTGACCTGACCGCCAAGGCGACCCGCGCGGCACGTCTGGCCGAGCAGGCCCGCGCTCTCGCCGTGGCCGCACGCGCCGAGGCGGACGCCACCGCCACCGCCCATGACCTGCCCAGCAACCCCGTCGAGCTGGAGCCCGTACGCACCGCGCTGGCTGCCCTGCTCACCGGCATCGGGCGTCTGCGCAGGACGGTCAGCGGCACGGGCGAGCGGCTCGGCGCCCATCACGCCGATGCCGACCGGTACGAACGCGCCCGTAGCGACCGCCTGGCCGCGGAGGAGAACTACCGGCTCCGCCTCACCGGGCTGCGTACCGCGCAACAGGACCTGCGCACCCGCGAGGAGGCCATCGGGGCGACCGAAGAAGGAATCCTCACCCGCGAGCAGGAAGCCAGACAGCGCATCGCGCACGCCGCCCAGGCCGTCCCGGCGGCACAACGCATGCGGAACGACCTGCACGACCGGCGCGTGCGCGCGGAAGAGGAGGAGAAGCGCCTGCGCGAGGACCTGGCCGCCCAGGAGACGGCGGTCATCGCAACCGGCGGCGCCCTTCGCGGCGCACTCGGCCGGCCGGAGGTGGTGCGCGGCGCCGGGCTGGACCGATCCGCACTGCCCGGGGACGTGGCGGACGATCCCGGCTCGGACGTTCGCAGCCGTCTGCGCGCGCTACAGGCACTGGCCGACGCGGTACAGCAGGCCCTCGGCCGCCCGAAAGGCGAGGTGTCGGACAGCACCCTGCTCAACCGGCACACCGACCTGCGCGACCAACTGGCCGGCGGCTACGACGCGCAACTGGAGGAACGAGACGGGATCAAGGTGTGCCGCCTGATCGACGACCACGGTTCCCACGACGTCGCGGCCGTGGGCGAGCGGATCGCTGTCCAGGCGGCAGAGGCCCGGGGACGGCTCACCGAGCGCGAACGTGAGGTGTTCCAGCGGTTCCTGACCGGCGAGCTCGGCGACCATCTCTCGGCCCAGGTCATCACCGCGGCGAACCTGGTCGCGGCTCTCAACGACACCCTGCGGACCGTGCGCACCTCCCACGGTCTCGGCGTGGAGCTGTTGTGGAAGCTGGACGAGGACGTGGACGCGGACGTGCGGGCGGCTGTCGAGCTGCTGCGCAGTCCGTCGAGCCTGCGCACGCGTGAGCAGACCGAACAGCTCCGCGAGGTGCTGCAACGCCGGATCGAGGATGCCCGACGTGCCGATCCGTCAGCCGGTTACGCCGCCCATCTGCGGACCGCGCTGGACTACCGCGACTGGTTCCGCTTCCACACTTTCGTGGTCGAGGACGCCGCTCCTGGACGGCGGCGGAAACTGACCGGCCGCACCGGGCTCAGCCAGGGCGAGCAGCGGGTGCTGTCCTATCTCGTGCTCTTCGCCGCGGCCGCCGCCCACTTCACCAGCCTCGCCGAGTCGGCACCCCACGCTCCGCGGCTGATCCTGCTCGACGACGCCTTCGCCAAGGTCGACGAACCCACCCATGGGCGACTGGGGCGGATCCTCGTCGATCTCGATCTCGACTTCGTCCTCACCAGTGAACGGCTCATGGGCAACTGGCCGGAGGTGCCGTCCCTGCACATCTACGAGTGCCTCCGTGACCCCCATGTGCGCGGGGTGGCCACCCTGCACTACACCTGGAACGGTCGACACCGGCGTCTGGTGTCCGTATGAGCAAGCTGCCCGCGGCGACACGGGACTGGCTGGCCGGTCCCGGGCTCACCCGGCTCTGGGAAGCCGTACGCAAGCGCCTGGAAAGCAATGGCGTGCAGGCCACCGGTTCCCTCCGGCTGACCTCAGTGAGCACCCAGGAACGCAACGACCTGTCGCTCCTGCTGGGCAAACCTGTCACACGTGCTGACGTGACTGTGCGCCTCGATGCGCTCGACACGCGGCTGCGCGCCTCGGCGGCCGGACTCGGGCTCAGAGAGGTCCTGGAGGAACTGGGCCCTCCCCTCGCCGACCGCCGTGCCGTCCGCGCAGGCATCACGGCACGACGCGAGCACGTCTGGTCGGCGCTCGCCTCGGCGCTGGACGCCTCTCCACTCGCCGGCCAGGAGTGGACCGGCCGGTGGTACGACCTGCTCCGCCGTACCGGCGTACCGAGAGGAGTGACACCCGAAACGGCGGTACGCACGCTTCAGCAGGCCGTCCAGGTCCTCACCGTACTGCTCGGCCCGGAGCGGGGTGGCACCCGAGGCCGAGGAGAACTCGCCGCCCTGGCGACCGGGTCCGCGCACGGTCTGGACGATGGCACCTGGCTCGCGCGCCTCGTCCAACGCGGCATCGCCCTCGCCCACGGCACCGAGTTTCCCGGCGACGCGGCTGGCCGGCGCGCACTATGGCGTCTGGTGGCCGTCACACCGGACGAGGTCTCCAGCACAGTGCTGACCTACGGGCTGCGGCCCGTCGGCGGGGGCTGGCGGGAGCAGGCCCTGCGGGAGCGGGCTGACCATCACGCCGAAGCCCACCTCACGCCGCGCGATCTGCATGAACTGCAGCTGCAACTACCTGCCGGAGCAGTGGTCCACATCTGTGAGAATCCGCGCGTCGTAGAAGCTGCGGCGGACGCGGCCTGCGTCCGGCCCTTGGTGTGCACGTCCGGCAGCGCGGCCACGGTGGTCCTCACACTCCTCGACGCCCTCGCCGCCACCGGCTGCCGCTTCGCGTACCACGGCGATTTCGACTGGCCAGGCATCGCCCTGGCCAACCGGATCATCCGCCGTTACGGAGCCCGGCCATGGCGCATGGGCGCCGAGGACTACGAGCACCTGGCCGCTCGAAGCCAGGCCGAGGGGATCCCTCAGCTGCCGCTCGACGGCCAGCTCGTCAACGCGGTCTGGGACCCGGGTCTCGCTCCTGCCATGACCGCTCTCGGGGTCGCGCTCCATGAGGAGGTCACCCTCGACCTTTTGGTGAACGACTTGTCGGGTCGGGCGTAGGAATACCCTGGGACACGCGACAGATGCTCAGGATAGGAGTCCCGGTGCTGGGAGCCCATCTGGGAGCCAACCCGCTCCCCGCACCCCTTCCAGGCCACGCGACACCAACCAAACCCACCGCTCCGACCTGCGGAAACGCCATCGAAGCTGGCAGGCTCCCCAACCGATCCTCATTCGGGACGAAGAGGTCGTGGGTTCGTTCAAATCCCGCCACCCCGACGCTGGTCAGAGGGCCTGGTGGGTAAGTGACGCCAGGCCCTCTGTCATGCCCGTTCCTGATCTTCGGCGAGGATGTCGTCCATCGCTGCCGCTCCCTTCGTGATCACGCGTCGGAGCCGCTTCCGGTAGAGCGCCTCTGTGGTGGCCTGGCTGCTGTGACCGGCCAAGAGAGCGATGGCAGCAGCAGGAGCGGGCGTACACCCTCAACCGCGTCCTGGACCGCGACCCCTTCCACGTGAAGATCACCGGCTAGCAGGAAGACACCACTGACCATGGCGCTTCTCGCCGAGCACAACGTCACCGCCACCCCCGGCCGCCGCGTGCTGTAGGTCTACGACGCGGACGCCTGCCTCGGCGACGAAGCAGCCATGGACGCCGCGGAGACACAGGTGGTGGCCGGCAACGGCTACCACCTGTACCTCCTCAGCCTGCAACCGGACATGAAGGTCCAGATGACGATCCGCATCTGGGACACCCCACCCGCCCCGCCCGCCGAGGCCGAGGGGCACACCGACGTCAGCCTCGAATGCGGGACAGGCGTCCTGGTCGTCGGTCAACTCGACCGCGGACCCGCCGACGAGATCGCCCTGCCCCGCCCCGGTGTCTATGAAGGTCACGCCTGGTGGCAGAACCGCCAGGCAGCAGCCGACTACTACACCACCAACCCTCGACCAACTCACCGACGACTCCCCCGAGGACCAGCTCGCCGAAGCCTGGAACAGCTTCGCGCTTGGCGGGCCTCTGGTCATCCGTACCACTGCAACGACCTCTCTCGTCTTCATCGACGGGTTCGGGCTCGCGGGTGTAAGCCAGGTCGAGGACGTAGCGTTCGGTGACGGGGGAAGTCGCTGCCGCACCGTCCTGACCGCCGTACGGCCGGCGCTGCCGCCCCGCTCCCCGGCGCGGGATGGCACGTGTCCCTGGCTCGGAGGATCCGAGCGGACCACCTCACTGGCCGGGGTTCCCTTCCCGGTTGTCGTTGTGATGGAGTCTCACTTCCGCGTCGCTCAGAAGTCGGAAGAGAAAGGCTCTCGATGGCCCCGGCGGGTCCTGACTGCGTTCTGTCCGTTCTGGTGGAGATCCAGGGGGGTCCGGCCACGTGGGAAAAGGTCGAACAGCACCTCCGCACCAGGGGGTGGACGTACCAGGAGCCGGCACCGAGGGAACGCCGAATAGCCCGGCGAGCCGTGGGCGCCGATTCCGCGGACTCCCGCTTTCTCTGGGTCGACGTCCCGGTCACCGGTTCGCCCTGGCGTGCCGACCGCGAGGCCTCCTGGCTCATCGCCGGACTGGGCAGGGCAGCACAGGCCGTCGTCCACGACCGCATGGTCCGGCATGAGGAAGCCGACCGGACGATCCTGCCGCAGTGGCAGGCACACACGACGCGCTTCCGGGACTGGGCCACGCCCCCTCCGCGCGCACGTGCCTGGTCGAAGCCCCTCTGGTGGCTGCGCAAGGCCCTCTCCGGTGGGGCGATGCGATGGGGATTCTTCGACGTGCGCGTGAGGGTCCACGGCAGCAAGGCCGCGGCCCTGGAGCTGGTCCGAGGCATGACCGCACGCGACGACATCGACGTCCGCCCCCTTGACGGCCGGGGGCGCCCGGGGACCGTGCAGCACGGAGAGAACGCCCTCAACCGAGCGCTGACCCGCATCCTGGGGTCGTGGTTCGCCACGACCCTCCTGGTGGACCTCGCGCAGAAGGCCGCGCCCGTGGGAGCCGCCCTGTGCTGGCTGGCAGCCCTTGCCTGCCTGTGTGTGGTCTGGTGGAACGCACTCGCACTGCCGATGGCAAGCACTCGGCTGCGATCGGCGGCGGGCGCCGCGGTGATGACCGTGCTCGCGGTGGTCGTCGCGCTCGGCATACCGGGGTGGATCATCGGTATGACGACCATGCAGGTGGTCGTGACGGCGGCCATCACCTTCTACACGGTGGGTCTGGTGCTGCTCGGCCGCCGATGGAAGTGGCAGGTGCTGATCGCCAGCGTGCTGCCTCTGCTCGCCACCCTGGTGGTAGCCGCGCTTCCGCTCACCGACGGGTTGCTGCACGACGTCTACGCCGACGAACTCGATCTGACTCCCGCCGAGACAGCGGTCAGCAGCATCTGGCAGCTCGCCGCCGCGGTGAAGCTCCTGTGGCTGTTCTTCGGCGCGATCCTGTTCGTGGCCGCCGGGTGGGGAATCCTGCGCTACTTCCACTTCATCCGCCCGCGCAGCGTGACAGCCGGCGTGGTCGCCGCTCTCTTGCTCACGCTGGCCCTGGCCGAGGCCGCCACAACGACACTGGAGTCACCGGCCGCGGCGGCCGACAAGCTGAAACGAGCCGCCGCCCGGGGGACCGAACCACCTCCGTACTTCGGCATCAGCCCGGAATGGACGTGCGTCGTCCCCACTGTTCCGGCCGGCAAGCTGACCGAGGAGGGCGGGACCTTGAGGCCGGGCGTGCCCTACGTCTCGTTCGGCGTCGCCGATGGCCAGCTGGTGCTGTGGAACCACCCGGCCGGCAAGCCCTTGCGGATCGACGCCGATCAGGTGAGAGCCGTTCCGCGGCCCGACGGCGCGCAGGAATGCGCGCGGGTCACGTCAGACAGCGGCTCCGCGCGTCAGTAGCCGGGCGGGATCCGGTCCCGTGGCTCGTCGGCCGGCTCTGCGGTGCCGTCGTTCCCGGGTGTGCGTTCGGACACCGACGGGTCGGTCGTGTCGGAGATCAGTTCCGCGACGCGCAGGGTGCACTCCCACTCCGACAGCCTGCCTTTGATCACCACCAGGTAGGACTCCTGGTCCGCGAAGCGGTAGACGCGGCGCCGCTTCTCGATGATGTTCTTGCTCGGCCGCCACGTGGGCAGGGCGGTGCGGAGGGCCCGCAGGGCCTCGTCCTTCGTGTCCAGGCCGCGGCAGACGAACTCGGTTTGGAACACGTCGGTGTAGTACTGCGCGATCACGACCCAGTGGCCCATGCCGCCCCCACTTCCCCTCGGCGCCGTCGCCAGTCAGCCACGGTCCGGCCGCCACGGCAAGAGGGCGGGCCCGGCAGCTACCCGGACGCTTGCGCCGTCGGTTCCAGGCGGACCACGATCGACTTGTACGTCGGCTGGTTGCTGCCCTCGGCCACGCTGTCCAGGGGGACCAGCACGTTGGTCTCCGGGTAGTACGCGGCGGCGCAGCCGCGGGCCGTGGGGTAGGAGATCACGCGGAAGTCCTCCGCGCGGCGTTCGACGTCGTCGGGCCAGACGCTGACCAGGTCGACGGTCTGGTCGGCGGTCAGGCCGAGGGCGGTGATGTCGTCGGGGTGGACGAGGACCACCCGGCGGCTGCCGTGGATGCCGCGGTAGCGGTCGTTGGACGTGTACGGGACGGTGTTCCACTGGTCGTGGGAGCGCAGGGTCTGCAGCAGGAGGTGGCCCTCAAGGGCGCGTGGTGCCTCGCAGGCGTTGCGGGTGAACAGGGCCTTGCCGACGCCGTTGGAGTAGACGCCCTCGTTGGCCGGGTTCGTCAGCGGGATGCCGCCGGGACGGGTCACGCGCGTGTTGTAGTCGTGCAGGCCGGGGACGACGCGGGAGATGTGGTCGCGGATCACGCCGTAGTCGGACTCGAACCGTTCCCAGGGGATGTCGGGGGTGTCGCCGAGGGTCCGGCGGGCGAGCCGGCTGAGGATGGCGATCTCGCTGAGCAGGAGCGGGGAGGCGGGGCGCAGGCGGCCTCGGGAGGTGTGGACCTCGCTCATCGAGTTCTCCACCGTCACGAACTGCTCCCCGCTCGCCTGCACGTCCCGCTCGGTGCGGCCCAGCGTGGGCAGGATGAGCGCGGTCTCGCCGCAGACGGTGTGGGAGCGGTTGAGCTTGGTGGAGATGTGGGCGGTGAGCCGGCAGGTGCGCATCGCCTCCTCGGTGACCGCGCTGTCGGGCGTGGCGCGGACGAAGTTGCCGGCCAGGCCGAGGAAGAACCGGACGCGGCCCTCGCGCATGGCCCTGATCGCGTTGACCGAGTCCAGTCCGTGGGCGCGCGGCGGGTCGAAGCCGAACTCCTGGCGCAGGGCGTCGAGGAAGCTGTCCGGCATCCGCTCCCAGATGCCCATGGTGCGGTCGCCCTGCACGTTGCTGTGCCCGCGCACCGGGCAGGCACCGGTGCCGGCCCGGCCGACGTTGCCGCGCAGCAGCAGGAAGTTGACGATCTCCCGGATGGTGGGGACGGCGTGCTTGTGCTGGGTGATGCCCATGGCCCAGCAGACGACGACGCGTTCGCTGCGCAGCACCTCGTCGCGGACCTGCTCGATCTCCTCGCGCCGCAGGCCGGTGGCGGCGACGACGTCGTCCCAGTCGACGGCGCGGACGTGTGCGGCGAACTCCTCGAAGCCGCTGGTGTCGGAGCGGATGAAGTCGTGGTCCAGGACCTCGCCCGGCCGGGCGTCCTCGGCCTCCAGGAGGAGCCGGTTGAGGCCCTGGAACAGGGCCAGGTCGCCGCCGCCCCGGATGTGCAGGAACCGGTCGGCGATCCGGGTGCCGCGGCCGATGACCCCGCGGGGCTTCTGCGGGTTCTTGAACCGCCGCAGCCCGGCCTCCGGCAGCGGGTTGACCGCGATGACGCGGGCGCCGTTGCGCTTGGCCTGCTCCAGCGCGGACAGCTGCCGGGGGTGGTTGGAGCCGGGGTTCTGCCCCACCAGGAAGATCAGGTCGGCGTGGTGCAGGTCGTGCAGGCTGACCGTGCCCTTGCCGGTGCCCAGCGTCTCGTGCAGGGCGTAGCCGCTGGACTCGTGGCACATGTTGCTGCAGTCGGGCAGGTTGTTGGTGCCCAGGGCCCGGGCGAACAGCTGCAGGGTGAAGGCGGCCTCGTTGCTGGCCCGGCCCGAGGTGTAGAAGACCGCCTCGTCCGGGGAGTCGAGCGAGGTCAGTTCGTCGGCCATCAGCGCGAGGGCGTCGTTCCAGCTGATCGGCTCGTAGTGGTCCGAGCCGGGCCGTTTGACCATCGGCTCGGTGAGCCGGCCCTGCTGGTTCAGCCACGCGTCGGAGCGCCGGGCCAGCTCGGAGACCGGGTGCTCGCGGAAGAAGCCGGCGGTGACGCGGCGTGTCGTCGCCTCGTCGTTGATGTGCTTGGCGCCGTTCTCGCAGTACTCGTTGCGGTGCCGGTGGCCGGGGGCCGGGTCGGCCCACGCGCAGCCGGGGCAGTCGATGCCGTCCACCTGGTTCATGGTCAGCAGGGTGTGCCCCGCACGCCGGGCGGACGTCTCCTCCAGGGAGTACTCCAGCGCGTGCGCCACGGCGGGCACGCCCGCGGCCCACGTCCTGGGCGGAGTCACGGTCAGGGTCTCGTCCGGCTCCTCGCCGGGCGCCTTCGTCATCGGATCGCCTCTCGTTCAGGCTGTTCGGGCTGTTCCCGAGGTCAGCCGACGGGCCAGCAGGGGACTCCGCTCTCCTGCCGCTCTGGTTCACCGCGGCGCAGGCGGCCGTCCCGGATGGTGCCCCGCCAGGCTCCGCTCTCCTCGCCGAGCCCTTCGATGTACTCCTTGAAGCGCCGCAGCTCCGCGCGTACGACGCGGCCGGCCAGGCTCGTGACGCCGGGCAGCAGTCCGGCGGCGCCGCGCGGTTCGATCTCCATCCGTACGGTGACCGCCGTGCCGCCTGTCGCCGTGGGCTCGAACCGCACCTCACCGCGGTGGGCGGGGTGGCGGTCGAGGCCGCGCCAGACGAGGTGGGAGTCGGGTTCCTGCTCCACGATCTCGGCCCTGAACTCGCCGCGCAGCGGTCCCGCCCCGATGGTCCAGGAGGTGAGGGCCGGTTTGATCTGGTCGACCTTCCTCACCGTGGCCATGAACCGGGGGAAGCTCTTGAACTGCGTCCACTGGTTGTACGCGGTGCGCACCGGGACCGCGACCTGGATCGATTCCTCAACGCTGTGCATGGCCCACCCATCGTCGGCTGCCGCTCGTCCAGTCCCACCGCACGTCCAGTCTCACCGCACGTCCAGTCCCACCGCACGTCCAGTCTCACCGCACGTCCGGTGACGCGCACGTCGCGAGCTCCGCGCGGCCCGTCCCGGCCGGGCCTTCCGGCCGTGCCCCCGGCCGGGCCGTCGGGTGCCCCTGATCGACCGTGCTCTAACCGGCCCGGAGCAGGCCGCGTCCGGGCCGCCGGGGCCCCGGGGCCGCTCAGGGCAGGAGCATCCCGGTCAGCGTGCCCGCGAGGGTCAGGGCCAGGAACGCCACGCCCCACGTCGTCGCCAGGCGTATGCGGCGGTACTTGAGCGACGTCGCGCGGCGCAGGAACTCCGGGTGGATCTCCGCGGTGGAGCCGGGGCGGGGCCGGGACGCCAGGCCGAGCAGGACCAGTGCCGGGGCGCAGGCCGCGCAGCCGGACCAGACCAGGAGCTGCGGGACCACCGCGTACTGGCCGGGCGCGATGGCGCCCACGGTGATCGCGCCGAGCAGGGCCGTCAGGGCCGCGCCGAGCGCCGCCAGGGTCAGTTCCGCTCTGCTGTCGGCCTTCGCCAGTCGCTCCCGGGCCCGGGTCAGGGGATCGGGGTCGAGTCGCGCGGTGCTGTCGTCTTCGAGTGCGGTCATGCGTCCCCCTCGCTGATCAGCGGCTCTTCCGGGTACCCGGCAGGGGCTCTTCTACTACGGGCGGCGTCAGGTGTTCCACGACTCGTCGTAGGGATCGGAGGGGGCCGGGACCGGGCGGGAGGCGGTGACCTCGAGGTACGGGACGGGGCCGTCGTTGACCGGGTCCGCGGTGCGGCGGGGGGTGTAGCGGCCGGTGACCTCCAGCCAGGTGTCGGGGCGCAGGACCGGGGGGACCTCGCCGGTGAGGGCGATCTTGACCGGCTGGGCGTCCGCGGCGCAGCAGTTGAGGCCCATGCGGACCAGGTACGGGGTGCCCTCGCGGTCCAGGGTGACGAATCCGGTGATCTTCAGGTCGCGGCCGCGCAGGGAGCGGCCCTCGTCGTAGACCGCGCGGCCCGCGTAGTCGGCGACGGTGAGGCGGAGGGGGTCGCCGGCGGGCAGGGCCGGGAAGCCGAGGGGCTTCGTCAGGGCCGTGCCCGTGTGGGAGGCGCTGTAGGAGCCGAGGGCCGGCGGGGCGACCAGGATCAGGGCGAGGACCGGGAGGGTGAGCAGCCAGGAGACACGGGGCTCGTGGTGGTGGTGTTCCCGGGCGGGGGCGCGGCGGTCGTAGTAGAGGGTCGCGGCCGCCGTCGCGATCAGGACCGCGCCCGCCAGGAGGACCAGGGGCCGCAGGCCCTCCTTGACGTAGCGCAGGTACAGGTCGGTGGTGCCGGCGTGCACGAGCGTGGAGCCGAGCAGGAAGAGGAGGGCCGACTGGGCGAGGCGGTTCACAGCAGGACCGTTCCGGTGAGGGCCGCCACGAGGACGGCCAGGGCGAAGGTCGCGGGGGCGAAGCGCAGGGCGAAGGCGCGGCCGAAGGTGCCCGCCTGCATCGCGAAGAGCTTGAGGTCGACCATCGGGCCGACGACCAGGAACGTCAGACGGGCCGTCAGGGAGAACTGGGTGAGGGAGGCGGCGACGAACGCGTCCGCCTCCGAGCAGAGGGACAGCAGCACGGCCAGGGCGGCGAGGGCCAGGACCGACAGGACGGGGTGACCGGCGGCGAGGGCCAGCCAGTCCGCCGGTACGACCGCCTTGAGGGTCGCCGCCGCCATCGCGCCCACGACCAGGAAACCGCCCGCGTGCGTCACGTCGTGGCGGACCGAGCCCCAGAACGCCGCGCCCTTCCCCTGACCGTCGTACGGGGTCCGGGCCGGGGTGCGCAGCCAGTCCGTGCGGCCCACGCGGTGCCAGAGCCAGCCCATCGCGCAGGCCACCAGCAGGCTCGCGACGAAACGGGCCAGGACCATCTCGGGGTTCTGGGGGAACGCCACGGCCGTCGCCGTCAGCACGATCGGGTTGACGGCGGGCGCCGAGAGGAGGAACGCCAGGGCCGCCGCCGGGGTGACGCCCCTGCGCACCAGCGCCCCGGCCACCGGCACGGACGCGCACTCGCAGCCGGGCAGGACCGCGCCCGCCACGCCCGCCACCGGCACCGCCAGGGCGGGGCGCCCGGGCAGGGCCCGGGCGAAGAACGACGGCGGTACGAACACCGCGATGACCGCCGAGAGCAGCACGCCCAGCACCAGGAAGGGCAGCGCCTGGACCAGCACCGCGACGAACACGGTCATCCAGCTCTGCGTCACCGGTGCGGACAGGGCGCCGCGGATCGGGTCCTGGAACATCACCGCCGTGAGCAGCAACAGGGTCAGCAGGAGGGGGGAGTCGAGGTGCCGGGCCTCGTCCCGGTCCCTGCCCGGGCCTTCGTCCTTGTTCCCGACTTGGCCTTCGTCCCTGTCGCTGACCCGGCCTTCGCCGTCCCCGTCGGGGCGTGGCGCCGTGTCGGCGTCCGCGTGCGGGTCCCCGGGGTCGGTGGGGGCGGTCTTCGTGGTGGCCACGGGCCCGGTACCTCCGGTGGTGCGCGAGGGCATGTCCCTCCCCTCCCCCTGCTTACGGGCGGTGCGGCCCCGGCGTTCACGCGGCACCGTCCCGTTCTGGAACCGGCCGCCCCGGTGCGGCAGTCTTCTCCCCGTGGGGAGCGTTCCGAACCAAGGCCGGCCAGGTGATTTCGCCACGCACATGATCGTGTGCGGTGACGACGGACTGGCGCACCGGCTGGCCGCCGAACTGCGCGGCGTCTACGGCGAACAGGTCACGCTCGTCGTGCCGCCCTCGGGGCGCCGGGTGCGCCAGCCGGTGGTCGGACGCGCCCGGGCCGCGTCGGCCGCGCTGCTCGACCGGTTCGTGAACACGGCCGCCGGCCGCACGGGCACGGGCGGCGCCGAACCGGCCCCGGCCGAACAGGTCGTGGAGGCCGCCGAGATCACCGAGGCCGTGCTCGGCGAGGCGGGCGCGGACCGGGCGGCCGCGCTGGCGCTCGTGTACGACGACGACGAGACCAACATCCGCGCCGCGCTCACCGCACGCCGGCTCAACCCACGCCTGCGTCTCGTCCTGCGCCTGTACAACCGGCGGTTGGGACAGCACATCGAGGAACTGCTGGACCAGACGGCCGCCCTGGCCGCCGGGACCGGGTCCGGGCCCGCGGGACTCGACGCCTCGACGACCGTGCTCTCCGACGCGGACACGGCCGCGCCCGCGCTGGCCGCCACCGCCCTCGTCGGGACCAGCAAGGTCGTCCAGACGGAAGGCCTCGTGCTGCGGGCCGTGGAGCGGCAGCCGCCTCGGCCGGGCGAGGTGGCCGATCCCGGGCTGTGCACCCTGGCGTTGCTGTCCGCGACGAGCAACGACCCGGCCGGGGCGGACGGTTCCGAGGGCAGCGGGGAGCACGGGCCGCGACTCCTGCCGGACGAGGCGGCGGTGGCGTCGGCGACCGGGCGCGGGACCGTGGTCCTGGAGCAGGTGTCGTACTCCGGGCCGTCCCTGCCCTCGGGGCGGGGCGGTGTGCCGCCGATCGGCTCGCTGTTCTCGCGCCGGCTGCGGTGGTCGCTGGCCGGTCTGGTGGGGTGTGTGCTCGCGCTCGCCGTCGCGCTGATGGTCGTGACCGGGGAGCATCCGCTGTACGCCACGTACGTGACGCTGCTCGACCTGTTCGGCATCAACGACCCGGCGTACCACGACTCGACCGGGCGGCAGGTGCTGCAACTGCTGTCCGGGCTGGTCGGGTTGCTGCTGCTGCCGGTGCTGCTGGCGGCGGTGCTGGAGGCGCTGGGGACGTTCCGCAGCGCGTCCGCGCTGCGCAAGCCGCCGCGGGGGCTCAGTGGGCACGTGGTGCTGCTGGGGCTGGGGAAGATCGGCACGCGCGTGCTGACGCGGCTGCGGGAGCTGCACATCCCCGTGGTGTGCGTGGAGTCCGACCCGGAGGCGCGGGGGCTCGCCACGGCGCGGCGGCTGCGGGTGCCGGTGGTGCTCGGGGACGTCACGCAGGAGGGCGTGCTGGAGGCGGCGAAGATCCACCGGGCGCACGCGCTGCTGGCGCTCACCAGCGCCGACACGACGAACCTGGAGGCGTCGCTGTACGCCCGGTCCGTGCGGCCCGACCTGCGGGTGGTGCTGCGGCTGTACGACGACGACTTCGCGACCGCCGTGTACCGCACGCTCCGGGCCGCCCACCCGTCGGCCCTCACGCGGAGCCGGAGCGTGTCGCACCTGGCCGCGCCCGCGTTCGCCGGGGCGATGATGGGGCGGCAGATCCTCGGGGCGATTCCGGTGGAGCGGCGGGTGCTGCTGTTCGCGGAGCTGGAGGTGGGCGGGCATCCGCAGCTGGAGGGGCGGACGGTGGGGGAGGCCTTCCGGGCCGGGGCGTGGCGGGTGCTGGCGCTCAACACGGCGCCCTCGACGCCGGGTGTGGAACGGGGGGCGGCATCGGGGCTGGTGTGGGATCTGCCTCCCACGTATGTGCTCGGGGCCGGGGACCGGGTGGTGCTGGCGGCGACGCGGCGGGGGCTGGCGGAGTTGCTGGGGCGGAGGCGGCGGGAGCGGACCGGGGCGTGACGCCGAGCGGTGTCTCTCACGGCTCGGCGTCACGAGGTGCCCGGGGTTGGTGCCCGGATCGGGGCGTCGCGCAACCCGGCGCTGCGGGGTGCCGCCCGCGCCCACCCGTGCCGCCCCGGCGGCACGACTGGCCGCGGGTCGCGCGGGTGGCGCGGGTGGCGCGGGTCGCGCGGGTCGCGCGGGTGGCGGGCTGGTGACGCAGCGCCCAAGGGGCGCGGGGAACTGCGCAGCCGGCCACGCAGCACCCGCAACCGCCGACGCCACCCCCCCTCCCCGGGCTACCGGGCGCCCGAAGCCCCCTTCAAGTGCCGCTCCGCGAACTCCAGCTCCAGCCGCACCTGCTTGATCCGCTCGTCCACCACCAGGGACCCGTGTCCGGCGTCGTAGCGGTACACCTCGTGGACCGCGCCCCTGGCCTCCAGGCGCTTGACGTAGTTCTCGATCTGGCGGATCGGGCAGCGGGGGTCGTTGACGCCGGCCGAGATGTACACCGGTGCCTTGACCCGGTCGACGTAGGTGAGCGGGGACGAGGCCTCGAAGCGGTCGGGCACCTCCTCCGGCGTGCCGCCGAGGAGCGTGCGGTCCATCGCCTTCAGGGCCTCCATCTCGTCGTGGTACGCCGTGACGTAGTCCGCGACGGGCACCGCCGCGATGCCCACGGCCCACGCGTCGGGCTGGACGCCGAGGCCGAGGAGGGTGAGGTAACCGCCCCAGGAGCCGCCGGTGAGCACGAGCCGCTCGGGGTCGGCGAGGCCCGAGTCGACCGCCCACTCGCGGACCGCGGCGATGTCCTCCAGCTCGATGAGGCCCACGCGGTGCTTCAGCGCGTCGGTCCAGGCGCGGCCGTAGCCCGTGGAACCGCGGTAGTTGACACGGATCACCGCATAGCCGTGGTCGACCCAGGCCGCCGGGCCCGCCGCGAAGGAGTCGCTGTCGTGCCAGGTCGGGCCGCCGTGGATGTCGAAGACCGTGGGGAGCGGGCCGTCGGCACCCCGCGGCTTCTGGACGAGGGCGTGGATGCGGCCGCCCGGCCCCTCCACCCACACGTCCTCCACCGGCACCGAGCCGGGCGACTTCATGCCGGGCGGGTCGAGGACGACACCGCCCGCCGTGGAACGCACCGCCGACGGCTCGGCCGCCGAGGACCACAGGTACTCCACGCTGCCGTCGGGCCGGGCCGTGGCGCCGGAGACCGTGCCGGGCGGGGTCGGGATCTCCGTCAGGGCGCGGCCGGCCAGGTCGTAGCGGAACAGCTCGCTGCGGGCCTCGAAGCTGTGCGCGATGAGCAGGCCGGTGCCGTCCGGGTACCACTCGGCGCTGACGTCGCCGGGCAGCTCCAGCGCCAGGTCCGTCTGCTCGCCGGTGGCCACGTCCCACACCAGGGGCTCCCAGCGGCCGCGGCGCTGGTGGCCGATGAGCAGGCGCGTGTCGCCGTCGACGGGGGCGAAACCGAGCACCTCCAGGCCCAGCTCGCGGGTGCCGCCCTCGGTGTCGTCCAGATCGGCCACCGCCGTGCCGTCCGGGCGCAGGACGCGCAGGGCCGAGTGCATCGCGTCGCCGTGCTCGGTGTGCTCGATGGCGATGAGCGAACCGTCGTGGGAGAGGTCGCCGACGCCGGCCGACTCCCGGTGGCGGTAGATCTCCACCGGGGCCTGTCCGGTGCGGACGAGGTGGATGGTCGTCCCGTCCTCGTCCGTGGAGCGGCCCACGACCGCCGTGCGGCCGTCGCGGCCGAGGGCGAGGCCCGCCGGGTACGAGGCCTGGAGGCCCTCGGCGGCCGGCTCGTTTGGGCCGCCCTCGAAGGGCTGGCGGCGCCACACGCCGAACTCGTCGCCGTCCTTGTCGTCGAACCACCAGATCCACGCGCCGTCCGGTGACAGCACCCCGTCCGTCGTGCCGTTGGGCCGGTCCGTGACCTGGCGCTGCTCGCCGGTCGACCGGTCCCAGGCGTACAGCTCGTACGTCCCCGTCGCGTTCGACACGAACAGGGAGCGGTCCGGCGCGTCCTCCGCCCAGTCGGGCAGGGACACCCGGGGCGCCCGGAAGCGCTTCTCCCAGTCGGGCATCGGCTCCTGCTGTCCCGCCTGTACCACGTGCTCGTGCTGGTCCCGCTCATCCCGTGCGTCGGGCCCGTTGCTCTCAGTCATGGCCCCATACTGCCCGCCTCCGCCGGACTTTCGCTGGCCAGGTCCCCAGCCTGTGGACAACCTCCACCGCTCCCCCTCCGGCCGTCGCCCACCCCGCGGGCCGGGAGCGGCCGGCAGCCCCGTACCGTGGGGGGTGTGTACCGGTTTCTGCTGACGCCCCGATGGTGGGGGATCAACGCCTTCGTACTGCTGTCGATCCCGTTCTGCGTCTTCATGGGGTCCTGGCAGCTGGGCCGGTTCGAGGACCGCGTGCAGGACCATCGCACCGCGACCGAACAGGTCTCCGAAGCCGCGCGCGAGACGCCGCGGCCGCTGGCGGAGATGCTGCCGGTGACCAAGGCGACGTCCGGCAAGCCGGTCACCGCGACCGGGCGCTACGGCGAGCAGTTGCTGGTGCCGGGGCGGGAGCTCGACGGCCGGAAGGGCTTCTACGTGCTCACGCTGCTGCGCACCGACGCGGGCGAGGCGCTGCCGGTGGTGCGGGGGTGGCTGCCCGGGACCGCCGACGCCGCCAAGGCGCCGGCCCCGCCACGGGGCGAGGTCACGGTGACCGGCGCGCTGCAGGCGTCCGAGACGCCCGGGGACAACGGGGTCAGCGCGCGGGGCGGGCTGCCGGCCGGGCAGACCGGGGCGATCAGCGCGGCGTCGCTGGTGAACCTGGTGCCGTACGACGTGTACGACGCGTGGATCACGCTGGCGAAGGGCGACGCGGGCATGGAGGCCGTGCCGGCCACGGCGCCGCCGGACACGGGGCTCGACCTGAAGGCGTTCCAGAACCTCGGCTACACCGCCGAGTGGTTCGCCTTCGTGGGGTTCGTGATCTTCATGTGGTTCCGGTTGCTGCGGCGCGAGGTGGAGTTCGCGCGGGACGCGGCGCTGGGGCTGGTGCCGGACGAGGAGCCGGCCGCCGTGGGGGCCGCCGCCAAGTGAGCGGACGTCCGGGCCGGGACCGGGTGGGTCCCCGGCCCGGCGCGGCGGGCGCCACGGCTGAGGCCGCCGGGGCGCGCGGCTACGCCCCCGCCAGCATCCCCGTCCAGTACACCGTCCCCGCGCACGCGTTCGGGACGACGACCGAGGCCGCGCCCGAGCCCGTGCCGGGCGTGTAGGTCACGGCGACGCTGCCGTCGACCGTGCCGTCCTCGCGGGCCAGTTGCGGAGCCGTGCCCGTGTCGCCGCCGGTGGACGTGCCGGCCGTGGTCGCCGGGTCCTGCGAGGGGGTCGGGTCGGGGGTGGGGTCGGGACCGCCGACGCCGCCGCCGGCCGGCGGGCAGGTGTCCGAGGGCACCCAGGCGAACCGCACGTCGTAACCGAGGCCCGGCTGGAGCACCAGCTGGGCGGCCTCCAGGGACGGGTCGGGCAGCAGGCCGGCCGCCGCGTCCCCGGCGGTGTGCCGGGCGGAGCCGACCCTGCTGACGTCGGCCGCGCCCTGCGGCACCGCGCTCACCGAGCCGGGTGCGGCGACCGTGCAGGCCGCGCCGGAGACGTTGGTGACGCGGAAGGAGCCGGAGACCGCGCCGGTGGAGTCGGGGGCGCCGCTGCTCCCGGACGCCGGGCCGAGCTGGGCCGGGGTGCAGGCGGGGACGCCCGCGGTGGTGGAGGAGGAGGGGCCGGTGCCCTGGGACGCGCCGCTGCCGGTGCCGGCGCCGCCCTTGTCCTTGTCCTTCTCCTTCTTGTCGTCCTTCTCCTTGTCCTCGGACTTGCCCGAGGAGCCGCCCGCGGTGCTCCCGCCGCCGTCCGGGCCCTTGCCCTCGCCGGCGCCGCCCTGGGTCTGCGAGGCGTTCGCGGCGACCGACGGGTTCGCGTCGGAGCCGGTGGCGCTCGAGACGTGGACGAGGGCGGGGACGGCGGTGCCGATGAAGAGCGCGGCGGCGGCCATGCCCACGACGGCCTGCCGCTTGCGGGCCCGCCGCTGCGGCACCGCCTTGCGCAGGTACTCCAGCGTGCCGTCGCGCGGCTCCACCTCCTGCACCGCCTGGTGCAGCATCGTGCGCAGGTCCAGCTCGTCCGAGTCGAGCCCCTGAGGGCTCTGGTCGTCGGGGCCGTCGTTCACAGTTCCGTTCCCAGCGTGCGATTGCTTCGGATCTTGCCCGTGCAGCTTTGTCGGCTCGTGCCACTCGAAGGGCTCGTGCCGGTCGCGCCCGTCACGGGGCGCGCCGTCCGATGCGCTCATGCCGGCGCCTCCATGGCCAGCCTGAGCGCCGCGATCCCGCGCGAGCCGTACGCCTTGACCGAGCCCAGGGATATGCCGAGGCTCTCGGCGACCTGCGCCTCGGTCATGTCCGCGAAGTAGCGCAGCACCAGCACCTCGCGCTGGCGGCGCTGCAGGCCCTTCATCGCCTTGATCAGGGAGTCGCGCTCCAGCTGGTCGTAGGCACCTTCCTCCGCGCTGGCCATGTCGGGCATGGGCTTCGACAGCAGCTTCAGGCCGAGGATGCGGCGGCGCAGCGCCGAACGCGAGAGGTTGACGACCGTCTGGCGCAGGTACGCCAGGGTCTTCTCGGGGTCGCGGACCCGCTTGCGGGCGGAGTGGACACGGATGAAGGCCTCCTGGACGACGTCCTCGCAGGAGGCCGTGTCGTCGAGGAGGAGGGCCGCGAGACCCAGCAGCGAGCGGTAGTGCGCCCGGTAGGTCTCGGTGAGGTGGTCGACGGTCGTACCGGCCGCGACACCGTCCTCGGCGCCGTCACGCTGGTTCGGGATGCGGGCCGGCCGCGCTGCGGGCACGGGCGCGATCACCGGCATGCCACCGGGCGTACCGGGCGTGCGGGGCCGGAGAGCCGCCGGACGGGGCGGTCGCAGGACCGTGCCGCGTGCCGCGCTGAAGTCGAGTACCTCTGCCACGCCTGTTGGACACGCCGACCCCGGTGAGGGTTGTACGTGCCGGGCATCACTTTCATGCCGACCGTCGCCGTGGACGGTCTACCCGCGTCAGGCAGCACAACCGATGGTGCGTCAAATGCCCTCATGCGTCCCGCTCTTCCCCTATGTCCAGATGTGAACGGACGTCCCCACGCCCGGTTCCAGGCGTCCCCACGCCTGATGAAGCGCTCCCACGGCCGAAGAGGCGACCGCAAAGACGCTCCCCGCCCTCCGCGCGGTTGCGGAGGGCGGGGAGGTAAATCCTCTGCTGCCGACGGGCCCGGGACAAGTGGTCCGGATCATCGACCAGCTCACATGTCGCCCACAGATCCTACAAACCGCCTCTGACAACGGCTCGGGGATTTTGCCGCTTCGCGGTCGCGCGCGCCCGTGCCCTCGCGTCAGGGCAGTTCGGCGGCCACCAGCTCGGCGATCTGGGCGGTGTTGAGCGCGGAGCCCTTGCGCAGGTTGTCCCCGCACACGAAGAGTTCCAGCGCCGTCGGGTCGTCCAGGGCCCGGCGCACCCGCCCGACCCAGGTCGGGTCGGTGCCGACCACGTCGGCGGGGGTCGGGAACTCGCCGGCGGCCGGGTTGTCGAACAGCACCACCCCGGGCGCCGTGGCGAGGATCTCGCGGGCCCGGTCGACGGTGACCTCGCCCTCGAAGCGGGCGTGCACGGTCAGGGAGTGCGTGGTGATCACCGGCACCCGGACGCAGGTGACGGCCACCGGGAGCCCGGGCAGCCCGAGGATCTTGCGGGACTCGTCCCGCACCTTCATCTCCTCCGAGGACCAGCCGTCCTCGCGCGCGGTGCCGGCCCACGGCACGACGTTCAGCGCGACCGGCTCGGGGAACGGCCCCGTCCGGTCGCCGACGGCCCGCCGCACGTCACCGGGGCTGGTGCCCAGCTCGGTCCCGGCGACCAGGGCGAGCTGCTGCCGCAGGGTCGTCACGCCCTCGCGCCCGGCGCCGCTGACGGCCTGGTACGAGGAGGCGACCAGCTCGCGCAGCCCGAACTCGGCGTGCAGCGCGCCCAGGGCCACGATCATGGAGAGCGTCGTGCAGCTGGGGTTGGCGATGATGCCGCGCGGGCGCATCCGCACGGCGTGCGGGTTGACCTCGGGCACGACGAGGGGCACGTCCGGGTCCATCCGGAACGCGCCCGAGTTGTCCACCACCACCGCGCCCTTGGCCGCGGCCAGGGGCGCCCACCGCTCGGCGACGTCGTCGGGGACGTCGAACAGGGCGACGTCGACGCCGTCCAGGGCCTCCTCGGTGAGCGCCACGACCTCGGTCTGCTCACCGCGCACGGCCAGCTTGCGGCCGGCCGAGCGCGGGGAGGCGACGAGCCGGATCTCGCCCCAGACGTCCGCCCGCTGGGAGAGGATCTGCAGCAGGACCGTGCCGACGGCCCCGGTCGCTCCCACGACGGCGAGCGTGGGCCGGCCGGAGCGGCCGGTCTGCCCGGATCCGGCCATCAGCGGCCGGTGCCTCCGTAGACGACGGCCTCGTCGCTGTCGGAGTCGAGCCCGAACGCGGAGTGCACGGCGCGGACGGCCTCGGGCACGTCGTCGGCGCGCGTGACGACCGAGATGCGGATCTCGGAGGTCGAGATCAGCTCGATGTTCACGCCCGCGTCGGACAGGGCCGTGAAGAAGTCGGCCGTGACGCCCGGGTTGGTCTTCATGCCGGCGCCGACGAGGGAGATCTTGCCGATCTGGTCGTCGTAGCGCAGCGAGTCGAAGCCGATGCCGGCCTTGTTCTTCTCCAGCGCGTCGATGGCCTTGCGGCCCTCGGTCTTCGGCAGCGTGAAGGAGATGTCCGTCAGGCCCGTGGCGGCGGCGGACACGTTCTGCACGACCATGTCGATGTTGATCTCGGCGTCGGCGATCGTGCGGAAGATCGAGGCCGCCTCGCCCGGCTTGTCCGGCACGCCGACGACCGTGACCTTGGCCTCGGAGGTGTCGTGCGCGACACCGGAGATGAGAGCCTGCTCCACCTGCTTGTCCCCTTGCTCGATCGGCTCGCTGCTGACCCACGTGCCCTGCAGTCCGCTGAAGCTGGACCGGACGTGGATCGGGATGTTGTAGCGGCGGGCGTACTCCACGCAGCGGTGGAGCAGCACCTTGGACCCGGACGCCGCCAGTTCGAGCATGTCCTCGAAGGAGATCCAGTCGATCTTCCGGGCCTTCTTCACCACGCGCGGGTCGGCGGTGAACACGCCGTCGACGTCGGTGTAGATCTCGCACACGTCGGCGTCGAGGGCGGCGGCGAGGGCCACCGCGGTGGTGTCCGAGCCGCCGCGGCCGAGGGTGGTGATGTCCTTGGTGTCCTGGCTGACGCCCTGGAATCCGGCGACGATCGCGATGTTGCCCTCGTCCACCGAGGTCTTGATGCGACCCGGCGTGACGTCGATGATCCGGGCTTTGTTGTGGACCGAGTCGGTGATGACACCCGCTTGGCTGCCGGTGAACGACTGGGCCTCGTGGCCCAGGTTCTTGATCGCCATGGCCAGCAGGGCCATGGAGATCCGCTCGCCGGCGGTCAGCAGCATGTCGAGCTCGCGCCCGGCAGGCATCGGGGAAACCTGCTCGGCGAGATCGATCAGCTCGTCCGTCGTGTCGCCCATCGCGGAAACCACGGCGACCACCTGGTTGCCGTTCTGCTTCGCTTCCACGATCCGCTTGGCGACGCGCTTGATGCCCTCGGCATCGGCTACGGAGGAGCCTCCGTACTTCTGCACGACAAGGCCCACGTGCGCTCCTCGCTCAATCCGTCTCTATCCGCTCATACGCATTCGTACCGCGGTCGGCTCAGTCTAACGAGCGTCCGAAAAACCCCTCCGCGATATCGCATGGTGAGATCCGGCGCCCGTCCAGAGGGGCTCATGCCCATCTGGACACGGGCCACGCGGAAAAGTGCCCGGCGTCACAGGCCGTTCGCACCCCCATCCGGTTACCAAACTTTCAAGCACTATGGTTCGGCTGTGCGCGTACTCCTGGTGGAAGACGATGAACCGGTCGCCCAGTCCCTGCGCCGTGGTCTCAAGCGCTACGGCTTCGACGTCGCGTGGGTCACCACCGGCGAGGCGGCGCTGCGCCACGAGGACCCCTACGAGGTCGTCCTGCTCGATCTCGGCCTGCCCGACACCGACGGCCTGGACGTCTGCAAGGCGCTGCGCGCACGCGGCGACGTCCCGATCATCGTGATCAGCGCCCGCAGCGACGAGACGGACCGGGTGGTCGGCCTGGAACTCGGCGCCGACGACTACGTCTCCAAGCCCTTCGGCGTCCGTGAGGTCATCGCCCGGATCAGGGCGGTCATGCGCCGCGCGCGGCCCCGCACGCCCGCCGCGGACGCCCCGGACGACGGCCCCGACCGCTACGGCACGCGCCTGACCGTCGACCGCAAGGCGGCCCGGGTGCGCCTGGACGGCGCGGAGGTGGCCCTCGCGCCCAAGGAGTACGACCTGCTGGCCTTCCTCACCGAGGAGCCCGGGGCGCTGATGTCGCGCGAGCAGATCATGGAAGCGGTCTGGGACGCGAACTGGTTCGGGCCGACCAAGACGCTGGACGTGCACGTGGCGGCGCTGCGGCGCAAGCTCGCCGGGGCGATCACGATCGAGGCGGTGCGCGGGGTCGGCTTCCGGCTGGAGATCGTCACCGGCGAGGGCGACGGCGACGGCGCCTCGTGATCCGTCAGCTCGTCCGCAGCTACGTCCTGCTCGTCGCGGTCGCCATCGCGCTGTTCACCGTGCCGGTGGCGTTCACGCTCACCGACCAGTTGCGCGACGACACCGAGTCGGCCGTCCTGCGCGAGGCGGACGCCATGGCCCTGCTGCTCGGCGACGGCCGCGCGGCCTCCTGCCAGGCCCTGGAGGAGATGGCCCGGGCCTACGACGACGAGATCCAGGTGACCGGCGCCCCGGGCTGCGCGGCGGACCTGCCCCGGCCGGTGCGGGACGCGGCACTGACCCGGGCCCTGCGGGAGGACCGCTCCACCACCGACTGGGGGTCGTCCTTCATCTGGGGCCCGGAGCTGGTGATCACGGTGCCCGCCCGCGCGCCCGGCACCGACCGGACCGTCGGCGCCGTCCGGGTCGTCTACTCCACCGACGAGATGACCGGCCGCCTGTGGCAGATCTGGGGCTTCCGGGCGGTCCTCGCGGTGCTGGTGCTCGGGGTGGCCGCCCTGCTCGGCGTCGGGGTGGCCCGGCGGCTGACCCGGCCGCTGCGCCAGCTCAACGACATGGCCAGCCGGTTCAGCGACGGCGATCTGACCGCCCGCTCGCCCGTCACCGGCCCGCCCGAGACGCAGACCCTGGCGCGCACCCTCAACCAGGGCGCCGAGCGCCTGGACACGCTGATCGCGGCCCAGCGGATCTTCGTCGCGGACGCCTCCCACCAGCTGCGCACCCCGCTCACGGCGCTGCGGCTGTCCCTGGACAACATCGCGGACGGCGTGGACGACGCGTTCGTACGGGAGGACGTGGAGCAGGCGACGGCCGAGGTGGTCCGGATGAACCGCCTGGTCAACGGTTTGCTGGTGCTGGCCCGGGCCGAGGCCAAGGTGTCGGCGGCGGAGCCGCTCCCGCTGATGGACATCGTGCGGGAGCGGCTCGCCGTGTGGAGACCGGCCGCCGACGAGCGCGGAGTCACCATCACGCTCGGGGGGAGTGCCGACGGCCGGCCGTCCGTGCTGGCCGGCCCCGGTCATCTGGACCAGATGCTGGACAACGTGCTCTCCAACGCCCTGGAGGTCTCACCCGACGGCGGGACCATCACCGTGCGGGTGGAACCGGGGGGCGAGGTGGTGGCGGTGTCGGTCCTGGACGAGGGGCCCGGCATGTCGGACGCCGAGAAGTCCCGTGCCTTCGACCGCTTCTGGCGGGGCCAGGGCCTGACCGGGAAGGCCGGATCCGGCCTCGGCCTGGCCGTCGTCAAGCAGCTGGCGGCGGACGACGGCGGGACCGTGGCCCTCCAGGACGCGCCCGGGGGCGGCCTGTGCGTGACCATCACGCTCCGGGCGGCCCACCGGGGCGGCGGCTGACGCGGCTCAGCTCTCCGGCATCTTCGAGGAGTGGTGGTTGACGATCAGCCAGCTGCCGTCCGGCTGCTTCTCGTAGGCGTAGGTGTAGCGGGCCTCGACGGTGCTGCGGGCGCCCGTCCCGGGGTCGGTGAGCGTGAACTCGTAGACGCCGGTGTCGATGACGGTGTCGCGGTCGAGGATGTTGACGTGCGAGTGGATCTTCGTGCCGACCGGCTTGTTCCGCAGGAAGTGCTCGAAGTAGTCGACGATCTCGGCCCGGTCGGTGCGGACGCGGTCGGAGACGGTCGGCAGCAGGACCGCGTCCTTCGCGTACAGGTCGGCGACCTTCCGCGGATCGCCGGTCCGCAGCGCGGCGTTCCAGGTGTCGAACAGGCCGAGCACCTGCGCCTTGGTGACCGGCGCGGCGTGCCTCTTGGACGCGCTCTGAGGGTCGGCTCCGGCGACTCCGGCACCGAGGGCGAAGGAGCCGGCGACGGCGGCGGCGACCGCGGTGACGGCGGCCGTGCGGCGGCGGGCGGAGCGACGGTTCATGGCATCTCCAGGGGTTCTCAGGGGAGTTGACTTGCCTCCGCTTCCTCTGCGGTGGAAGTGACTCAAGCCTCGCGTCCCCCTGGTTAGGGCCCGTGCAGCCGCCGTACAGCGGACGTCCAGGATGTCTCCAACTCACTCGGAGCGAGCCCGGGATGCCGCCCGGGAGAGCGGAGCCGATGTCGCCGCGAGGGCCCCGGAAATGCGCAGGCGGGGACATCGTGCGCGCGCTACCTTCGGCGCCATGGACATACTGCGCTACGTGGCGTTCAGCACGGACCCCGAGGGCGGCAACCCGGCGGGGGTGGTGCTCGACGCGAGCGGTGCCGACGAGGCGGCGATGCTGGCGGCCGCGGCCGAAGTGGGCTACTCGGAGACGGCGTTCGTCACGCGGGCCTGCGACGGCTCCCTGGCCGTCAGGTACTTCAGCCCGCTGGCCGAGGTGCCGTTCTGCGGCCACGCGACGGTCGCGACGGCCGTGGCCCACGCGGAGCGGCACGGCACCGGACGCCTGCTGCTGCGCACGGCGGCGGGCCTGGTGCCCGTGACGACCGAGCGGGCGGCGGACGGCACGCTCGTGGCGACCCTGGTGAGCGTCGCGCCGCGCACGGCGCCCGTCGGCGAGGCGGATCTGGCCGAACTCCTGGCGATCCTCGGCTGGTCCGCGGCCGACCTGGACCCCGAACTGCCGCCGCGCGCGGCCTTCGGCGGGGCCTGGCACCCGGTCCTCGCCGCGGCCACCCGGGACCGGCTGGCCGCCCTGGACTACGACATGCCCGCGCTGGCCGCCCTCATGGCCCGCGCCGGCTGGACCACGGTCGACCTGGTCTGGCGGGAGTCACCCACCGTCTTCCACGCCCGCAACCCGTTCCCGCCCGGCGGCGTGGTCGAGGACCCGGCGACGGGAGCGGCGGCGGCCGCGTTCGGCGGCTACCTGCGGGAGCTCGGACTCGTCGCGCCCCCGGCCACGCTGACGATCCACCAGGGCGCCGACATGGGCCGCCCGAGCGTGATCACGGTGTCCGTGCCGGAGGGCACGGACACCGGGATCGCCGTCACCGGTACGGCCGTGCGGATCTGACGGCCTACTTCGCCGGGCGCAGTCCCAGCGGGCCCGCGATCTCCTCCGCCATGACCCGGCCCGCCTCGAACTCCAGCGTGTCGTCGCCCATGCCCTGGTCCGTGTCCAGTCCGTCGAGTTCGGCGAGGGGCTGGTTGAGGCGGACGTGGGCGAGGACCGACTGCAGCGCCCGGAGGGTGGCCGAGGCGGTGGAGCCCCAGTTGGAGAAGTACGAGAACTGCCACCACCACAGGGCCTCGGTGGTGCGGCCGGCGCGGTAGTGGGCCATGCCGTGGCGCAGGTCCGTGATGACGTCCGTGAGGTCGTCGGAGATCCGGGCCGGCACAGGGGCCTTGCGCGGCTCGTAGGGGTCGAAGACCTCGGAGTAGACGTCGATCGGGTCCAGCAGCCGGGCCAGGTTCTCGCGGAGTTCGTCGACGTCCGCGTCCGGGCCCGTGTCGGGCTCGTAGCGCTCGTCGGGCACGATGTCCTCGTGCGCGCCGAGCCGGCCGCCGGCCAGCAGGAGCTGGGAGACCTCCAACAGGAGGAAGGGCACGGCCGATTCCGGCTCGTCGCCCCTGGCGACCTCCGTGACGGCGACCAGGAAGCTCTCGACCTGGTCCGCGATCTGGACCGCGAAGTCGTCCGGGTTCTGGTCGGTGGCGTGCAGCGTGGCGTCAGACATCTAGGAGTCGTCTCCCCTCGAAGGCGCGGCCGAGCGTGACCTCGTCCGCGTATTCCAGGTCGCCACCCACCGGGAGGCCGCTGGCCAGGCGGGTGACCTTCAGGCCCATGGGCTTGATCATGCGGGCGAGGTACGTCGCCGTCGCCTCGCCCTCCAGGTTGGGGTCCGTGGCGAGGATGAGCTCGGTGACCGTGCCGTCGGCGAGGCGGGCCAGGAGCTCCCTGATGCGCAGGTCGTCCGGGCCCACCCCGTCGATCGGGCTGATCGCGCCGCCCAGGACGTGGTAGCGGCCCCGGAACTCACGGGTGCGCTCGATCGCCACGACGTCCTTGGGCTCCTCGACCACGCAGATGACGGCCGGGTCGCGGCGGGTGTCGCGGCAGATGTTGCACAACTCCTCCTGCGCGACGTTGCCGCAGGTCGCGCAGAAGCGGACCTTCGCCTTGACCTCCATCAGGGCCTGCGCGAGACGCCGTACGTCCGTCGGCTCGGCCTGGAGGATGTGGAAGGCGATCCGCTGGGCGCTCTTGGGACCGACGCCGGGCAGCCGCCCCAGTTCGTCGATCAGGTCCTGGACCACGCCTTCGTACAACGGACTGCCCTTCCTGGGTCTTCGAGGCCGGTACGCGACCTCCCGTACGTACCGTAGTTGTCGGCCGCCTGTCCGAGGAAGGCGGTACGCGGGTTCAGAACGGCAGGCCGGGGATGCCGCCGCCGCCCAGGCCCTGCGCGAGCGGGCCCAGCTTCTGCTGCTGGAGCGCCTGCGCGTTCTCGTTGGCCGCGTGCACGGCCGCCACGACGAGGTCGGCGAGGGTCTCGGTGTCCTCCGGGTCCACCGCCTCCGGGTCGATCTTCAGCGCGCGCAGCTCGCCGGCGCCGGTGACGGTGGCCTTCACCAGGCCGCCGCCCGCCTGCCCGTCGACCTCCGTCTGCGCCAGTTCCTCCTGCGCCCGCGCCAGGTCCTGCTGCATCTTCTGGGCCTGCTGAAGCAACTGCTGCATGTTGGGCTGGCCACCACCGGGGATCACGATCAGCTCCTTGCTCGGTACGGGTTTTCCCGTTCGGCACGAGCCTACGTGGTCGGGCCTGCCGTCGCCCCAGCACTCTTTCGAGTGAGTCCCCCTCGCGCCCCATAACCGATCAAGGAATACTTCCGGGCGGAAAAGCGGCGAAAGCCACGCCTTCGCCACCCATAGGGGGGTAGGAAGGGTCCGGCGCGTTCCGGACGCGGACCTCACGTGTCGTGCGTGTCAGGTGTGTCACGTGGGTCGGTCGTCGGGTCGGTGGGTCGCGCAGCGTGATCGGTGAGCGCACCGTGCGTGGTCGCTCGTGGTCAGTAGGGAGTGCCGGGTGGGTCAGCCGGAGATGCAGCCCGAGGGGCCGCCTCATCAGGACGGGCGGGGCGAGCAGGCGGCCCGGCCGCGGCCGGGTGATCTGACCGGGCAGCCCCTTCCGCTCGGGGACTGGGGGGAGCCGGCGGCCCGGCTGGACGAGCTGTACCGGTGGGTGGAGCGCGGGGCGCTGCGCACGGCGGCCTGGTACCTGGCGGACCGGGTGTGGAAGCGCCGGTGCGCGCGGAGCCTGCGCTGCGGGGCCGCGGCCGGGGCGGTGACCGGGGTCGCGCTGCCCCTGCTGGAGCTGACCGGGGTGGTGCGCGGGGTCGCGCCCTGGGGGTGCCTGGCGCTGCTGCTGGGGGTGGCGTGCGTGGCCGTGGACCGGTACTTCGGGCTGACGTCCGGGTGGATGCGGGACGTGGCGACCGCGCAGGCCGTGCAGCGGCGGTTGCAGGCGCTGCAGTTCGACTGGGCGGCCGAGAGCGTGCGGGAGGTGCTGGGCCCGACGGAGGGCACGGCCGGGGAGGCGGCCGAGCGGTGCCTGGGGGTGCTGCGGAGGTTCTCCGAGGACGTCACCGAGCTGGTGCGTGTGGAGACGGCCGACTGGATGGGGGAATTCCGGGGCGGGTGCGCACCCGCGGGCGTGCACGCGGTGGTGTTCCCGGGCGGGGCCCGGCCGGCGGAGGCGGGAGGCGTGAACGGCAGGTTCGCCGTGCCGCCGCACGGCGGAACCCGGCCGAACATGCCCCGGCAACGACCACCGGAGCCGCGGTGAGGACCGTACCGGCCGGAACTCGACGGTCGGCGGGCCCGGGCCGGCCGGCACCCCGCTGAGGGCGGAGACAGCCGGAGCGCACCGGTGAGGAGCGGACGACCGGAACTCGCGGTCACGACCGGGGCGGCCGGAACCCGGTGGGGCCGGGGCGGGGCGGCCGGGCCTTCGAGCAGGGTCGGGGACGGTCAGGCTCACGCCGGGTCGGGGAAGGCGACCGGGCTGCGCAGGCCCGACCTGCCGACCGCGCGCACCCCGAAGAACACGTTGTCCTTCGACAGGTCCACCTCGTGGGTCGTCACGTCGCCCACCGGGATCACGTGGGTCCACTCCGGCGACGTCGTCTCCCGCCACACCACCTCGTAGCCCGCCAGGTCGGGCTCCGGGCCCCGGTTCCACACCAGTTCCGTCGTGTTCGTCAGCGAGGACGTGAGGATCCTCGCGCCCCGCGGTGTGCCCGGGGCCTGGGCGAGCGTCCACAGGGCGGCCGCGTTCACCCGGGCCACGCGCGCCGTGAAGCCGGGGTCGCAGAACTCCGGCAGGTCGCCGTACTGCTTGCCCGTCCCGTCCACGCGCACGTCCTGGTGCTGGTGGGCGAAGTCCTCGGCCGGCTCGGTGAAGCGCGCCGCCGGGTAACCGCGTTCGAGGAACGGGATGTGGTCGCCGCCCCTGCGGTAGCGGTCGCGGCGGTGGATCACGCGGACGCGCATGCCCGTGGCGTCGTTGTCGGCCACGTCGCGTACGAACCGGGCCAGTTGGCGGGTCGCGGAGTCGTTCTCGCCGCCGACCGAGCGCCGCACCGCGGCCTGCTCGGGGGTCTCCGAGGACGGGACGCCCTCCGCGAACAGGCGGATCGTGTACGGGTCCCGTGTGCCGTCGTCCGCCGTGGGACTGCCGACGATGTCGTTGGTGAACATGCCCTGGACGTCCGTCCCGGCCGTCTTCAACAGCTGTGCCAGGTGGCCGGATCCGTACAGGCCCTGCTCCTCCCCCGCCACCGCCGCGAACACGATGGTCGACGCCGGGCGGCGCCGGGCCAGCACGCGGGCCAGCTCCAGGACCACGGCCACGCCGGAGGCGTCGTCGTCCGCTCCGGGCGCGTCGGACGTGGCGTCCATGACGTCCGTGACCCGGGAGTCGTAATGGCCGGCGACGACGTAGACGCGGTCCGGAGTGACCGAGCCGCGCAGTGTGGCGACGACGTTCGTGATGCGGGTGGCGGTGGGGATGCGCGGGGCCGGCTGCTGGACGTACGACTGGAGTTCCGCGGTCATCCGGCCGCCGGACGCGGCGGCGTACGAGCGGAGTTCGGACAGCAGCCAGTCGCGGGCCGCGCCGATGCCGCGCACCGGGTCGTCCTGGGACGAGAGGGTGTGGCGGGTGCCGAAGGAGACCAGCCTGTGGATGGTCGCCTCGATGCGCCGCGGGTCGATCTCCCGCAGCAGGGCGCGCAGTTCGCGGGTGGGGCGCTGGGCCGTCGCCGGGGGACGGCCGGGGTCCGGCCGCGCCGCCGCCTCGGCCGGGCCCGTCACCCCGCCCGCCGCCGCGGTCGCCGCCGTCGCGGTCAGGACCGTTCTCCTGCTGGGGCGCATGGATCCTCCCGGGGCTGGGGGTGCCGACCCGTCAAGCATGCGCCGTGACAGGGAAGTTCGTCACTGCCTCGTGTACGTCAGCCGTTCCCCGCTGCTGGTGTTGGTGCGCTGCAGGGTCCCGTCCGCAAGGACGGTGATCTCGGTGGCGGCGCCCGGGGTGCAGGCCGTGCGCGGCTGCCCCACGGTCACGGTGGAGGGGCCGATCCGCAGCGGGCCGCCGGCGTCGGGGGCGGCGGCCAGTTCCCCTTCGAAGACGCAGTGGTAGGTGCCGCCGCCCTTGGTCGGGCCGTCCGCCACGAGGGACAGCACCGCGTCGCCCGGCTCGCCCTGCCGGAGGGTGAGCCGGCGGGTGTGCTGTCCGTCGGCGTTGTCGATGGTGGTGGTCCAGGTGCCGAGGTACGCCGTCGGGACCGTGCCGTCCGCCGGGGAGGCGGAGGCCGTCGGCGAGGGGCCCCGGGTGGTCGGCGGTGCGCCGGTGCTCCGGGTCGGCGAGGGCTGCGCGTGGCCGTTCTTGCCGTCCCCGCCGCCCTGCATCAGCGCGAACACCGTCCCGCCCGCCGCGAGCGCGACGACCAGGGCGATCACGACGAGCAGCGCGGTGGACCGGCCGTCGCGCCCGTGCGGCTCCTGCCCCGGGCCGTACGGCGGGACCGGGCCGTAGGGCGGCGGCCCGTAGGGCGGGGTGGAGCCGAGTCCGCCGTGACCGGGGTACGACGCACCGCTCGCGGCGCCGGGCTGGGGGTGCTGCTGCGGGTGGCCGTAGGCCGGGTAGGGGGCCGGGTACGGGGGTGGGGGCGTGTGGGTGTGGGGCGGGACGCCCGGGCCGGGGGACGCGGCCGGGGCCGGCGGCGCGGGTGCGGGGATGCCCTGGCCCTGGCCCGCGGCCACGGTGGGCAGGTGGTTCAGCGGCGCCCCGGAGCCCGGCGCGCCCGGCGGGGGCGGGCCCGGAACGGTGCCGGGCACCGGCGGAACGGGCCCGGACGCGTCGGCGGCGGGGGCGTGCTCCGGGGTGGGGCCGGGGCCTGCGGGGACGGCCGAAGGGGCGGGGCCGGAGGCGGAGGGATCCGCGGGACCCGCGGCACCGGCAGGACCGGCAGCGCCGGACGGGTGCGCGGGACCGGCGGCACCGACGGCGGCGGCAGCGGCGCCGGAGCCCACGGCGGCGGGCGGAGCGGCAGGTCCCGAGTCCGGACGGCCGGCCGGTCCAGGAGCGGGGGCAGGCACAGAAGCGGGGGCAGGCACAGGCGCGGGGGCATGTCCAGGAGCGGGGCCCCGCCCCGGACCGCCGGTCCCCGGACGCGCCCCGTCCCCCGCGTCCGCCCGGGCCGGGGATCCCGCCCCCACGCCCGATACCGGCTCCCCCTCCGGGTTCTCCGCGTCCAGCAACCGCACCGCGTGGCGCCCCAGTTGGGCCACCAGTGCGCTCGGCAGCCACGGGTCGAGGGCGCGGCCGTCGGAGACGGTGTCGTCCGCGCCCGTGCGCCGCAGGACGTGGTCGAGGTCCGGACGGGCGGCGGGGTCCTTGCGCAGGCAGTCGCGGACCAGGTCGGCGATGCCCTCCGGCACGCCCTCCAGGTCCGGTTCCTCCTGGGCGATGCGGAACATCAGGGCGTGCACGCCGCTGTTGGCGCTGCCGAACGGCAGCTTGCCGGTGGCGGCGTAGGCGAGGACCGAGCCGAGGCAGAAGACGTCGCAGGCCGGGGTGATGCGGTCGCCCCGCACCTGCTCGGGCGCCATGAAGCCGGGCGATCCGACGAGCGCGCCGGTGCGCGTGAGCCCGCCGTCGGTCACCGTCTCCAGCGCGCGGGCGATGCCGAAGTCGATGACGCGCGGGCCGTCGATGGTGACCAGCACGTTGGACGGCTTGAGGTCGCGGTGGACGATGCCGGCGGCGTGGATGTCCTTGAGCGCGTGGGCGAGACCGGCCGCGAGGATGCGCACGGTCCGCTCGGGCAGCGCCCCGTGGTCGTGCCCGACGACCTGCTGCAGGCTCGGTCCGGCGACGTACCCGGTGGCGACCCACGGCACCGCGGCCTCGGTGTCGGCGTCCAGCACCGGAGCCGTCCAGTACCCGCCGACCCGCCGGGCGGCCCGCACCTCCTGCCGGAACCGCTCGCGGAACTCCTCCTGCGCGGCCAGCTCCTCGCGGACCAGCTTCACGGCGACGGTGCGGCCCCGCTCCGAGCGGGCCAGGTACACGTGCCCCATGCCGCCCGCACCGAGCCGCGCCAGCAGCCGATAGGCACCGATGCCCTGCGGATCCCCCGGCCCCAACGTCTCCATCGCTCAGCCGCCTTCCCCCCACACGCGAGCAACAGACCGAGAATAGTGCGGGGCGGGGGCCGGGTGACCTGGGAGACGTCTACGGTTCCGTAACAGGCGGGCCGGACGCGTCGAGCACCTGCGCCAGCCGCTCCAGCACGCGGACCGCCTCCGCCAGTTCCGCCTCCCCGAACGCCTCGGCCAGCCGGTCGGCGAAGGCCGCGTGCCCGGGGCCGATACGGGCGACGGCCGCGCGGCCCTCCTCGGTCGGAGCGAGGAGCTTGGCCCGGCGGTGCGCCGGGTTCGGCCGGTACTCGGCCAGCCCCCGCTCCACCAGCAGGTCGGCGATGCGCTGCACGCTCTGCCGTGTGATCCCCATGGCGCGGGCGATGCCCGAGACGGGCAGCGGCTCGCCGAGGACCGCGCCGAGCACCTGCCACCAGGCGGCGGTGAGCCCGGCCGGCCGGGCCAGGTCCTCCGCGACGGCGAGGAACTGGCCGTTCAGCCGGAACACCCCGAGGGCGCTGCGGCTGAGCAGCTCCTGGCGTTCCCGGCTCACAGCGCCCCGGCCTTCTCCAGCACCGCGTACGCCGAGGCGTCGGAGTCGTGGAAGAGCCGGTACCAGGCGTCCAGCACCTCGCCCTCGTACACCCCGAGCAGCCGGAGGACCTCCCGGGCGAACGCGACGGGCTCGGTGGGGCCGGCCGTGACCAGGCCAGCGTCGGTGACGGCGTCGGTCTCGACGTAGCGGTCGCCGCCCGCGTAGCCGGTCGCGGCCAGGTAGAAGGAGACCGCGCTGGTGTGGGCCCGGTCGTCGAGCAGGCCTTCCCTGGCCAGTCCGGCGGTGGCCCCGCAGATCGCGGCGACCGGGACGCCCGCCTCCAGGAAGGTGCGGGCCTTGCGGGCGAAGGGCGCGAGGTCACCGGACGTGTCCCAGAGGTCGGCGCCCGGGAGGATCAGCAGGCTGCTGTCCTCGGGGCGCAGGTCGGCCAGGGCCAGGCCGGGCTGGACGCGCAGGCCGCCGATGCTGGCGACCGGGGCGGTTGACGGACCGACGGTGCGGATCTCGTGGCCGGCGCGGGCGAGGTGGGCCGTGGCGTGGCCGGTCTCCCAGTCGGCGAAGGTGTCGTAGACGGCGAGGTGGACGGGCTTGCGGTCTGCGGTGGCGTTCATGGTTCCTCCTCGGACCCTGTGCCTTATGACAGCATCCTGGCATCTCGACAGGATGCTGTCAATCGATCGGGCCCGGCATGGACAACCTGTCGCGGAATGGGGCCGACGCCCGACAGGCCGCCGATACCACCGCCCGCTCCCCCGCGCCTACGCTCGCCCGCATGACCCCTCAGCCGAACCCCGAAGCCGGCGCCGCCGTGAAGGCCGCCGACCGTGCCCACGTGTTCCACTCCTGGTCCGCCCAGGAGCTCATCGACCCGCTCGCCGTCGCCGGTGCCGAGGGGTCGTACTTCTGGGACTACGACGGCCGGCGCTACCTCGACTTCTCCAGCGGGCTCGTCTACACCAACGTCGGCTACCAGCACCCCAAGGTCGTCGCCGCGATCCAGGAGCAGGCGGGACGGCTGGCCACGTTCGCGCCGGCGTTCGCCGTCGAGGCGCGCTCGGAGGCGGCCCGGCTGATCGCCGAGCGGACCCCGGGCGACCTGGACAAGATCTTCTTCACCAACGGCGGCGCCGACGCCGTCGAGCACGCCGTCCGGATGGCCCGGCTGCACACGGGCCGCCCGAAGGTGCTGTCGGCCTACCGCTCGTACCACGGCGGCACGCAGCAGGCCGTGAACATCACCGGCGACCCGCGCCGCTGGGCCTCCGACAGCGGCACGGCCGGGGTCGTGCACTTCTGGGCGCCCTACCTCTACCGCTCCCGCTTCTACGCGGAGACCGAGGAGCAGGAGTGCGCGCGGGCGCTGGAACACCTGGAGACGACGATCGCCTTCGAGGGGCCGTCGACGATCGCGGCGATCATCCTGGAGACCGTCCCGGGCACCGCCGGGATCATGGTCCCGCCGCCCGGTTACCTGGCCGGGGTGCGCGAGCTCTGCGACAAGCACGGGATCGTGTTCGTCCTGGACGAGGTGATGGCCGGGTTCGGGCGGACGGGCGAGTGGTTCGCCGCCGACCTGTTCGGCGTCACGCCCGACCTGCTGACCTTCGCCAAGGGCGTGAACAGCGGCTATGTGCCGCTGGGCGGGGTGGCGATCTCCGGCGCGATCGCGGAGACGTTCGGCAGGCGGCCCTACCCCGGTGGCCTGACGTACTCCGGGCACCCGCTGGCGTGCGCCGCCGCCGTCGCGACGATCGAGGTCATGGCGGAGGAGGGCGTGGTCGAGAACGCGGCCCGGCTGGGCGCGTCCGTCGTCGGACCGGAGCTGCGGGCGCTCGCCGAGCGGCACCCGAGCGTCGGCGAGGTGCGCGGCGTGGGCATGTTCTGGGCGCTGGAGCTGGTGCGCGACCGCGGCACCCGCGAGCCGCTGGTGCCGTACAACGCGGCCGGGGAGGCGAACGCGCCGATGGCCGCCTTCGCCGCCGCCGCCAAGGCGGGCGGGCTGTGGCCGTTCGTGAACATGAACCGCACGCACGTGGTGCCGCCCCTCACGGTCGGCGAGGCGGAGCTGAAGGAGGGCCTGGCGGTGCTGGACTCGGCACTCTCGGTGGCCGACGAGTACACCGCGTAAGAGCTGTAAACCCGTCAGTAACAGACATTCTCGCGTCCTGTTCGAACGCGTAAGGTGGCGTGCCCGTAGACATGTACGCGCACGCCACCCGACGCGACGAGGGAGACGCCCTGACCATGCCCGGCAGCACCGGCGCCGTGACGCGCAGCACCCTGCGCCAGCAGATCGCCGACGCCCTCCGGGACGAGGTGCTCGCCGGGCGGCTCCAGCCGGGGCAGGAGTTCACGGTCAAGGAGATCGCCGAGCAGTACGGCGTCTCCGCCACGCCGGTCCGGGAGGCGCTGGTCGACCTCTCCGCCCAGGGGCTGCTGGAGGCGGACCAGCACCGCGGCTTCCGGGTGCACGAGTACTCGGTCGAGGACTTCCGCGGCATGATCGAGGCCCGCGACCTGGTCATCGAGGGGATGTTCCACGCCCTGATCACCGGGCAGCGCGCCTCCATACGGACCGACGACCCCCGCGTGGCGGCCGCCCTGGCCGGGGTGCGGCGGCGCGGCGAGGAGGCCCAGCGGGCCGCCGCGGCCGGCGACCTGACCGTGCTCATCGGCTACGACCTGCGCTTCTGGCGCGAGCTCGCCGCGGTCTTCGGCAACCCCTACCTCGCCGACTTCCTGCACCGGCTGCGCGTGCGGACCTGGGTGTGCGCGGTGCAGTACCTGCGCCGCCTCGGTGACCTGCGCGGCGAGTTGTGGGCGGGCCACACCGAACTGGTGGACGCCCTGGGTGCCCGCGACACCGACACGGCTCGGGCGATCATCGCCGGCTACAACACCCACTCGCTCGACCTGATCGAGCGTCTTGCCTCCGGATGACCTGCGTCGCGTGTGTCCGTATGGGTATGGGACATGCACGGCAGGAGCCGCGGCCGTGCCGCACCGCTACTCTTCCCTGACCACCGTGCTACCCGACCACCGCGCTGAGCGAGGAGCCTTCTTTGGCCTGTGATCTGTGGCTGGTACCGCTCGTCGACGTGTTGTGCCACACGCCGGACAACCCCTTCGCCGAGGAACTCGCGCAATACAACAAGGTGCTCGCCGAGGCCGGGCTGCCGCCGGTGCCGGTGTACCAGTACATGCCGGGCCTGTCCGGCGACGTCGCGCCGGTCGCGGGCTTCGACTACGACGCGCTGCACTTCCTGCGCCGCGCCTACCTGCTCCAGGTGTGCGGCCTGCCGGTGACACCGGTGGACGAACTGGGCGGGGACTACGAGCAGTTGCTGGAGATGTTCGAGTCCACGGCCCAGCAGTCGCACCTGGTCTGGCACTACGACCACGCGGGCGCCTACGTCCCGGTCGACTTCCCCAGCCCGCTCGCCGACGACGACCTCCTCGCGGGCGGCGGTCCGCTGGGCTCCTCGCACGCCCTGCTGCGGGAGCTGGAGGTGGTCGCCCCCGCGATCGGCATCGACCCGGCCAACCCGCCGGCGGCCCCCCAGCCGCCGCTCGCCCCCACGGAGCTGGAGGAGCCCGCCGTTCCGGCCCCGTACGATCCCAGCCCGTTCGCCCGCGAACGGCACGTCTGGCTGGGCCTGCACGCGGCCGTGACCCGCAGCCTGGCGCAGGGCTCGATGATCGTCTTCAGCTGAGCCGGCGGCTCAGCGGCCCAGCTGGGACAGGCCTCTCTGCACGTCGTCGACGTTCATCACCGGCATGAAGGTGACCTCCGCGCCCAGCTGGAGGAAGAAGGGCTCGGCGATCACCGGCATCTGGGAGCTGTCCTGCATGTCGAAGACCAGGAAGGCGGTGCGCTTGCCGTGGTCGGAGGTGAAGTAGGCCGCTTCGGGCCGCATCTGTTCCAGTGACTCCTGGAGCAGCTTGCCCATGGTGCCGTTGCGGATGTACTCGTTGGCCTTCTCGGTGTCCATGGACGCCTTGAGCAGTACGCGCATCGCACTCACCTTCTTTTACGTCGACGCACGCGGGGTGTGGATTTCAGCCTATGCCCGGTCCCGCCACCCCTTCCTGCGGAAGGACGCCGGCCGCCCCCGTGCGGAACGGGGGCGGCCGGCGGACGCGGGGAGACCGGGGTGCGTCAGATGAAGGAGTTGATCTCGATCGTCTCGTCCCGGCCCGGGCCCACGCCGATCGCGGAGATCGGGGCGCCGGACATCTCCTCCAGCGCCTTGACGTACGCCTGCGCGTTCTTCGGCAGGTCGGCGAAGGTCTTCGCCTTCGAGATGTCCTCGTTCCAGCCCGGGAGCATCTCGTAGACCGGCTTGGCGTGGTGGAAGTCGGTCTGGGAGTAGGGCAGCTCCTCGACGCGCCTGCCGTCGATCTCGTACGCGACGCAGACCGGGATCTGCTCCCAGCCGGTGAGCACGTCGAGCTTGGTGAGGAAGAAGTCGGTCAGGCCGTTCACGCGGGTCGCGTAGCGGGCGATGACCGCGTCGAACCAGCCGCAGCGGCGGTCACGGCCGGTGGTGACACCGCGCTCGCCGCCGATGCGCCGCAGCGCCTCGCCGTCCTCGTCGAACAGCTCGGTCGGGAAGGGGCCGGCCCCGACGCGGGTGGTGTACGCCTTGAGGATGCCGATGACCCGGCTGATCTTCGTCGGGCCCACGCCCGCGCCGGTGCAGGCGCCGCCCGCGGTCGGGTTGGAGGAGGTGACGAAGGGGTACGTGCCGTGGTCGATGTCGAGCAGCGTGCCCTGGCCGCCCTCGAACAGCACGACCTTGTCCTCCTCCAGCGCCTGGTTGAGGACCAGGACGGTGTCGGCGACGTACGGGGCGAGCTTGTCGGCGTAGCCCAGCAGCTCCTCGACCACCTGGTCCACGGCGATCGCGCGCCGGTTGTACAGCTTGGTGAGGACCTGGTTCTTGACGTCGAGGGCCGCCTCGACCTTCTGGGTGAGGATGGACTCGTCGTAGAGGTCCTGCACCCGGATGCCGACGCGGTTGATCTTGTCGGCGTAGGTCGGGCCGATACCGCGCCCGGTGGTGCCGATCTTCCGCTTGCCGAGGAAGCGCTCGGTCACCTTGTCCACCGTCACGTTGTACGGCGTGATGATGTGCGCGTTTCCGCTGATGAGGAGCTTGGACGTGTCGACGCCTCGCTCGTTCAGCCCGCTCAGCTCGGAGAGCAGGACCGACGGGTCGACGACGACGCCGTTTCCGATGACCGGCGTGCAGCCGGGGGACAGGATTCCGGAAGGGAGCAGGTGGAGGGCGTACTTCTGGTCGCCCACGACCACCGTGTGGCCTGCGTTGTTACCGCCCTGGTAACGCACCACGTAGTCGACGGATCCGCCCAGCAGGTCCGTCGCCTTTCCCTTGCCTTCGTCACCCCACTGAGCACCGAGCAGCACGAGTGCGGGCACGCGCGTACACCCCTTCCGGGCGGGGCATGTCCATGGTCGAGGGCGAACGCGGAGCGTCTGCAGCCGCGTGCACCGCGACCGCCGTTGGCCGCCAACCGTCGGACCGGATGCCCCGGAATAGACGAAGCCCCTGGCGCAATAGCGCAAGGGGCTCTTGCACAAAGATGCTACCCGAGGAAGCGAGGCATGGCCGAGGTGGCGACTTCCGCGACGTCCGAGCAGCTGCTGGTGGTGGTCGACCCGGGCGCCCGCCGGTCGGACGGCGAGTCCGTACGGATCGCGAAAGACGTGCTCGGAGCGGGTGCGGCGATGAAGCTGTGCCTGCCGGACGGCCCGGAGGAGTTCGCGCGGGCCCTGCGCCGCCGGGGCTCGCGGCGCCCGGTGGTGGTGGGCGACGACCGGGCCCTGATCCGTGCCGTGTCCCTGCTGCACCGGCACCGGGAGCTGGCCGGATGCGCGCTGTCGGTGGTGCCCGTCGGGGGCGCCCTCTCCCTCGCCCGGTCGCTGGGCGTGCCGACGGACACGGTGGCGGCGGCGCGGGCCGTGCTGGACGGGGTGGAGCGGCGGATGGACCTGCTGGTCGACGACAGCGACGGGGTGGTGCTGGGTGCGTTGCGCATACCGCCGGTGACGGCCGCGCCGGGGGAGGCGGAGCCCGAGGGCGCCGAACCGGGCCGCCCCTGGCTGCGCACCTGCCAGTCCCTGGTGCGCACCCTGGTCCCCGCCGCCCGCCCCTCCCGGCTCGCCGCCGCGCCCGAGCCGGGGCCGTCCCGGCTGCGCGTCGAGGTGGACGGGGAGACCCTCGTCGACCTGAACCAGCCGGTGGAGGCGGTGTCGGTGTCACCGGGCGCCGACGGGACCGCGTCGGTCGAGGTCAGGCCGGTGTCGGTGGGCGCGGAGGCCTCACCCCTGCTCGCGGAGGGCCGGACGGTGACCGTCTCGGGGGCGCACTTCCGCTACCGGGCGGACGCGGTGGTGTCGGGCCCCGTGCGCACGCGCACGTGGGTGGTACGGGAAGGGGCCTGGAGCCTGACCCTGCCGGCGGGGGCGTAGCCCTCGGGCCCTCCCCACTCCCGGTTCCGGCCTCATCCCGGGCCGAACGTCTTCTCCCGGTGCGTGCGCCAGCGTTCCATCATCGCGCCGACCTCCGCCTCGACGAACTCGAAGAACGCCAGCGTCTCGGCCATCCGGCGGCCGGCCGGGGTGTCGGCGCCGAGGCTGGTGACGCCCTCGCGCAGGGCGCCCTCCCAGCGCTTGATGACGGCTTCCCGGTTGGTCAGGGCCTCGTACCACTGGTCGCCGTGCATCCGGTAGCGCTCCCGGCGCGACCCGGGTTCCCGCTCCCGCGAGACCATGTGCTGCTGGGCCAGGTAGCGCACCGCCCCGGACACCGCCGCGGGGCTGATGCGCAGCTGCTCCCCCAGTTCGGCGGCGGTCATCACACCCTCGTCGGAGGAGAGGAGCGCGGCGAAGACCCGGGCGGGCATCCGCGCCATTCCTGCCTCGACGAGCTGCGCCGCGAAGGACTCGACGAACCGCGACACGGCCTCCGCGTCCCGGCCGCTCCCCGCTGATTCCGTCATGCGGCTCATCCTATCCGCGATTCATATGCTTCCTTAACTTCACAAGTTTCTGAAGTCAACGTACTTTCTGAAGCATGACGAAGGCCATCACCGTCTCCGGACTCCACAAGTCCTTCGGACGGACCCACGCGCTCGACGGGCTCGACCTGGACGTCGCCTCCGGTGAGGTCCACGGCTTCCTCGGTCCCAACGGCGCCGGCAAGTCCACCGCCATCCGCGTCCTGCTCGGCCTGCTGCGCGCCGACTCCGGTGCCGCCCAGGTGCTGGGCAGGGACCCGTGGACGGACGCGGTGGAGGTGCACCGCCGCATCGCCTACGTCCCCGGCGACGTGACGCTGTGGCGCAACCTCTCCGGCGGCGAGGTCATCGACCTCTACGGCCGGCTGCGCGGGGGTCTGGACCCCCGGCGCCGGGCGGAGCTGATCGAGCGGTTCGAACTCGACCCCACCAAGAAGGGCCGCACCTACTCCAAGGGCAACCGGCAGAAGGTCGCCCTGGTCGCCGCGTTCGCCTCGGACGCCGACCTGCTGATCCTGGACGAGCCCACCTCGGGGCTGGACCCGCTGATGGAGGAGGTCTTCCAGAGGTGCGTCGCCGAGCAGCGCGACCGGGGCCGCACCGTCCTGCTCTCCTCCCACGTCCTCAGCGAGGTGGAGGAGCTGTGCGACCGGGTGAGCATCATCCGCAAGGGCCGCACGGTCGAGAGCGGGTCCCTCGCCGACCTGCGTCATCTCACCCGCACCAGCGTGGTCGCCGAACTGGCGGGCCCGCCGAACGGACTGGCCGGCCTGCCGGGCGTGCACGACCTCGACGTGCAGGGGCGCCGCGTCAGGCTCCAGGTCGACACCGACCGGCTGGACGGCGTCCTGCGCTCGCTGACCGCGTCGGGCGTGCGGTCGCTGACGTCGACGCCGCCCACGCTGGAGGAGCTGTTCCTGCGCCACTACCAGGACGAGGGAGCCACCCGATGACGACCCTCGCGGTCCGGTCCGGCGGCACCCGCCAGCTGGCCGGGACCGGCACGCTGCTGCGGTTCGCGCTGCGCCGCGACCGGTTGCTGATCCCGGTGTGGATCGCGGTGAACGCGCTCATGGTCCTCTCCATGCCGAGCACCCTGGAGGGCCTGTACGGCACCCCGGCCGAGCGCGCCGCACTGATCCGCCAGATGGAGACCAACTCCTCGCTGCGCGCCATGGTCGGCCCGGTCTTCGGCGACTCCCTGGGCGCCCTGACGGCCTGGCGGGCCGGCGTCTACGCCGGTGCCCTCGCAGCCGTCATGAGCCTGCTCGTCGTCGTACGGCACACCCGGGACGAGGAGGAGAGCGGCCGGCAGGAGCTGGTGGCGTCCGGGATGGTGGGCCGCCGGGCCTCCCTGACGGCGGCCCTGCTGGCGGCGGCGGTCGCGAACGGGACGCTGGCCGTGCTGCTGACGGCCGGCCTGGCCGGCCAGGGGGTGACCGGCGCGCTGGCCCTCGCGCTCGGCATCGCGGGCGTCGGCATGGTCTTCGCCACGATGGCGGCGATCGTCGCGCAGCTGACGGAGAGCGCCCGGCTGGCCCGTGGCCTGACGGCGGCGGTGCTGGGCGCCGCGTTCGTCCTGCGCGCGGCGGGCGACTCGGCGACCGACGACGGCTCCTCGGTCCTCACCTGGCTGTCGCCACTGGGCTGGCTGGAGAACCTGCGCCCCTACGCCGGTGAACGCTGGTGGGTGCTGGCCCTGCCCGCCGCGGCCGCGCTGCTCCAGGGGACGGTGGCCTACGTCCTGGCCGGCCGCCGCGACATCGGCATGAGCTTCCTGCCGACCCGGCCCGGCCCGGCGGGTGGCCGGCTGGGCGGCCCGGGCGCGCTGGCCTGGCGGCTGCAGCGGGGCGCCGTGCTCGGCTGGAGCGTCGGCTTCCTCCTCGCCGGAGTCGTCTACGGCGGCATGGCCGAGAGCGCGGCCGACCTGGTCGGCGACAACGACAACGCCCGCAGGATCATCGAGCGGATGGGCGGCCGATCCGGTCTGACCGACGCCTTCCTGGCGTCGATGGTCGGCATGCTGGGGCTGATCGCGGCCCTGTACATCGTCGCCTCGGTCCTCCGCCTGCACGGCGAGGAGACCTCGGGCCGGGCGGAACCCGTCCTGGCGAACGCGGTGGGCCGCCTGCGCTGGGCCGCCGGGCACCTGGTCATCGCCTTCGGCGGCGCCGCCCTGATCATGCTCCTGGCCGGTCTCGGCCTCGCCGCCGGCTACGGACGGCGGACCGGACCGATCCTGGCCGCGTGCCTGGTGCAGGTGCCGGCGGTGTGGGTGATCGGCGCGGTGACGGTGCTCCTGCACGGTGTGCTGCCCCGGGCGGCGACGGCGGCCTGGGGCATCGCCGGGGCGGTCCTGCTCGTCGGCTGGGTGGGTCCCGCGCTGGACGTGCCGCAGGCGGTGCTGGACGTCTCACCGTTCGGTCATCTGCCGAAGCTGCCCGGCGGGGAGATGGAGTGGGGGCCCGTGGGAGTGCTGACGGCGCTGGCGGTGGTCCTGGTCGCCGCGGGACTGGCCGGGCTGCGCAGGCGGAACCTGGCGGTGTGACACGGCAGGCCCCGCCCGGCCACGATCAGCCCACTTCCACGCTGAGCCCCTCCAGCCCCCTGATCACGAAGTTCGGTTTCCGCTGCGGCTCGGCGGCGAGCCGCAGCGCCGGCGCCCCCTCCAGCAGCGCGCCCATCGACGCCGCCAGCTCGATCCGGGCCAGGGGCGCGCCGATGCAGTAGTGGATGCCCGCGCTGAAGGAGATATGCGGGTTGTCGGCGCGGGCGAGGTCGAGGCGGCCCGGGTCGGCGAAGACCTCCGGATCGTGGTTGGCCGAGCCGAAGAGCATGGCGATCTCCGCGCCGCGCGGGATCGTCGTGCCGGCGATCTCGATCTCGTCCAGCACCCAGCGTTCGAAGAGCTGCAGCGGGGTGTCGTAGCGCATCAGCTCCTCGACCGCGGAGGGGACGAGCGAGGGGTCCGTGCGCAGCAGCTCCAGCTGGGCGGGGTTGCGGAAGAGCGCGTACCAGCCGTTGACCGTGGCGTTCACCGTCGCCTCGTGCCCGGCGTTGAGGAGCAGCACGCAGGTGGAGATCATCTCCTGCTCGGTGAGGCGGTCGCCCTCGTCGTGGGCCGCGATCAGGCCCGAGACGAGGTCCTCGCCCGGCTCCTCGCGGCGGGCCGCGATCAGTTCGCGCAGGTAGTCGGAGAACTCGACCGACGCCCGCACCGCCCGCGCCGCCGTCTCCCGCGAGGGGTTCAGCTCGTACATCCCGCAGATGTCCGCCGACCAGGGGCGCAGCGGGGCCCGGTCGGACTCGGGGATGCCCAGCATCTCCGCGATCACCGCGACCGGGAGCGGCTCGGCGACGTCCTGCAGCAGGTCGCCGCCGCCCCGCTCGACCAGACCGGCGGCGAGCTCGTCCGCCAGGCCCCGCACGTACGGCTTCAGCCGCTCCACCGTGCGCGGCGTGAACGCCTTCGACACCAGGCGGCGGATCCGGGTGTGGTCCGGCGGCTCCAGGTCGAGCATGCCGTGGTCGTTGAGCGTGTGGAACGGCTCGTGCTCCGGCGGGGGCGGGGTGCGGCCGAACTCCTCGTGCGTGAAGCGGTGCTGGTACGTCCGCCCCAGGCGCCGGTCGCGCAGCAGCGCCGAGACGTCCGCGTGGTGCGGGACGAGCCACTGGTCCGTGGGCTCGAAGTAGTGCACCCGGCCCCGGGCACGCAGCTCGGCGTAGGCGGGGTACGGGTCGGCGAGGAAGGCCGGGTCCCACGGGTCGAAGCCGAGATCGGAAGCAGCTGCCATGAACGGACGCTAGCCCGCCCCACCCCACTCTGACCAGGGGCGGCACCCCGCGTCACCCCGGCGTCACCAGCCGTGCCTCGTAGGCGAACACCGCCGCCTGCGTGCGGTCCCGCAGACCCAGCTTCACCAGGATCCGGCTGACGTGCGTCTTGATCGTCGACTCGGCCACCACCAGCCGCTCGGCGATCTCCGAGTTGGACAGGCCCTGCGCGATCAGCACGAGCACCTCCGTCTCCCGCTCGGTGAGGTCGCCGTAGGCCGCCTGCGCGGAGGGCAGCAGGCGCGGCTTCTCGGAGAGCTTGGAGAACTCGGTGATCAGGCGCCTGGTCACCGAGGGGGCCAGCAGCGCCTCCCCCGAGGCCACGACCCGCACCCCGTCCGCGAGCTGGCGGGCCGAGGCGTCCTTGAGGAGGAAGCCGGAAGCTCCCGCGCGCAGCGCCTGGTACACGTACTCGTCGAGGTCGAACGTCGTGAGCACCAGCACCTTCGCCGCGCCGTCGGCGGCGACGATCTCACGGGTCGCCTCGATGCCGTTCAGCTCGGGCATGCGGATGTCCATGAGCACGACGTCCGGGGCGAGCTCGCGGACCTTGGCGACGGCCTCCCGGCCGTTCACCGCCTCGCCGACGACCTCGATGTCCGGCATCGCGTTCAGCAGGACCGAGAAGCCCTCGCGCACCATCATCTGGTCGTCCGCGATCAGTACGCGGATGGTCATGCGTCATCCTCGTCCGGCAGGGCGACCGGCAGGAACACCGTCACCTCGTAGCCTCCGTCGTCCGTGCCGCCCACCGTCATCTCGCCGTTCAGCATCGCCACCCGCTCGCGCATGCCGGTGATGCCGTGCCCGGCACCGGGCGAGGGCTTGATCAGGCCCGGGCTGGGCGGCGGGCCGTTGACTATGCGCAGGCCCAGACCGCCGAGCACGTACCCGATCTCCACGCGGGCGGTCGCGCCCGGGGCGTGCCGCAGGCTGTTGCTCAGTGCTTCCTGCACGATCCGGTACGCCGACAGCTCCACGCCCTGCGGCAGCTCCCGCACCGCCCCGGTCACGACCTTCTCCACGTTCAGCCCGGCGTCCCGCACATTGGCCAGCAGTCCCTCCAGGTCGGCGAGGGTGGGCTGCGGGGCGTCCGGCGCCTCGTAGTCCTCGGCGCGGACGACGCCCAGGACGCGGCGCAGCTCGGTCAGCGCCGCGACCGCGTTCTCCCGGATCGTGGCGAACGCCTTCTCCAGCTCCGGCGGCGGGTTCTCCACCCGGTAGGGGGCGGCCTCCGCCTGGATGGCGACCACCGACATGTGGTGGGCCACCACGTCGTGCAGCTCGCGGGCGATCGTGGTGCGCTCCTCCAGCAGCGTGCGCCGGGACCGCTCGTGCGCGGTGACCGTCTGCTGGGCGGTGACCTCCTGCTCGGCGTCGCGCCGGACGTGCCAGACGGTGACGGCGAGGAGGACGAACGCGGAGACGACCAGCATGGGGCCGGTGTTGGCGCCGTAGCGGCCCGCGGAGCCGAAGAGCGTCTCGGCGAGGATGCCGTAGAGCGCGGTCAGCGCCCACATCCACGCGGCCGTGCGCGGCCGGGTGCGGATGGCCACGACGGTCAGCACCGTCAGGTGGCAGGCGAAGCTGCCCGGCAGCCACGGCCAGTCGCCCCACGGGTCGCCGAACGGAACGGCGAGCGGGGTGGCCGCCAGGGACAACCAGAACGCCCCGATCGGCCGGACCATGGTCAGCAGGACGGGGACCACCGCGAGCAGGCCGAGCGCCAGGGCCACTCCCTGGTCGACCGTGGCGATGGCCAGGGTGAGCAGGGCTGCCGCGCAGATCAGCGCGTGCGGTGTCCACGCCGCGTACTCCCGCAGCCGCCCGGGCAGCCGCCTGGTCACGGGGCCGTCGACGCGCATGCGCGGCAGCAGGCGGTAGGCGAACGCGTCATGGATCAGGTCCTGCCGCAGTCCGCGCAGGGCGTCCGCGGCCAGCCGGAACTCCGGGCTGCGCGGCTTGGCCCCGGCCCCCGGCGGCGTGGTCTGCAGGTGAGTCGTCTCGGTCACGTACAGAACGGTAGGCGCCCGCCGGGGTCGCGGTCGTCCCCAGTGAGAGGGGTTCCCCGGCGTCCCTCTCAGGTACTACGGGGGCCCGGGCACGCCGGCACCCGTCCGTCCCCGTCAGTACCCCGACGGCCGCACCAGTCCCGACTCGTACGCGAACACCGCCGCCTGCGTCCGGTCCCTCAGCCCCAGCTTCACCAGGATCCGGCCCACGTGCGTCTTCACCGTCTGCTCCGCCACGAACAGGTGCCGGGCGATCTCCGCGTTGGACAGGCCCTGCGCGATCAGGGCGAGCACCTCCGTCTCCCGCTCGGTGAGGTCGCCCACGCGCTCCTTCAGCGGGGCCCGGGGCCTGCCGTCCAGCCGGGAGAACTCGGCGATCAGCTTGCGCGTGATGACGGGCGCGAGCAGCGCTTCTCCCGCCGCCACCACCCGGACCGCCTCGGCGAGCTGCTCCGAGGAGGCGTCCTTCAGCAGGAAGCCGGAGGCCCCGGCGCGCAGCGCGTCGTAGACGTACTCGTCCAGGTCGAAGGTGGTCAGCACCAGCACCCGGATGTGCGGGTGCGCGGCGGTGATGCGCTCGGTGGCCTCGATGCCGCCGACGCCGGGCATGCGGATGTCCATGAGGACGACGTCCGGGGCGGTCGCGGCGGCCTTGGCGACGGCCTCCTCGCCGTCCTTCGCCTCGCCGACGACCACTATGTCGGGCTGGGTGCCGAGCAGCACGGTGAAGCCCTGCCGGACCATGCCCTGGTCGTCGACGATGAGGACCCGGATGGGGTCGCCGGTGCCGCTCGTCATGGGGTCCTTCCCTCGCGGTCGGTGATGCGGTCCGTGGTGCGGTCCGTGGTGCGGTCGGTGCCCGGGGCGTCGGCGGGCGGGGTGTCCGGGAGGAAGGCGGTCACCTTGAAGCCGTCCCAGTGCCACGGGTGGGCCGTCATGGTGCCGCCGAGCATCGCCACGCGCTCGCGCATGCCGAGCAGCCCGTGCCCCGCCCCGGTCGACGGCGGCGGGGGCGCCATCGGGCGGCCGTTGACGATCTCCACCTCCAGACCGTCCGGCTCATAGGTGAGCCGGACGGTGATCCGCGCGCCGGGCGCGTGCCGCAGGGCGTTGCTCAGCGCCTCCTGCACGATCCGGTACGTCGACAGCTCCACCCCGGGCGGCAGGGGACGCCGCTCGCCGTTGATCTCGGTGAGGACCTCGCGGCCCGCGGCCCGGGTGTTCTCCACCAGCGCGTCGAGCCGGTCGAGCGTGGGCTGCGGGGCGTGCGCGCCGGTCGTGTCCCCCGGGTCGGCGGACTCCCCGGGCCCGTGCTCCGAGCGCAGCACGCCCAGGACCCGGCGCAGCTCGGTGAGCGCCTCCAGCGCGTTCTGCCGGATGCCGGCGAGGTTCTCCTTGAGCTCGTCGGGCGGGTCGTCCACGAGGTGCGGGGCGACCTGCGCCTGGATGGAGATGACCGACATGTGGTGGGCCACCACGTCGTGCAGCTCCCGGGCGATGCGGCTGCGCTCCTCCAGCAGGGTGCGCCGGGTGCGCTCCTCGGCCGTGAGCGTGGTCTGCTCGACGAGCTGGGCCCGGGCCTCGCGTCTGCCGCGCAGGGCCGTGGCGACTATCACGACGACCGTGAACAGGGACAGTGCCAGCACGCCGGTGGTGTCGTAGCGCCCGGCGCCCCCCAGGGCCTCCAGGACGTAGGTGAGCAGCGCGGTCGCGGCCAGGGCGGCCGTCGCCGCGCGGGTGGGCACCCGCAGGGCGAGCAGCAGCAGCACGAACATCTCGGCGATGAGGCCGGCCGCGGTCCAGGGCCAGGTGTAGGTGTCCGGGTCGGAACCGAGCCGGCCGCGCACCGCCACGGCGCCCACGAGGAAGGCGCCCAGGGACAGCCACCACGCGGACACCGGCCGCCACAGCCCCAGGACCATGGCGCCGCCCTGCCCGCCCGCGACCAGCAGAGCCAGTCCGGACGCCAGGCCGCCGTTGTCGGTGATGTCGCCCGTGCCGCCGACCGTGACCCCGAACGCCGCCAGGCACACCAGCCCGTGCGGCAGCCAGCGCAGCCAGGTGGAGGGGGGCAGCGGATCCACCCGGAGGGTCCACAGGTCCTCGCGCAGCACGCGCAGCCATCCCGTGACGCGCGCCCGCAGCGCGCGCCCCACCCCCGTGTCCCTCACCCGGCCCAGCCTAGACATGGCGTGCCTTCGCCGCCGTCCCCCGGTCGGACGGGCGGTGCTCGCGCACCACCCGCGACCGGCGGTCCGGGCCTCCGCCCCGCTCGAAGGCGCGGAAGGCGGCCCAGCACACGGCGAGGGCCACGGCGAAGACGGGCAGCCACAGCAGACGGGCCCCGACCCAGCCGAGCCCGTCGGGCGGGGTGTGCAGCCCGGGCAGCCGGCCCGCGAGGAGTCCGGTGGCGGTCGTGGCCATCAGGGCCGTCTGGTGCCACAGGAAGACGGTCATCGCCGAGAGGTTGACCAGCGCCACCGCCGCCCAGGCCACGGGCCGGCGCATCGCCCGCCGCAGCCGCTCGCGCAGCAGCAGGGCGAGCCCGCACTGGGCGAGGCCGAAGGTGACGGCGGCCAGCGTCGGCGGGTCGAGGTTGGACATGCCCTGGCCGGGGACGCCCACCATCGACGCCGGGTAGCCCGCCCACGCGACGAGGCCCGCGGTCGCCGCCGCCCCCGCCACGAGCAGGATCCAGCCCGCGCGCCGCCGCTCCAGCTCGCCCCGGGTCCAGGCGGCGCCCAGGGTGTAGGGCACCAGCCAGCCGGCGACCACGTTCACCCAGCCCAGCCAGGCGGGGCCGCCCAGGCCGAAGCGCAGCAGGTCCACGTGGAGGACGACGGCCAGCGGCCACAGCGGGTTGAGCCGGGCCAGCAGTGGGGTCGCCGCCGTCAGGACGGCGAACACCACCAGGAACCACAGCGGTGACAGGGCCAGTTTCACCAGCGTGCGGACCGTGCCGAACTCCGCGCCCGACAGCAGCAGCGCCGACGCGGCCACCGCCCACAGGCCGGTCACGGCCAGGACCGGCCGGCTCAGCCGCACCAGACGGCCCGTCAGCCAGCTGCGGTACGGCACGCCGCGGGCGCGGGCCGAGGCGTGGCCCCGGGTGGCGACATGGCCGCCGACCAGGAAGAACACGGCGAGCGTCTGGAACAGCCAGGTCAGGGGCGCGAGCCAGGGCATGTGCCGCAGCGGGCTGGCCGTGCGCAGGGTGCCGCTGTCGGCGACGAGGGCCGTGACCAGCCAGTGCCCGAGGACGACACCGAGGACGGCGGCGGCCCGCAGGGCGTCCACCGCCCGGTCGCGGCCGGGCGGGGTGGCCGCGCCGACCCGCCGCGCGGCGCTCCGCAGCCCGCCGCGGACGCTTCGTGCACCGAGGTCAGTCATGGGTCACCGCCTTGGTCTCGCCCAGGACGATCCGGGCCAGGTTGGTCAGGGAGGTCGAGCCGGGCCGGAAGTAGTCGCTGTGGCCGCCGTCGCCGGCCGCGAAGACGCGGGCACCGAAGGCCGGGGAGACGGGGTCGGTGCCGAAGCCGACGGTGGTGCCGAACAGGTCCGCGCTGACGTACGGGACGTGCTCCACCCAGTCGTCGCCGCCCCGGGCCGCCCAGACGCGGGCCCGGGTGTGCAGGGCGGCGGCGGAGTCGGCACCGGTGCCGGGGCTGCCCACGAGCGCGATGTCGTCGACGGCGAGCCCGGCGGCGGCCCGCGCGCAGACGACGGAGCCGTAGGAGTGGCACAGCAGCGACAGGCGCGTCTCGCGGCCGGTGACGGCGCGCAGCCGGGCCACGAGCCGCCGCAGCGACGGGGCGGCGCGGTCGGCCCGGCCGGTCGTGGTGACCGTCGCGCTGACCGTGCCCGGCGTCTGGTAGCCCAGCCAGGCCACGACCGCGGTGCGGGTGCCCGCCGGGGCCTGCCGCGCGAGCCGCTCGTGCAGGGCGGCGGCCGCCGCGTGGAACCGGCCGTAGGTGTCGAGGCTCGTGTCGGACCCGGGGACCAGGACGGCGACGCGGTCGGCCCGGGCGAGGTCGCCCAGGACCTCCGTCACGCGGCCGGGGCCCCGGCCGTCGAACGCGAGCAACTGCCGGTCCGGGGAGGCCAGTCGGCGGTCCGCGGCGGCCCGGTCCCGGTCGTGGTGGGCGGCGGCCGTGCGGGCCGCCTCGGCCGCGTTGGCCCGGTTCGCCGCGTACGCCTCGTCGAGCGTCGACGCGGTCAGCGGGGCGAGGACGGCGGGGGGCGGTGCGGGGATCTCCGGTCGCACGGCCGCCGAGAGCGGGAGCACCACCGCGGCCGCGACGAGGGCGGCGAGCGCGGCACGGCGCCACCGACCGGCCCAAAACCCCCGCACCCCGCCGTCACGACGCTCCAGCCCGGCGCGGTGCCTTCGCCGGGCACGGGACCGCCGTACCGCGCCGTCGCGGTGGCTCTTCGCTGCGTACCCCACGGTCGTCCCCCCTCCGTCGCACCCGGCCATCGGGTCTGCGTGGAAGGGAAGTTACGGAGCGGCGGCCGTCGTCCGCGTCCCACCGCGGAACTCATCCGCGGCGTAGCTCTCAGGTACTAGGGGTATGACCGGGGTCCGGCCGCTGCGGGGACGCCACCCTGCGGACCCGGCGGCCGACGGGCCGCGGCAGCCCGGCTCACCAGGCCAGTTGCGCGATCTCCTCCGCCACCACCGCGCACGCGTCCGCCGCCGGGTCGATGAGCGGGAAGTGCCCCACGTCCTCCAGGAGCGTCACCCCCACCATCTCGCCGGCCTTCGCCGCCGCGTCCGCGTACGACTCGGCGACGATCTGCGGCACGTCGAGGTCCGCGCGGCCCTGGACGAGGGTGGTGGCGATGCCGGTCGGCAGCAGCAGCGCCGGGTCCGTCTGCGGCTGCCGCTCGGCGAAGTGCTCGTCGCCGCCCAGCAGTTGCCGTACCGCACCGCCGCACACGTCCAGCTTGTCGGCGACCGAGAGGTCCGCGATCGGGGCCAAGGCGACCACGCCGCGCAGGGTCGCCGAGCCGCCGCCGCGCCAGGGCGAGCCGGCCGGCAGGACGTGCCGGGCCGCGCCCCACAGCGCGAGGTGCCCGCCCGCCGAGTGACCGGTGAGGACCGTACGGCGCGGATCCGCCTGCGGCAGCACCCGCCCGACGAGCGCCGGGAGGGCGTCCAGCGCGGCGGCGACGTCGTCGAACGTGTCGGGCCAGCGGCCCGCGACGGCGGCGGCGTCACCGCGCCGGTACTCGACGCTGGCCACGGCGAACCCGCGCCGGGCCAGGAAGGCGGCGAACGGGCTGATGTGACGCCGGTCGTGCGGCGCCCGCCAGGCACCGCCGTGCAGCACGGCCACGACCGGGGCGGGTCCGCCCGGGCCGGCCTGCGCGCGGGGCGCGTAGAAGTCGATCACCTGGTCGGGGTGGTCGCCGTAGGCCGCGGTGGCGTCGGGGTCGACGGGCGCGTGGGAGAAGACCGACTTCTCCTCGGCAGCGGCCCGTTCTGCTGCGACGTCGTCCGTCATGCTCCAACCTCTCAGCGATGTAACGTGCGCGGCGGACCAGTTGAGAGTTCAGCCGTTGGCCGGGACGGTACCAGGCCCGTGACGTGCGGGGACATGGGGATGTCACGCTGGGTGAGGCCCGGGCCGGGCCCGTCGGGCGGGCGGCGGGGCCGGGACCGCCCGGGGCGTCCCGGCCCGGCCGCCGCTCAGGCCAGCGTCGCGGCCAGCACCCGCGCGGCCCGCTCCACGTCGGCGAAGCCCACGTACAGCGGCGTGAACCCGAAGCGCAGCACGTCCGGCGCCCGGAAGTCGCCGACGACGCCCTGCTCGACCAGGCGCTTCATCACGTCGCCGGCGTCCGGGCAGCGCAGCGCGATCTGGCTGCCCCGTTCGGCGTGCGCCACCGGCGTCAGGCACTCCACCCGGCCCTCGGGCACGTACGCCGCCACGCACTGAAGGAAGAAGTCCGTCAGCGCCAGGGACTTGGCGCGCACGGCCGCCACGGACACCCCGTCCCACACCTGGAGGGCCGCCTCCAGGGCGAGCATAGACAGGATGTCCGGCGTGCCGACCCGGCCGCGCAGGGCACCGGAGGCCGGCTCGTAGCCGGCGCGCATCCCGAACGGCTCGGCGTGCGAGTTCCAGCCCGGCAGCGGGGAGTCGAAGCGGTCCTGCAGCTCCCGCCGCACGTACAGGTACGCCGGTGCGCCGGGGCCGCCGTTGAGGTACTTGTAGGTGCAGCCGACCGCGAGGTCCACGCCGTGCGCGTCCAGTTCCACCGGCAGCGCGCCCGCGCTGTGGCACAGGTCCCAGACGACGTACGCGCCCGCCCGGTGCGCCGCGTCCGTCAGTCCCGGCAGGTCGTGCAGCCGTCCGGTGCGGTAGTCGACGTGGTTGAGCAGGACGGCCGCGGTACGGCCGCCCAGCGCGTCCGGCACGTCCGCCGGGGCCACGGGCCGCAGCGTGCAGCCGGTCATCCGGGCGGCGGACCCGGCGATGTACCCGTCCGTCGGGAAGGTCGTGGCGTCGACGACGATCTCGTCGCGCCCTTCCCCGGCCAGACGCACCGCGCCCACCAGGGCCTTGAAGACGTTGACGCTGGTGGAGTCCCCGACGACGATCTGCCCGGACGCGGCCCCGACCAGCGGGGCGATCCGGTCGCCGATCCGCTCGGGCGCCGTCCACCAGCCGCTCTCCTCCCACGACCGGATGCGCAGCTCGCCCCACTGGCGGCGGACGACGTCCTCGACCCGGCCGGGCACGACGGCGGGCAGCGCGCCGAGGGAGTTGCCGTCGAGGTACACCACGTCGTCGGTGACGAACTCCGCCCGCTTACCGCCCAGTTCGTCGGCGGCGTCCAGCTTCTCCGCGCGCACGCTCAGCTCAGACATACGACCGCGCCGTCCACAGCTCGGGGAACACGCTCTTCCGGGCGCGCTTCTCCAGCCAGGCCACCCCGGCGGAGCCGCCCGTGCCGGTCTTGGCGCCCATCGCGCGGCGGGTGGCGACGAGGTGGTCGTTGCGCCAGCGCCACACCAGCTCGGCGACATCGCTCAGCGCCTCGCCGAGGCGGGCGATCTCGTCCTGCTCGTCGCCCGAGTAGACGGCCGTCCAGGCCGCCTCCACCTCCGGCGAGGGCTCGTAGCGCAGCGCGACGTCGCGCCGCAGCACGGACTCGGGGATGTCGTGGCCGCGCCGCGCCAGCAGCCGCACGACCTCGTCGTACAGGCTCGGCTCGTGCAGCGCCTTCTCCAGTTCGGCGTGCACGCGCGGGGATCCCCGGTGCGGGACGAGCATCGACGCGGACTTGTCGCCGAGCAGGAACTCCATCCGCCGGTACATGGCCGACTGGAAGCCGGAGCCCTCGCCGAGGGCGCCGCGGTAGGAGTTGAACTGGGCGGGCGTGAGCTGGGCGAGCGGTTTCCAGGAGGCGTTCAGCGCCTCCAGTTCCCGTACGGACCTCTTCAGCGCGGCGACGGCGGTGGGCACGTCGTCGCCCCTCAGCGCCTGCGCCGCCGTCTCCCACTCGTGGACGATGACGGTGAACCACAGCTCCATCACCTGGGTCGTCACCAGGAAGACCATCTCTCCGGGGTCGTCGGAGAGGGTGTGCTGGAGGTGCGTGAGCACGTCCGCCTTGACGTAGTCCTCGTACGGCGTCGTGCCGTGGAAGTCGAGATGCGGGGTCTCGGGCTCGTGAGCCTCGTGGGACATCGCTGTCTCCTGCAGATAACTCCGGGTAGCGGTCCGCCCCTGCCGATGCCGGCACGGGGGCCCCGGTCCCCAACCGCATCCTGCGGGCTCACCCGTGGAACTGCAAGGCCCGCCCGCCGGACGGGGCGGGCCTCACGTGCGCGGAAGCGTCCTCAGCCGAGGACCTGCGCCGCCGTCGGCGAGGAGTCCTTCAGGAACTGGGAGCAGCGCTCGTACTCCTCCTGCTCGCCGATCGCCTGCGCGGCGCGGGCGAGGGCGTGCAGCGCCCGCAGGAAGCCGCGGTTCGGCTCGTGCTCCCACGGCACCGGGCCGTGGCCCTTCCAGCCGTTGCGGCGCAGCGCGTCCAGGCCGCGGTGGTAGCCCGTACGGGCGTAGGCGTACGACTCCACGGCCGCGCCGCGCTCGAACGCCTCGTCGGCGAGCTGCGCCCAGGCGAGCGAGGAGGTGGGGTGCGCGGCGGCGACGTCGGCGGGCGAAGCGCCCGACGCGAGCATCTCGCGCGGCCCGGGGTCATCGGGCAGGTGGGTCGGGGGCGGGCCCCCGAGGAGGTTCTCGTGAATGGACATGAGGACAAGTCTGCGGCATCGCGGCCACCGTGGCGCAGCGGGCGGCCGGTGTGCGGCAGGGCGCCAGCCGGACGCCGGGCACGCGGGGAGCATACGGAAGAGCCCGGCACCTGGGCAGGTGCCGGGCTCCACACGAGCGGACCGGCTGGAACCGGGTGGAACCGGATGAAGCCGGAGCGGACCGGGCTTACTTGATCTTCGTGCCGGTCGAGCGCAGGTGGCCGCAGGCCTCGACGACGCGCGCGGCCATGGAGGCCTCGGCCAGCTTGCCCCAGGTGCGCGGGTCGTAGGTCTTCTTGTTGCCGACCTCGCCGTCGACCTTCAGGACGCCGTCGTAGTTGCGGAACATGTGGTCCGCGACCGGGCGCGTGAAGGCGTACTGGGTGTCCGTGTCGATGTTCATCTTCACGACGCCGTTCTCCAGCGCGGTGCGGATCTCCTCCTCCGTGGAGCCGGAGCCGCCGTGGAAGACGAAGTCGAACGGTCCGGGGGAAGCGGCCTTGCCGAACTTGGCGGCGACGCCCTCGTTCAGCTCCTTCAGCAGCTCCGGACGGAGGACGACGTTGCCCGGCTTGTACACGCCGTGCACGTTGCCGAAGGACGCGGCGAGCAGGTAGCGGCCCTTCTCGCCCAGGCCGAGGGCCTCGGCGGTGCGGATCGCGTCGTCGACCGTGGTGTAGAGGGAGTCGTTGATCTCGTGGGAGACGCCGTCCTCCTCGCCACCGGTCGGGGTGATCTCCACCTCGAGGATGATCTTCGCGGCGCGGGCCTGCTCCAGCAGCTCCTGCGCGATCTCCAGGTTGTCGGCGAGGGTCTCGGCGGAGCCGTCCCACATGTGCGACTGGAACAGCGGGGACAGACCGGCGTCGACGCGCTTCTTGGACAGGGCCAGCAGCGGGCGTACGTACCCGTCGAGCTTGTCCTTCGGGCAGTGGTCCGTGTGCAGCGCGATGTTCACCGGGTACTTCTCGGCGACGATGTGCGCGAACTCGGCCAGGGCGACCGCGCCGGTCACCATGTCCTTGCTGTACTGACCGCCCAGGAACTCGGCGCCACCCGTGGAGATCTGGACGATGCCGTCGCTCTCCGCCTCAGCGAAACCGCGCAGGGCCGCGTGCAGGGTCTGGGTGGAGGTCACGTTGATGGCCGGGTAGGCGAACTTCCCTGCCTTCGCCCGGTCCAGCATCTCGTTGTAGACCTCGGGAGTTGCGATGGGCATGCGTCCGCTCCTTGTATCTGCGGGTTGACGTACTGCTGTCTACGGCCCTGACCTAGACCTTGGGGTGCGACGTCATCGTCGGCCCCATCTTTCCAGACTTGGCCGGAAGGTCCAGGCCACGTCCACGCCCTGGTCGGCCCCCGGTCAGTCGAGGCCCAGCTCGTCCTTGGAGAAGGCGAACAGGTACGGCACCCCGGCGCCCTCCTGGATCTTCTCGGCGGCACCGGTGGCCCGGTCGACGATGGTCGCGACGGCGACGACCTCGGCCCCGGCCTCGCGCACGGCCTCGACGGCGGTCAGCGGGGAGCCGCCGGTGGTGGAGGTGTCCTCGACGACCAGCACACGGCGGCCGGCGATGTCCGGGCCCTCGACGCGCCGCTGCAGCCCGTGCGCCTTGGCGGCCTTGCGCACGACGAAGGCGTCCAGGCGCTTGCCGCGGGCGGCGGCCGCGTGCAGCATCGCGGCGGCGACCGGGTCGGCGCCCATGGTGAGGCCGCCGACGGCGTCGAACTCCAGGTCCGCGGTCAGGTCCAGCAGCACCTGCCCGACCAGCGGGGCGGCCTCCCCGTCGAGGGTGACGCGCCGGAGGTCGACGTAGTAGTCGGCCTCCAGGCCCGACGACAGGGTCACCTTGCCGTGCACCACGGCCTTGTCCTTGATCTGCTGCAGCAGCGCGCCGCGCGTGTCCGTCATGGCGCCCAGCTTAGAGGCGGCGCCAGCTCCAGGTGGTGGTGGCCTCCAGCGGCTCCAGGGGCGTGACCAGGCGCGGCATGGTGTTGAGGCCGTTGGGCGGGCCGGTCTGCGGCTCCACGCACACGGCCTCCCGCTGCTCGTCGTAGACGACCACCCACTCCTCCCGGCTGGCCACCTTCAGCTCCAGCTGCCCGGGCCAGGTGAGGGTCACGTCGACCCCGCCGGGCATGCCGAAGCAGTCGTCCCAGGGGCCGGGCCCCGGGTCGACGCGGTTGCCGGTGGGCAGGTGGTCGTCGCCGCGCTCCTCCTGCCAGGCGGGGGCGAAGTCGAGGCGGACGTCCTCGCCGCCGAGGTTCCGGTTGAACCAGGGGTGCCAGCCGATCTGCGCCGGGAAGGACGACTCGTACGTCTCCACGGACATGGTCAGCGTCAGGGTGTCCGCGGTGAGGGCGACGATCTGGGTGACGCGGCCGGGATGGGGCCAGGGGGCGACGAGCTCGTAGGTGAGGACGGCCTCGTCCGCGCTCGTGCGGGCGGTGCGCCAGGCGTGGTCGCGGACGGTGCCGTGGATGGCGTGGGGCGGGGCGTTCAGCGGCATCTGCCGCACGACCGCGCCGTCCAGGAACCGGCCGTCCCTTATCCGTCCGCACCAGGGCACCATCGGGAAGCAGCCGAACCGCTCGCCCTGCCGCAGCAGCTCCACGCCGCCGATCCGCAGCCCTCCGACCCGGCCGCCGTTGCCCGGCTGCACGGTCACCTCCGCGTCACCCGCGGTCAGCGTGATGTCTTCGTCACTCACGGGACGACCCTACTGGGGTGATCAAGAGGGCCCTCGGTGGTCGGCCTCCTCCGGGCCCGCGGCGCGGTGGCTCAGCGACGCCGGCGCAGGACCCGGACCGCCACGACCGCCGAGGCCAGGGCGAGGGCGGCGGCAGGAGCCGCCCAGCGCAGCGGGGCCGGGGGTGCGACGGTCTGCGGTGCGGGCACCGGGGCGTAGCGGCCGCGGGGCGGGGCGTGGTCGACCTCCTCGGCGCTGCGCCCGATCATGGTCCGCCGCGCGTGCGCCGCCTCGGCGACGTCGTCGTCCTCGTCGTCCTCGACGCTCTCGTCGTCCTCGTCCTTCTCGCCCAGGGGATCGAGCGGGGAGGGCGGGACATGGCCCCCGAAGCCGGGCCGGCGCCCTTCGGCCGGGCCGGGCTCGGGGTCGGGGGCGTCGCCGGTCAGGCCGGGCTCGGGGTCGAGGCCCGGGGCGTCGCCGCCGGTTGCGGTGGCCGGGGGCTCGGCCTCGGGGGCCGGGGCGGAGGCCTGGTCGTCCGTCCGGCCGGTGCCCGCTCCCTCCCCACTGCCGACCGATTCCCCCTCCGCCGACGGGGGCGTGTCGTCGCCGCTGTCGGGTGTCGTTTCGGGGGCCGCCTCCGCGAGGTGTTCCGCGAAACGGTTCAGCAGCCGGGTGACGGCGCCCTCCACCGCGTCCTCGGGGAGTTCCCTGATCCGGCCGTCCGCCGTGGCCGTCCCGTCGAACACCACGGTGCAGCCGTCCTCCGCCTCCCGCAGCGCGATCCGCAGCGCGAGCGTGACCGAGCCGCTGCCGCGCGACTCCTGCGCCGATCCCTCGACGCCGTACGCGCCGGCGTCCCGCCGGGACACCCGTACGGCACCCCGGTAGGTGACGGAGTGGCTGCCGACCCGGATCTTCAGCCGTCCGGCGACGGGCTCCGCACCGGCGTCCTGCTGGAGCCCGGGCACCGCCCGGGCGACCCGCGCGGGGTCGTCCAGCACCTCCCTGAGCCGCTCGGCCGGAACCGGAACGAACACCTCGTGCTCCATGTCGACGGACTCTACCCAGCCGGGGCCGCCTCGCACCCGCGCCTGATGAAATCGCCCCCGATCCGCCCTCCGATCCGCCCCCGATCCGCCCTCCGATCCGAGCCGGATCCGGCCGACCGGGCGTACCCCACGGCCCGCGGACCGGCCGCGTGCCTCAGTACCGGGGATGCACCAGTGTCGACGGCGGCAGCCCCGCGATCCGCGTGCCGCGGGCCGCCCGTTCGCCCGCCGCCAGGGACGCGTCCGTGAGGAGGAGGGGGCGCGGCCCGTCCGGGTCGAGCCGTGGCTGCGGCTGTGAGCGGGCCGCCAGGACGAAGCCCCAGTCGCGGGGCGCGTGGGAGCGGTCGGCGGGCGTGCGGTCGGGCCCGACCGCGAACCCGGCGTGCCGCCCTCCGGCCCGGTACGGGGCCGTCTCGAAGCCGGCCGCGCGCAGGGTCGACTCCACCGTCCAGTAGCCGCGCGGGGCGGACTCCACCGGCCCCGCGTGCACCACGACCCGGCCCCCCGGGGCCAGTACGCGCCGGGCGAGGCCGTAGAACTCCTGCGAGTACAGCTTCGTGCTCGCCGTGATGCCCGGGTCGGGCAGGTCCGAGACGACCACGTCGTACGCCGCCGGGGGTGCGCCGCGCAGCCAGCCGAAGGCGTCGCCGGTCCGCACGCGCACGCGCGGGTCGCCGAAGGCGTGCCCGTTCAGCGCGGACAGGCCCGGGTCGGTGCGGGCCAGGCGCACCACCGCCTCGTCCACTTCGACGACGTCGACCCGCTCCACCCCGGGATGCCGCAGCACCTCGCGCGCCGCCAGTCCGTCGCCGCCGCCGAGGATCAGCACGCGCGCGTGCGGCCCGGCCATGGCGGGGTGGACCAGGGCCTCGTGGTAGCGCCGTTCGTCCCGCTCGCTGACCCGCAGCCGCCCGTCCAGGAACAGGTCCAGGGGCCGGCCCCCCGTGCCGCCCTTGAGGACGACCTCCTGCACTCCGCTCTGCAGCGCGACGCGCACGTCCCCGCCGTAGACGGCCTGCCGCGCGGCCCGTTCGAAGTCGTCGACGAGGACGGCGGCCGAGGCGAGGACCGCCAGCACGAGCGCGTTGCCGAGCAGCAGCAGCCACCGCGCCCGCCGGGTCAGATCGCGGCGGAACAGCCCGAGCACCAGCGCGCCGCCGACGACCGCGTTGACCGCGCCGGTGAGCAGGGCGCCCGTCAACTGCCCGAAGAACGGCAGCAGGAGGAAGGGGAAGGCGAGCCCGCCGACCAGTGCGCCCACGTAGTCCGCCGCGAACAGGTCGGCCACCGCGCCGCCGGCGTCCTGGCGGCGGACGCGCTGGATCAGCTCCATCAGCAGCGGGACCTCGGCACCGATGAGCAGCCCGGTGGCGAGGGAGAAGGCGACCAGGAGGCATCGCGGACCGCTGGCCCAGATCCCGCCCCAGTCTCCGGTCCAGGCGAAGACGGCATACAGGGCCATCGCGCTGCACCCGCCGACCAGGGCGAGGAGGGCCTCGACGGCGCCGAAGCCGGCCGCGGCGTGCGGGCGCAGCCGCTTCGCGGCGAGGGAGCCGAGACCCATCGCGAAGACCATCACGGACAGCACGACGGACGCCTGGGTGACCGAGTCACCCATCAAGTACGAGGCGAGCGCGACGAGTTCGAGTTCGTACACGAGTCCGCAGGCCGCACAGACGAACACGCCCGCGAGGACCAGGAACCGTCCCGTGCCGGGCCGGACGGGCAGGGGCGCCGGGCCACCGGAGCCTCCCCGGGCGCTCCAGTGCGGCGGGGAACCGGGCGGGGCGGGCGCGTGCGGCTCGATCACCCTGCGACGTTACGTCACGCCTCGACCGCGGTTCGTCACCCACACGTGTGGTGCTGGTTTACGGGGGACCGGTGCCGGTACGAGGACGGGAGCGGCACCGCAGCCGCCCGCGGGGGCCGGTTCAGTCGGGTGAGGCCGCCGCCGGGACGCGCAGGCCCACCTTCGTCCGGGTCGCCACCAACTGCCCGTCCTGCGGGTACGCGTGCCAGGTCCGCCAGTGCACCTGCCCCTCGTGGCGCTGGGCGAGCAGGGCCGTGAAGGCGTGCGGGCTGCCGGGGAAGACGCCGGCGAGACCGTGCGGGTGGTCGGAGACGAGGTCGAGCAACTCCTGGGCACGGCCCGCGAAGGAGCCCGGCGAGAGGACCTCGACGCGGGCCGCGAACTCGTACTCCCAGTCCCCCACCCGCTTGGCGACGCCGAGCGGGAGCGGTGTGCTGCTGCCCGGGATGCACGCCACCGTCTCCGAGCAGATGCCCCGCTCCTCCTCCAGCAGGACCTGGTGGGACGCGCCGAGAAGGCGCAACTGCAGCTTGCTGCCGTCCAGTTCGAGGTCGAGCGCGGCCAGTGCGGGAAGCGGCTCGCGCCCCAGGGCCCAGGCGAGATCGGCCGCGCGCGTATCGGTGTAGGAGGTGTTGAGGGTCGTGAGCATGGATCGGCTCCGCAAGCACACAAGGAGAGGGAGATGGGTCCGCTGCGCCCCGGTCGCACCGGGTGATTCGGCCCGGTCGGCCGGTTTCAGGAGGTCTCCGCAAGACGTCCGAGGGGCTGCGTTGGTGGTTTAGAGGGAATCATGAACTGTGGCGCCGCCACAGCGTTTTTACCCAAGTTCGTAGGGTTTCCATCCCTCAGAGGGCTCCACAGCTCAACTGTTCAACTACGGCGTGCGCCGGTGCCGGGGAGGCGTGCGCCGGTGCGCCGTGGCGCGCTCCCGGCTCCTGGCCGGGGCCTGGCCGGGGCATCCGACCGGCTCCCGAAGTCGCCTGTTGACGGGCGCAGTTGCCGCGGACACGGCCGAGGGGGCCGCCGCCCGGGCCGTTTTGTCCTACAGGCATGAGAACGTGCCCGAACGAACTCGATGTCCTGAGACAACCGTGCGAGGGATCCTCCGCACGGGACCCGTGCGATCCCGGACAGCGGAACGCGGGGCCCGCCCCAGGTGCGGACCCCGCGCTCGGTGGCTGCGGCTCCCCCGTCGGGTGAGCGGCCGACCCCGTCAGCTGCCCCCGCCGCCGCAGCCACCTCCCCCGCCGCAGGACGACCCGCCTCCGCAGGACGAGCCGCCGCCGCAGGAGCTTCCCCCGTGGTGGCCGCCGCCGGACGAGCCGGAGTCGCCCCCGGCCCACCAGCTGCCGCTGCCACTGTCGTGACGCGACCCGGTCGACGCCGCCGTCCCGCGACGCGTCGTGCGCGCGGGACCACGGGAACCGCCCGCGCGGGCGAGGGACACCACCGCCCCGATGACGAAGACCCCGATCACCGCCAGGATGATGCCGACGATCATGGCGTCACCCTCCTTCCGTTTCCCCCGAAGCGGCCCCCCGTGGGCGCCTCGCTCTTGCGTGCCGGGGAGATGCCCTCCCGCCACGCGCGCCAAAGCAGAGTTGAGGAACTCCAGAGCTTCGGCGCAGGATGGCCGGCATGACCTCCAGTGCGCGCCCCCTCCTCAACCGCCGGCTCGCCGGGTTCGGGACGACGATCTTCGCCGAGATGTCGGCCCTGGCCCTGAGCACCGGGGCCATCAACCTCGGCCAGGGCTTCCCGGACACCGACGGTCCCGAGGAGGTCAGGGAGGCGGCCGTGCGGGCGCTGCGCGACGGCCGCGGCAACCAGTACCCGCCCGGCCCCGGCGTCCCCGAGCTGCGCACCGCGATCGCCGCCCACCAGCAGCGCCGCTACGGCCTGTCGCTCGACCCCGACACGGAGGTCCTGGTCACCGCCGGCGCGACCGAGGCCATCGCCGCCGCCCTGCTGGCGCTGGTGGAGCCCGGCGACGAGGTGGTCGCCCTGGAGCCGTACTACGACTCCTACGCGGCGTGCGTCGCGATGGCCGGCGGGCGCCGGGTGCCGGTCACCCTGCGCGCGGACACCGAGGAGGGGCGGTTCCGCCTGGACCTCGACGAGCTGCGCGACGCCGTCACCGACCGCACCCGCCTGCTGCTGATCAACACCCCGCACAACCCGACGGGCACGGTCCTCACCCGCGCGGAGCTGGCCGCGATCGCCGAGCTGGCGGTCGAGCGGGACCTGCTGGTGGTGACGGACGAGGTGTACGAGCACCTGGTCTTCGACGACGCCGAGCACGTGCCGCTGGCGACGTTCCCGGGGATGCGCGAGCGCACGGTCACCATCTCCAGCAGCGGCAAGACGTTCTCGTTCACCGGCTGGAAGGTCGGCTGGGTGACGGCCGCCCCGGAGCTGGTCACGGCGGTCCGCTCGGCGAAGCAGTACCTGACGTACGTCTCGGCGGGCCCGTTCCAGTACGCGGTCGCCGAGGCGCTGGCGCTGCCGGACGGCTACTTCGAGGCGTTCCGCGACGACATGCAGGCCAAGCGGGACCTGCTGTCGGCGGGCCTGGAGGAGGCCGGCTTCCGGGTCTTCCGCCCGTCGGGCACGTACTTCGTCACCACCGACATCCGCCCTCTCGGCGAGACGGACGCCATCGCCTTCTGCCGCGGCCTGCCCGAACGCGCCGGTGTCGTGGCCATCCCCAACGCGGTCTTCTACGACCACCGCGAGGAGGGCGCACCGTACGTGCGTTTCGCGTTCTGCAAGCGGACGGGGGTGCTGGAGGAGGCGGTGCGGCGGCTCAAGGGCGTCGCGGGCGGCTGACCCACGGCGTCCGGCAGGGGCGGGAGAAAGAGCTACGGCGCGTACGGCGCGCACCGTGTGTGGTGCGTGCCGACGCGCCGTGACGGGTCGCTCGGGGGGTTACGCGTCGTCCTCGGGCTTCTCCGCCTCGTTGATCTCCTGCTCCAGGCCGAGCTGCTCGACGAGCCACTTGTCGAACTCGATCGCGGCGCGCACCCAGCTGACCGTCGAGGAGACGAAGTGCTCCAGGCTCACGCCCATGCCGATCAGCATCTGGGCCTCGCCGATCAGGCGGACCGTGCCGTCGTCGTGGGTGTGGCTGTAGACCTTGGGCCACAGGGTGCGGCGGTTCCAGTCGTCGATGGACTCCAGGATCTGCGGCTTGGCCTCGATCTCGTGGGGCCGGTCGTAGAACGTCCGCACGGAGAAGACCTGCTGGTCTCCCTCTCCACGGAACATGAAGTAGGTGCGGAACTGCTCCCACGGCGCCGCGAGGTCTCCCTCGTCGTCGACGACGTACTTGAGCTCCATCTGGTCGAGGAGCTGCTTCACGAGGTCCTGATCCGGGACGACGGGGCCCGCCGGTCCTTGGGGCTGCGGCTCGGGCTGGCCCCCGAAGTTCGGAATCGAGGACGGGTCGATGGTCACCGTGAATTTCCCTTCGTACGGATTCCGCCATCCTCCCCCATGCGGGGAGGGGGGTGGCAAGCCCCGACAGACCCTGTCAGCCCACGGCTGACACGATCCGGTCAACCGCAACCCCCGGGTGCCGCAGCCCGTCTCCCCCGGCGTCGGGTGAAGGGGGCGGCGGCCGTGGTGGCAGCGGAGCGGGGTCGTCCCCGGTGGGGGCTGGTCCTGCCGTTCCTGGCGGTGCCGGTTGTCGTCCTCGGGTTCCTCGTCATCGGCCTTTTCATGTGGGCCTGGGCGGACGAGAACGGGGACGAGCGCGCCGACGCGGTGGCCACCGTCCACTGCACGGAGGCACTGGCCTTCGGCGCTGCCGCGCGCCCGGCCCGCGCCGAGGCGCGCGAGTGCACCGTGCAGCGGGGCATCGACACCGCCTACGCGGCGTTGCTGCGGATGCCCCGCGCGGACGTACGGGACTGGCTGCGCGCCACGTACCCGGACGCCCCGGAGCCCCGCACCGGCGGCGGGGTCTGCGGGGCGCTCTGCCTGGACGTGACCCGCGGCAGCGGTCTGCCCGTCACCGCCGGGGCCCACGTGGTGCAGGTGCGGGTGGAGTACGAGAACGCCGAGACCGCGCGGGTGCGCTTCTCGGCGTTCACGACGTGACGTGCCGACTTCTACGGCGTCCTGCCCGTGGCCGGGCCCACCAGCAGCTGGTCGCCGAAGCGGTCCACCCGGACCGTGTCGCCGTCCTTGATCTCCCCGGACAGGATCTCCTTGGCGAGGCGGTCGCCGATGGCCGACTGGACGAGCCGCCGCAGCGGCCGGGCCCCGTAGGCCGGGTCCAGTCCCTCCTCGGCGAGCCAGGCCAGGGCCTCCGGCGTGATGTCGAGGCTCAGGCGCCGCTCGGCGAGGCGCTTGGCCAGGCGGTCGATCTGGAGCTTGGCGATGCGCTCCAGCTCGGGCTTGGTCAGCGCGGCGAAGACGACCAGGTCGTCCAGGCGGTTGAGGAACTCCGGCTTGAAGGAGCTGCGCACCACCTCCAGCACCTGCTCCTTCTTCTCCGTCTCACTGGTGAGCGGGTCGACCAGGAACTGGCTGCCCAGGTTCGACGTCAGCACCAGGATCGTGTTGCGGAAGTCGACCGTACGGCCCTGCCCGTCCGTGAGGCGCCCGTCGTCCAGCACCTGGAGCAGGATGTCGAAGACCTCGGGGTGGGCCTTCTCCACCTCGTCCAGCAGGACGACGGAGTACGGCCGCCTGCGCACGGCCTCGGTGAGCTGGCCGCCCTCCTCGTAGCCGACGTATCCGGGCGGGGCGCCGACGAGCCGGGCCACGCTGTGCTTCTCGCTGTACTCCGACATGTCGATGCGGACCATGGCCCGCTCGTCGTCGAAGAGGAAGTCGGCGAGGGCCTTGGCGAGTTCGGTCTTGCCGACGCCGGTCGGGCCGAGGAAGAGGAAGGACCCGGTGGGGCGGTCGGGGTCGGCGATCCCGGCGCGGGAGCGCCGTACGGCGTCGCTGACCGCGCGCACGGCCTCGGCCTGGCCGATGAGCCGCTTGCCCAGCTCGTCCTCCATGCGCAGCAGCTTCTGCGTCTCGCCCTCCATCAGCCGCCCGGCGGGAATGCCGGTCCAGGAGGCGACGACGTCGGCGATGTCGTCGGCGCCGACCTCCTCCTTGACCATGGTGTCCCTGGCCACCTCCTCCTCGGCCTCGGAGGCGGCCTCCAGCTCCTTCTCCAGGGCGGGGATCTCGCCGTAGAGGAGCTTGGAGGCGGTGTCGAAGTCGCCGTCGCGCTGTGCCCGTTCGGCCTGGCCGCGCAGTTCGTCGAGGCGTTCCTTCAGCTCACCCACGCGGTTGAGGGACTGCTTCTCCTTCTCCCAGCGGGCGGTGAGGCCGCGCAGCTCCTCCTCCTTGTCGGCGAGGTCGCGGCGCAGCTTCTCCAGGCGCTCGCGGGAGGCCGCGTCGGTCTCCTTGCCGATCGCCAGCTCCTCCATCTTCAGCCGGTCGACGGCGCGCTGGAGTTCGTCGATCTCCACGGGCGAGGAGTCGATCTCCATGCGCAGCCGCGAGGCGGCCTCGTCGACGAGGTCGATGGCCTTGTCGGGCAGGAAGCGGGAGGTGATGTACCGGTCGGAGAGGGTGGCGGCCGCGACCAGCGCGCTGTCGGCGATCTGCACCTTGTGGTGGGCCTCGTACCGCCCCTTGAGCCCGCGCAGGATCGCGATCGAGTCCTCGACGCTCGGCTCGGCCACCAGCACCTGCTGGAAGCGCCGCTCCAGCGCCGGGTCCTTCTCGATCCGCTCGCGGTACTCGTCGAGGGTGGTGGCCCCGACCATGCGCAGCTCGCCGCGGGCCAGCATCGGCTTGAGCATGTTGCCGGCGTCCATCGCGGAGTCGCCGCCGGCACCGGCCCCGACGACGGTGTGCAGCTCGTCGATGAAGGTGATGATCTGCCCGTCGGAGTCCTTGATCTCGGCCAGGACGGTCTTCAGCCGCTCCTCGAACTCGCCGCGGTACTTGGCCCCGGCGACCATGGCGCCGAGGTCGAGGGCGACGAGCCGCTTGTCCTTGAGGGACTCGGGCACGTCCCCCTTGACGATGCGCTGGGCGAGCCCTTCGACGACGGCGGTCTTGCCGACGCCCGGCTCACCGATGAGGACGGGGTTGTTCTTGGTGCGCCGGGACAGCACCTGCACCACGCGCCGGATCTCCTGGTCCCGCCCGATGACGGGGTCGAGCTTGCCGTCCCGCGCGGCGGCGGTGAAGTCGGTCCCGAACTTCTCCAGGGCCTTGTACTGGCCCTCGGGGTCTGCCGTGGTCACGCGTCGCTGTCCTCGCGTCTTCTGGAAGGCGGCCTGGAGCTTCTTGGCGTCGGCCCCCTGCTGGGACAGCACCTCGCCGGCCGCGCCGCCCTTCGCGGCGATGCCGATGAGCAGGTGCTCCGTGGAGAGGTACTCGTCGCCGAGGTCCTTGGCGCGGGTCTGCGCGTCGGCGACGACGGCGAGCATCTCGCGGTTGGGCTGGGGCGGCGCGACGGTCGACCCCGTCACGCTGGGCAGCCCGGCCAGCACGCGCTCGGCGCCGGAGCGCACGGCGGCCTGGTCGGCGTCGACCGCGGCGAGCAGGTCGGTGATGTTCTCGTTGTCCTGCCCCTGGAGCAGTGCGAGGAGCAGGTGGGCGGGGGTGAGGTCCGGGTGTCCCTCGGTCACGGCCCGGTTGCTGGCAGCGTTGATCGCGTCCCGGCTCCGGTTGGTCAGCTCGGCGTCCACGTTCGCGTTCTCCTCCTTGCACTGACCCGTACGACTTACACAAAGTTGAGTCTACGACACTCAAGGACGTGCCGGGAGGGCCCGACGGGTTAAGTTCCGGACCATGGCGACCACGTACTCCGTCGATCCGGGTGCCCCGGACCCGGCGTTTCTCGGCTTCTGGCGGGATCGGCACCTGTGCACCCTGACGACGCTCCGCCCGGACGGCACCCCGCACGTGGTACCCGTCGGGGTCACCTACGACCCCGGCGCCCGGCTCGCCCGGGTGATCACGAACAGGACGAGCGCGAAGGTGCGGCACGTGCTGGCCGCCGGGGAGGACGGGGCCGCGGTCGCCGTCTGCCAGCTGGAGGGGCGGCGCTGGGCGACGCTGGAGGGGCGGGCGTTCGTCCGCACGGAACCGGAACGGGTGGCCGAGGCGGAACGCCGCTACGCGGAGCGCTACGGGCGGACGCCCTCGCCGAACCCGTCGCGCGTGGTCATCGAGATCGAGCTGACGCGCGCGATGGGGCGCGGTTCGGCGAAGTGAAAATCCACACCCGTGATCGACTGGTTCCAGCCACCGGGGACGCGGGCCGATACCGGGAAATGTCCCCAGAAACTGCAGCGGCGTCACCGTGTTCAGGTCACGGTGACGCCGCTGCGGGGGGAAGCACCTGAGCGATCTGTTACGACGGGGGAATCGCGTCAGGCACTGCGGGGGGTGGCAGAGATGGTCCTCGGGACAGGGGAGTCGGCCTCCACCTGCTGGTGGTCCCGTTGGTCCAGGTTCACAAAGATCATTCCGTACCGCACGGCACATCGCACTGGCTGCGGCGCCCCCCGAGGCCGCCGCAGACACCGGTACGCCCGCACGTCTCCGTCCTCGTCCCGCGTGACGACGACCGGCTCACCGAACACGGTCACCATCAGCGAGTCACCGCTGTGGGGGATGGCGGTGACCAGGTCGATGAAGTGCCAGCCGGAGCGGTAGGCGGTGGCCATTTCACGGCGGAAGGAGCGGTCGTCGGGTGGAGTGGTCACGGTCAGCTCCCGGCTTCGTCAGCACCGGGAACCGCGGAGTCTCCCCTGCTGCCGGCGTCAGAATTCACCGCCACCGAAGGCCAGACGCTGTTCGCCCGTACGTCGTCCTTCACATCGGAGAAGCCCCCGAGCACACCCAGGGCCGCGGCGACGGAGAAGGCGGCGACAAGCACCGAGCGAAGCATTCTGCTGCACATAGTCGGCTTCGTCCTCACTTGAAGGTCCCCTTTTCCCCCGTCGAGTACGACGATGGCTCATTCGGGCACGTCATGGCCACACAATCGATGCATCATGTTCCTGCATGTTCAGGACCCTGGGGGGTGGAGATTTGGGATCAAATCAGACTAACGAGACACATCCCCATCCGATTACGGAGTTGTGCGAGGAAGGTGGCCGCCTTTACACCATCGCACTGCGCGCGGGACGTCTGGCGCGCAAGGACGCGGACCCCGCACCCTGCCTGATCGAGCTGGCCCTGCTCCACCCCGATCCCGACGACCCGACCTGGCTCCGTCCGGTCCCTCCCGTGGTAGCCCTCTCGCGGCAGCTCAACCCCCTGGAACAGGAGATCGCGGACCGCAGGCGCCGCGCGATCGACCTCGCGGAGACCTTCCAGCCGTTCATGACGCTCGGCGCCCAGATGGCCACGACCAGCGACTCCATCACCGTCCTGGAGGGCGGCGAGCGCATCAACGCCGCGCTGAACCTGGCCACCTCCCAGTGCCAGAAGGAGATGCTCACCCTGCAGCCCAGCGACCGGGTGTCCGAACGCAGCCTCCTGCAGGGCATGAAGCGCGACAGGCCGCTGATAGAACGCGGTGTGCGGATCCGCACCGTGTACCAGCACACGGCCCGGTACAACCCGGAGCAACTGGCGTACTCCGCCCGCCTCGCCGACGGCAAGGCGGAATACCGCACGATCGACGAACTCGTCGAGCGCCTGATCATCTGCGACGAGACCGTCGCCTTCATCCCCACCCGCGACGACCAGCAGGTCGCCCTGGAACTGCGGCACCCGGGGATCATCCGGTACCTCATCAAGGTCTTCGAGTTCATCTGGAACCGGGCGGTGCCGCTGAGCGAGACCACCCCCTACGAGATCGCGCCGGACGGCATCACGGAGATCCAGTACTCGATAGCCAAGCTCCTGGTCGAAGGCCATGTCGACGAGGCCATCGCCCGCCGCCTGGGCATGAACGTGCGCACCTGCCGGGCCCACATCGCCAAGCTGGCCTCGCTGCTGGGCAGCGGCAGCCGCGCCCAACTGGGCTACCTCATCGCCCAGTCGGGGATCCTGGAGCGGGAGGGAGCGCCCGAGTGAGCGCGCGGCACCGCGAGCACGGCGTCGAGGACCTGTGCACCGCCGGCAGGGAACTGTACGAACAGGCCCTGCGGCACGGGGGGTTGACGGCCGAGGACGGGCGGGCCGCTCCCTGCCTGGTGGACCTCGGCCTGCTCCATCCCGCCGTCGACGACCCGGCCCGGCTGGAACCCCTCGCCCCGGTCGTCGCGCTGCACCGGCTGCTGCGGAGCTCCGGGGAGCGGATCGCGCGGGAGCGGCAGCGCGAGGCGCGGCTGGCCGAGACGTTCGGTTCCCTGATGCGGATCGCCGGACCCCGCTCGGCGGCCGGCGACCCGCCCACGATCCGGCTGCTCACCGGCACGGAGCGGATCAACCAGGCCATCACCGACGCCATGGCCGACGCCCGCGAGGAAGTGATCACCGTCCAGCCCCGCACCGGACTGACCGGCGAACGCGGCCAGGCCGCCGACGCCGCCTCGCTCGGCCGCGACCAGGCCGCGCTGGACCGCGGCTGCCGCATCCGGACCCTGTACCCGCACACGCTGCGCCACTTCCCGACCATCATCGCCCGGTGCGAGCGGCTGGCGGGCGACGTCGAGCTGCGCTCCCTGGACGAGGTCCCCGACCGGCTCATCCTCATCGACCGCGCGGTGGCCTTCGTCCCGGCCGACAAGGACGGCGGACTCGCGCTGGAGATCCGCCACCCGGCCATCGTGGGATACCTGGCCACGGCCTTCGACCGCCTCTGGCGGCTGGCCACGCCCATGTACCCCGAAGCCGCCCCCCAGCCCTCCCGCGACGGCATCACCGCCCGCCAGCACGCCATAGCCACCCTCCTCGTGGAGGGTCACACCGACGCCGTCATCGCCGACCGGCTCGGGATGAACGTCCGCACCGCCCGGGTCCACATCGCCAAACTCGCCGCGACGCTGGGCAGCCGGAGCAGGGCTCAGCTCGGCTACCTCATCGGGCAGTCCGGGATCCTCGACCGGGAGCACTGACCTGCTGCCGTGCGGCCACCGCCCGCGGGGGGCCGTCCAGTCCCGCCTGGGCGATGCGCACGCCCAGCTGCGTACGGCTCGCCGCCCCCAGCGTCTCCGACAGCCGCGCGATGTGCGCCCGGCACGTCCGCACGCTGATCCCCAGCCGTTCCGCGATCACCGCGTCCTGGTGCCCCTCCGCGAGCAGGGCGGCGATCGACTGCTCCCGGTGGGAGATGCCCTCGATGCCGGTGTCGGGCAGCGGGGCCGTCAGCGGGATCGCCAGGCGCCACAGCCGTTCGAAGACCGTGACCAGGTACTCGATCAGCGCCGGGTGCCGCAGCTCCAGCGCCATCGTCCGGTCGGTGTTGGCGGGGATGAACGCCACCGTCCGGTCGAACAGGATCAGCCGGTCGATGACCTCGTCCAGCGTGCGCGCCTCGACCGCGTCGCCCATCAGCTCCAGGTACGTGAGCAACCCCTGCCCGTGCCGGGCGACATGGGTGTACAGGTCCCGCATCCGCACCCCGCGGCCCCGCAGTGCCAGCGCCCGGTGCAGCCCTTCGGAGAGCTCCGCCTCGCGGCGGATGCCGCCCGGCTGCACCGTCAGCACCTCGGTCGTGCACGCCTGCGTCGCCTCGTCCATCGCCGCCTGGATCCGGGCGAGTCCGTCGAGGACGCGGATCGCCGGGCCCTCCGCGGCCGCCGCGGCCGGCTGCACCTGGCGGCCCAGCCCGGCGTACCACTCGACCGCGGCGACCGCCGACCCCACCCGCCGCTGGCTCGCGCTGACCTCGTCGTACATCCCGCGCAGCAGCCGGGTCATGACCTCCTGCGGCGAGGTCGGCACCAGCCAGTCCATGTCGTCCGGGTCCGGGTGCAGCAGGGCGAGCTCCAGCAGGCAGGGCACCGGCTCCGCGTCCCGGCGCGTGACCCGGCCCCGCCGTACGGCCCGGGAATACACGCGATCCCCGGCCTCGCACAGCCGGTCGGCACCGTGAGGATGCTCCTCCGTCCCGTGCCCGGCCATCGCCCGTTCCACCCCCGGTTCCGCCGCCTTCCGCAGCGCCACTATGCGCGGCCCGGACCTGCTCCGCAACACGGCTCCCCCGGCCGGGAGTTCCTTTTTGCGCCGTTCGGTCCGTGAATCCGCGCGCTCCGCCGGCCCGTTGCCCCACGGGAGGTGCCGGGTCCGCGGCCGATGTGCCACCGTGTGATCACGGGCCGGGCCCGCCTGCCCGGCGAGGGGGAGAGATGAACGATGCGGGGGAACCGGCCGGCCCGCGCCGCCTGCCCGCCGTCGACGCGCTGCGGGGCTTCGCCCTGCTGGGCATCCTGGTGGTCAACAGCGCGCAGATGATGAGCCCTTACGAGGCGGAGGGGTTCCGCGACCCGGGCGCGGCGCCCGTGGACCACGTCGCCGTGTGGCTGGTGACGGCGCTGGCGTCGAGCAAGTTCTACCTGCTGTTCTCGTTCCTGTTCGGCTACAGCTTCACCCTGCAGACGGCCTCCGCCGAGCGGAACGGCGGGAACCCCACCGCGCGGTTCCTGCGCCGGTCCCTGGGCCTGGTGCTGCTCGGCCTGGCGCACGCGGTCCTGTTGTACACCGGCGACATCCTCATGGCCTACGGCCTGCTGGGTCTGGTCCTGTGGGGGGCGCGGCGGGCCGCGCCGGCCACGGCCGTGAAGGCCGCCGCCTGGATCCACGGCGTGTTCGGCGCCGTCCTCGTCGGGCTGGGGGCGCTCACCACGGCGGTGGACGAGGTGGAACCGGTGCCGCACGGGGCGATCGCCGAGGCCGTGGCCGCCTACCGCGGCACCGCCGGCACGGTGGTACGGGAGAACCTGGACCGGCTGCCGCTCACCTTCGCCGCCATGCTCCTGATGGCGCCGGGCGTGCTCGCGGCCTTCCTCCTCGGTCTGGCCGCGGGCCGGCGGCGCCTGCTCGCTCCCGGCGGGGTGGGCCGCGCCCGGCTGCGGCGGACCGCGGCCGCCGGACTGGCCGTGGGAGTCCCGGGAGCTGTCTTCTTCGCCTCCGCCGCCCAGGGGCCGCTGGACGACCGCTGGCACCTCCTGGGCGTCGGCGTGGGGACCCTGACGGCCCCGGCCCTGTCGGCCGCGTACGCGTGCCTGCTGCTGCTCCTGCTGGACTCGCCCCGGGCGGACCGCGTGCGGCGGCTCTTCGTCCCGGCGGGCCGCCTCGCGCTGACGAACTACCTCGGGCAGTCCCTGGTCGTGATGTGCCTGGCGACGGCGTACGGCCTGTCCCTGTACGGGCGTCTGGGAGCGGCCGCCGTGCTGCTGCTCGCCCTCGCCGTGTACGCCCTCCAGCTGGCTCTGAGCACGGCGTGGCTGCGGCGTTTCCGGTACGGGCCCGCCGAGTGGCTGCTCCGGGCGCTCACGCTGGCGGAACGCCCGGGGCGGGCCCGCGTCCCGCGAGCGCCCGAACCGGCCGGCTGAGACCGGCGGCCCGGCCGGGACCGGGCCGCGCTAGTCGAGACCCGCCGCCTCGCACGCCGCCTTGTACCTGGCCGTGCAGATGTCCGACAGCTTGTAGATGTCGTCGGCCACGACGGTGTCCTTGATGTTCTCCTTGGTCAGCGCCACCACCGGCACGAGCTGCGCCGGGATGCCCTTGTGGGTGGGGCTGTCGACCTTGTCCCGGGCGAGGGCGGCGAACTGGATGTCCCGGCCCTGCACCTTGGCGACGGCCATCTCCGCGGCGTTCTCCGCCTCCTGCGGGTACGACTTGTAGACGCTCATGTACTGCTCGCCCGCGAGGATCCGCTGCACGGCCGCCAGTTCCGCGTCCTGGCCGGTGATCGGCGGCAGGTCGGTCACGCCCGCGGCCTTGAGGGCCTTGACGATGCCGCCGGCCATGCCGTCGTTGGCCGAGTAGACGGCCTTGATGTCGTCCTTGCCGATCTTCGCGATCGCCTCGGCCATGTTGGCCTCGGCGTTCTCCGGCTTCCAGTCCTTGGTGTCGAAGGACTGCGCGATCGTCACCTTGCCGTTCAGCTCGGACAGCGCCCCGGCCTTGAACTGCTTGGCGTTGGGGTCCGTGGACGAGCCGTTCATCATGACGATCTTGTCGGACAGGCTCGCCTTCTCGCCGATGGCCTCCAGCAGGGAGCGCCCCTGGACCTCGCCGACCAGTTCGTTGTCGAAGGAGATGTACGCGTCGATGGGGCCCTCGGCCAGCCGGTCGTAGGCGATGACCGGGATCCCGGCCTCCTTCGCCTTCTTCACGCCGTCGGCGATGGCGTGCGAGTCGACCGCGTCCAGCAGGATCACGTCGACCCGGTCGTCGATCATCCGCTGCATCTGGTCGGCCTGCTTGTCGGCGCTCGCCTCGGCGTTGGCGTACTCGACGCGGCCCTTGTCGTTGGTGAGGGACTCGACCTTCCGCTTGATGATCGGGTAGTCGAAGTTCTCGTAGCGCGTGTTGGCCTTCTCCGGCAGCAGCAGGCCCACCGTGATGTCGTTGCCCTTGGTCGGGCTCGCGTCGTCACTGCTCCCGGTCGCGTTGAGCACGCCGCAGCCGGCGAGCGAGACGGAGATCGTGGCGGCGGCCACGGATATGGCGATACGACGACGCATGCGGGGGCTCACTTCGCGTGTGATTCGGACGTGGGCACAGCATTGCGGCCCATGTGTCTGAAAAGACAACGCGGACGCGCCCCCCAGCGTCAAGCGGAACCACTTAACGAGATGACAACACCACGCTCCGCAGCAGTTGTGAAGACTCTGCGGAACCGCCTTCAAGTGCCGCACACCACCCGGTCATCGGCGGGGCGGCCGGAAAAACCGCCGCAAGGGACCCAAGGCGCACGAAAAGGGCCGGGAGTCAACTCCCGGCCCTCTCCTGGTGCCTGCCGGCCACACACCGCGCCGGTCAGTCCGACGTCTGCTGCCGCTTCGGCCGCCACACCACCAGCGCGCTGGTCTGCTGCACCTCCTGGTACGGCACCAGGTCCCGGCGGTACGACGCGTGCACCGCCGCCTCGCGCTGGCGCATGGCCGCCGCGGCGCCGTCGAGCGCGTCCTCCAGCTCGGCCACCCGGGCCTGGAGGGCCGCGACCTGGTTCTCCAGTTCGATGATGCGCTTGATTCCGGCCAGGTTGATGCCCTCGTCCTGCGACAACTGCTGCACCTGGCGGAGCAGTTCGATGTCGCGGGCCGAGTAGCGCCGGCCCCGGCCGGCCGTGCGGTCCGGGGACACCAGGCCCAGACGGTCGTACTGGCGCAGGGTCTGCGGGTGCAGGCCGGACAGCTGGGCCGCCACCGAGATGACGTAGACCGGGGTCTCCTCGGTCAGTTCATACGGGTTGCGTCGACGACCGTCCATCTGACTCATGCTCCCTTCGCGGCCTGGAACAGCTCCGCCCGCGGATCCTCACCCGCGGTCGCCTCGCGATACGCCTCGAGTGCGTCACGAGCCTTCCCCGTCAGGTCCTTCGGGACACTCACCTCGACGGTGACCAGGAGGTCCCCGCGGGTGCCGTCCTTGCGGACCGCGCCCTTGCCCCGGGCGCGCATCGTACGGCCGTTCGGCGTGCCCGGGGGCAGCTTCAGCGTGACGGGCGGGCCGCCCAGCGTCGGCACCCGGACCTCGCCGCCGAGGGCCGCCTCGGCGAACGTGACCGGGACGGTGACGGTGAGGTTGTCGTCCTTGCGGCCGAACACCGGGTGGGAGTCGACGTGCACGACGACGTACAGGTCGCCCGCCGGACCGCCGCGCTCGCCCGGCGCGCCCTTGCCGCGCAGCCGGATCCGCTGGCCGTCGCTGACGCCCGCGGGGATGCGCACCTGCATGGTCCGCGAGGACTTGGCCCGGCCGCTGCCCTTGCAGACGTCGCAGGGGGTCTCGGCGATCAGGCCGCGGCCCTTGCAGTCCGGGCAGGGGTCGGTGAGCGAGAAGCCGCCACCGCTGCCCCGGGCGACCTGCCCGGTGCCGACGCAGGTCGGGCACACGCGCGGTGTGCCGTTCTTGTCGCCGGTGCCCGAACAGGCCTTGCAGGGCGACTGCGAGGACATCCGCAGCGGCACGGTCGCGCCCTCGATCGCCTCCGTGAAGCTGAGCGTGACCTCGGACTCGATGTCCTGGCCGCGCCGGGGCTGGGTACGCGTGCCCGGGCCGGCGCCGCCGCGGTTGAACAGGCCCCCGAAGACGTCACCGAGGCCGCCGCCGAAGCCGCCGGCGCCCTGGCCCCCCTGGCCGCCCCCGAAGAGGTCGCCCAGGTCGAAGTTGAAGGAGCCGCCCGCGCCGCCGGGCCCGGGGCGGAAGCCGCCGTTGCCGAAGAGGGCGCGTGCCTCGTCGTACTCCTTGCGCTTCTTGGGGTCACCGAGGATGTCGTTGGCCTCGGAGATCTCCTTGAAGCGCTCCTCGGCCTTGACGTTTCCCTTGTTGGCGTCCGGGTGGTACTCGCGGGCGAGCTTCCGGTACGCCTTCTTGATCTCGGCCTCGGTGGCGTCCTTGGGGACGCCGAGGACCTTGTAGTAGTCCTTCTCGATGAAGTCCTTGGTGCTCATCCTCGACGCCCCTCCTTCCCTTCGTCCACGTCAGCCCTCGTCCGGGCCACCGCTCTCCTTGTCGTCGGCGTCGGCGGACTCCTCCGCCTTGACCGTCTGTGCCCCCGGCTGGGGTTCGGCCACCGCCACCCGCGCGGGGCGGATGGTGCGCTCGCCGATCCGGTACCCGGGCTGCAGAATCGCCACGCAGGTCGTCTCGGTGACGTCCGGCGCGTAGCTGTGCATCAGGGCTTCGTGGATCGTCGGGTCGAAGGGCTCGCCCTCCTTGCCGAACTGCTGCAGGCCCATCTTCGCCGCGGTGCTCTCCAGCGACTCGGCGACGGACTTGAAGCCGCCGACCAGTTCGCCGTGTTCGCGGGCGCGGCCGATGTCGTCGAGCACGGGCAGGAGCTCGGTCAGGAGGTTCGCGATGGCGATCTCCTTGACCGCGATCCGGTCGCGCTCGACCCGGCGGCGGTAATTCTGGTACTCGGCCTGGAGGCGCTGGAGGTCCGCGGTGCGCTCACTGAGCGCGGTGCGCACCTGGTCCAGCTGGGCCACCAGACCGGCGTCCTGGCCCGTGTCCCCGGCCGGGGCCGCCTTCTCCTCGGAGGAGGAGGCGGCCTTCGGCTCGGCGTCGTCGGAGGTGGCGCCGGAAGGGACGTCGGGCTGCTGCTCGTCGAAGCCCGGGGTCTCCTCCGTCACGCGGCACCGTCCTTCCGGTCCTCGTCGACGATCTCGGCGTCGACGACGTCGTCGTCGGCCTTGGCGTCACCGGCACCCGCGCCGGCTCCGGCGGAGGCACCGCCGGCGGCCTGGGCGCCCTGCGCGTCGGCGTACATGGCCTGGCCCAGCTTCTGGGAGACGGCCGCGACCTTCTCCGTGGCGGTGCGGATCTCGGCCGTGTCCTCGCCCTTGAGCTTCTCCTTCAGCTCGCCGACGGCCTGCTCGACCTCGGTCCTGATCTCGCCCGGGACCTTGTCCTCGTTGTCCTTGAGGAACTTCTCGGTCTGGTAGACGAGCTGCTCGCCCTGGTTGCGGGTCTCGGCGGCCTCGCGGCGCTTGTGGTCCTCCTCCGCGTAGCGCTCGGCCTCCTCGCGCATGCGGTCGACCTCGTCCTTCGGCAGCGAGGAGCCGCCGGTGACGGTCATCTTCTGCTCCTTGCCCGTGCCCAGGTCCTTGGCGGTCACGTGCATGATGCCGTTGGCGTCGATGTCGAAGGACACCTCGATCTGCGGGACGCCGCGGGGCGCCGGGGGCAGACCGGTCAGCTCGAACATCCCGAGCTTCTTGTTGTACGCCGCGATCTCGCGCTCGCCCTGGTAGACCTGGATCTGCACGGACGGCTGGTTGTCCTCGGCGGTGGTGAAGATCTCGGACCGCTTGGTCGGGATCGTCGTGTTCCGCTCGATGAGCTTGGTCATGATGCCGCCCTTGGTCTCGATGCCGAGGGACAGCGGGGTGACGTCGAGGAGCAGGACGTCCTTGACCTCGCCCTTGAGGACACCGGCCTGCAGGGCGGCGCCGATGGCGACGACCTCGTCCGGGTTGACGCCCTTGTTGGCGTCCTTGCCGCCGGTCAGCTCCTTGACGAGCTCGGCGACGGCGGGCATGCGGGTCGAGCCGCCGACCAGGACCACGTGGTCGATCTCGCTGATGGAGATGCCGGCGTCCTTGATGACGTTGTGGAACGGCGTCTTGCAGCGCTCCAGCAGGTCCGCGGTCAGCTGCTGGAACTGGGCGCGGGTGAGCTTCTCGTCGAGGTGCAGGGGGCCCTCGGCGGAGGCGGTGATGTAGGGCAGGTTGATCGAGGTCTCGGTGGACGAGGACAGCTCGATCTTCGCCTTCTCGGCGGCCTCGCGCAGACGCTGCAGGGCCATCTTGTCCTTGCCCAGGTCCACGCCGTGGCCGGACTGGAACTGCTGGACCAGGTAGTCGACGATGCGCTGGTCCCAGTCGTCGCCACCGAGGTGGTTGTCACCGTTGGTGGCCTTCACCTCGACGACGCCGTCGCCGATCTCCAGCAGCGAGACGTCGAACGTACCGCCACCGAGGTCGAAGACCAGGATGGTCTGGTCGTCCTTGTCGAGGCCGTACGCCAGGGCGGCCGCGGTCGGCTCGTTGACGATGCGCAGCACGTTCAGGCCGGCGATCTCGCCGGCCTCCTTCGTGGCCTGGCGCTCGGAGTCGTTGAAGTACGCCGGGACGGTGATGACCGCGTCGGTCACCTTCTCGCCCAGGTAGGCCTCGGCGTCCCGCTTCAGCTTCTGCAGCACGAAGGCGCTGATCTGCTGCGGGTTGAAGGGCTTGCCGTCGAGCTCGATCTTCCAGTCCGTGCCCATGTGGCGCTTGACGGACCGGATGGTCCGGTCCACGTTCGTGACCGCCTGGCGCTTGGCGACCTCGCCGACGAGCACCTCACCGTTCTTCGCGAAGGCGACGACGGACGGCGTGGTCCTGGCGCCCTCGGCGTTGGTGATGACGGTGGGCTCGCCGCCCTCCAGAACGCTGACGACGGAGTTAGTCGTGCCCAGGTCGATGCCGACCGCACGTGCCATGGTTGATTCCTCCAGCTGACTTGAGTGGAACGGACTCAAGTGTGCACGACGGCCGTCGGCCGGTCAACAGAGCTGAGTCCGATGGACTCAAGTCTTATCCGCTCCTTACACGCACATGCCCTCTGATCTGCGGTGATACGGAGCGTGGATCGGCGTACACGGGAACACGGACGAGGACGAACACCACCACGAGCGCCCCACCCGCCACCCACCACAGGGCGTTGCCCCCGACCCGTTCGGCGTGCGCGAGTACCCCGACGAGCACGCCCGAGACCGCCGCGAGGCCCAGCAGCAGGGTGACGCCCGGCACGGTCAGCCCCAGCCGTCTGAGCCGGTGCGCGAGGTGGTCGGGCCCGCCGCGGACCACGGGGCGCCCGCCCAGCCGCCGCGCCAGCACCACCAGGACGGCGTCGGCGCTCGCCAGGGCCGTCAGCGCGAACAGCACCCCCGCGCTCTCGCCGAGCCCGAACCCGGCCCGGACGTGCACCAGGCCGAGCGCGATGACGAACCCGGCGGCCATGGAGCCGCAGCTGCCCAGGCCCACGCGCGCGGGGTGCCAGTTGTGCAGCAGGAACCCGGTCAGCGCCGCGGCCAGCACGCTCATCAGCCCGGCGATCCCGTCCATGACGTCGACCGCCGCGCACGCCGCCACGCCGAAGGCGGTCACCACCCCGGCCGTCCCCGCGAGCCCGTCGGCGTGGTCGAGCCCCCGGAAGGCGAGGGTCACCCCCACGGCCCAGACGACGGCGAGCAGCCCGGGCCCCACGCCCGCCTCCCCGTACGGCACGACGCACGCCGCCGCCACGGCCGTACCGGCGGCCAGCACGCGCCGCCGCAGCCGCCACACGTCGTCGGCGAGCCCGAGCAGGGCGACGGCGCCGCCGGCGGCGAGCAGCCCGCCCGTCCCGCTCCCGCCCGCACCCCCCTGCCCGACCCCCACGACCACCCCGGTGACGGCCACGACGGCCACACCGCCGGACAGCGGCACCTCCCGCTGCCGCCGCCGCTCGACCAGGCGCAGCCTGCGGGCGGGGATCCGCAGGACGGCCGCGAGCAGGGCGGTGAGCACGAGGGCGGTGGCGGCGGCAGCGATCCCGTAGAGCACGGATATAAGTTAGGCGTCACTATGACAATTCGGTACGAATAACACGACAGGATCGCGGCCGGATTCCGCACCGCTTCTGAGGCGACCCTCAGCGATTCAGATCACTGCCCACCCGGCTACAGTGCGGCGGAAGATAGGGGTAGTCTCAGACGGACTGCATAAGTTACCGCTTAGTAATTTCGGGGAACCCTCCATCGCGACAGGTCCACCCCGACGAAACCCTCGCAGGCCCGAGGAGCCCCCATGCAACTCGCCGCGATCATCGTGTCGCTGGTACTGACCGTGGTCGGCGTCGCGCTGCTCGCACGCGCGATCGGCCAGTTCGTCCGGTACTTCAAGCTGGGCCAGCCCGTGCCCGCCGGTACCCGGACCGACAACCCCTACCAGCGCAGCGTGACCCTGGTGAAGGAGTTCCTCGGCCACACGCGCATGAACCGGTGGGGCATCGTCGGCATCGCCCACTGGTTCGTCGCGGTCGGCTTCCTGACGCTGCCGCCGACCCTCGCCCAGGCCTTCGGCCAGCTGTTCCAGGCCGACTGGGTGCTGCCGGTCATCGGCACGTTCCTGCCGTTCGAGCTGTACATCGAGTTCATCGGCGTGATGACGGTCCTCGGCATCGCGGTCCTCATCGCGATCCGCCTGCTGAACCTGCCCAACCGGCCCGGCCGCAAGTCCCGCTTCGCGGGCTCCAAGGCCGGCCAGGCCTACTTCGTCGAGTACGTCATCCTCACCATCGGCCTGGCGATCTACGTGCTCCGCGGCCTGGAGGGCGCGCTCCACCACGTCGACCACTACGAGGCCTCCTACTTCGCCTCGTACCCGCTGGTCCTCGCCTTCGACGGCCTGTCGGTCACGACGCTGCAGAACCTGGTCTACCTGGTCGCGATGATCAAGATCGGCACCTCGTTCATCTGGATGATCGTGGTGTCGCTCAACACCAACATGGGCATCGCCTGGCACCGCTTCCTGGCGTTCCCGAACATCTGGTTCAAGCGCGAGTCCAGCGGCGGCACGGCTCTGGGAGCCCTGCAGCCGATGACGTCCGGCGGCAAGCCGATCGACTTCACCGACCCGGGCGACGACGACGTCTTCGGCGTCTCCCAGGTCGAGCAGTTCTCCTGGAAGGGCCTGCTGGACTTCTCCACCTGCACCGAGTGCGGCCGCTGCCAGTCGCAGTGCCCCGCCTGGAACACGGGCAAGCCCCTCTCCCCCAAGCTGCTGATCATGTCGCTGCGCGACCACGCGCACGCCAAGGCGCCGTACCTGCTGGCCGGCGGCGGCAAGACGATGGAGGGCGAGGAGAAGGCGTCCGAGGAGCAGCTGAAGGACGTCCCGGCGTCGGCCCTGGCCGAGGCCGAGCGCCCCCTGGTCGGCACGCTGGAGGACAACGGCGTCATCGACCCGGACGTCCTGTGGTCCTGCACCACCTGCGGCGCGTGCGTCGAGCAGTGCCCGGTGGACATCGAGCACGTCGACCACATCGTCGACATGCGCCGCTACCAGGTCATGATCGAGTCCGCGTTCCCGTCCGAGGCGGGCACGATGCTCAAGAACCTGGAGAAGAAGGGCAACCCCTGGGGCCTGGCGAAGAAGCAGCGCCTGGAGTGGCTCAAGGAGGTCGACTTCGAGGTCCCGGTCGTCGGCAAGGACATCGAGGACCTGTCCGAGGTCGAGTACCTGTACTGGGTCGGCTGCGCGGGCGCCCTGGAGGACCGGGCCAAGAAGACCACGAAGGCCTTCGCGGAACTCCTCCACATCGCGGGCGTCAAGTTCGCGATCATGGGTGGCGACGAGAAGTGCACCGGTGACTCCGCCCGCCGCCTGGGCAACGAGCCCCTCTTCCAGGAGCTCGGCATGGAGAACGTCATGGCGCTGAACATGGCGTTCGGCGAGGAGATGGACGACGACGGCAAGGTGACGCCCGAGTCGGCGAAGCCGAAGTCCGCGAAGAAGATCGTCGCCACCTGCCCGCACTGCCTCAACACGCTCGGCAACGAGTACCCGCAGCTCGGCGGCGACTACGAGGTCATCCACCACACGCAGCTGCTGCAGCACCTGGTGGACGAGGGCAGGCTCATCCCGGTCACGCCGGTCGAGGGCATCATCACGTACCACGACCCGTGCTACCTGGGCCGCCACAACAAGATCTACACGCCCCCGCGCGAGATCATCGCGGCCGTCCCCGGCGTCCGCAACGAGGAGATGCACCGCCACAAGGAGCGGGGCTTCTGCTGCGGCGCGGGCGGCGCCCGGATGTGGATGGAAGAGCGCATCGGCAAGCGCATCAACAACGAGCGCGTCGACGAGGCCCTGTCGGTCAACCCCGACATCGTCTCGACGGCCTGCCCGTTCTGCCTGGTCATGCTCACGGACTCGGTGAACGGCAAGAAGAACGAGGGCAAGGCCAAGGAGTCCATCACGGTCGTCGACGTCGCCCAGCTCCTGCTGGACTCGGTGAAGACGCCGGTCCCGGCGGAGCCCGAGGACACCGACGGCGACGACGAGCCCCCGGCGGGCACGGCGGACTCGGAGAACGCGCCGGAGCCCGAGCCGGTGAAGTAGCCGGCACCCGCGAGCACTCCAGCCGGGTCCGACGCCCCCTGTCCGAGTCATCGGGCGGGGGGTGTCGGCGTTCCTGCCCGTGGGAGCGCAGAGAACGGGGGGCCGGGGACGGCCGTTCTCCCCGCCCGTGCGGTGTGCCGCCGTCGCCCTGAATCTAGAATCGAACGCATGAACGATCCAGAGTCGCGGCTCGCGCTGCTCCGTTTCCTGGAGCGCGTGCAGGAACGCGACCTGGCACGCACCCGTCGGTGGATCGCGGACGAGGAGCGCCGCCAGGCGGAACGGCGGCGCGGGGCCCTGGCCCGGCCGCCCGCGCCCGACTGGCTGATCGAGCGCGGGCTGTCCGGCCAGGAGGCCGTGTACGTGCACGTCGGCGGCTGCTGGAACGCCGGGCAGCGCAGCAGGGGCGTCGACCGGGACCACGCCCGGCGCGCCCTGGCCGACGGCGTCAAGGCCTGCCCGCAGTGCCGGCCCGACACGGCCCTGGGCTTCGTGGACGGGTAGGAGGGTGGGCCGCCCATCCGTCACGCGCCTGCTCGGCGCTCACCCGCACGGGTCTTCCTCGGCGCCCCACGGCACGTCCTGTCAGCGCCTCAGCGCCCCACCCGCACGAACCTGCTCAGCACCCCAGTGCCTCACAGTGCCCCACCCGCACCACCGCGGACGTGGCGCCGCGGAACGACTCCGTCTCCTGAAAGTGCGCCCGGGAGAAGCCGCGCCGCGCGTCCGGCAGGTCCGACGAGAAGGCATGGCCCTCGCCCGACCAGTCGGCCTCCACGGTGCGGAGGTCCCTCCAGCGCTTGCCGTCCCGCGAGTACTGGAGGCGCACCGGTGGCCGGCGTCCAGCCGACCGGGAGGCGCCACCGACCCGGAGGGCGCCCTCGGCGGCCAGGGCCCCGTCCTCGACGGCGGCCCCGCACGGACGTGGGCACCTTGCCCGTCCCGGCACCGGCCCCACCACGACGGCCCCGTACACCCGGAACACGGCCGGTGCCGCGGCGCCCAGGCAGGACGTGCCGTGGCCGCCACCCCGCGAGCCGGGGGGCCACGACGAGGCCCGGCGAAGCCCTACGGCCTGACCCTGACGGCTCACGGACGCCCAAGGACCGCGCCCCTTAAGGGATGTCACAGCTCGGCCGCAAAGCCGGGCCCGGAAGCCCGGGCCCGGCACGCCACCGCCCGGGACCAGGTACGTTCGAAGACGTGGCTGGATTCAGGATCGGACGCGGCCGGAACAACGGCGCTCCTCAGACGCGACCGCACAACCCTCCGTACGGGCAGCAGACGCCGCAGGGGCCGTCGTACGGCTACCCGCCGGCGCCGCAGCCGTACCCGCAGCAGCCGCCGTACGGCAGCGGCGGCGGCCCCACCTGGCCGCAGTCGAACGCCGGCCCCGGCGGCGGCCACGGTGGCGGCCCCGGCGGCGGCTACGGCGGCCAGGGCGAGCCGGAGTACTTCGGCGACGGCGCGTACCCGCCCGGCCCCCAGGGCCCGCACGACCCGTACGCGGCGAACAACCCGGGCCACACCCAGGCCTTCTCGGTCGGCGAGGACCCCTACACCCAGGGCGACACCTACCGCGCCGGCTCGGCCGCCCCGCCCCCCGGCCCGGTCGGCCCGCGCCTGCACTGGAAGGCCCTGCTGAGGGGGATCGTCCTCGCCCCGAACCAGACGTTCCTCCAGATGCGGGACTACACGATGTGGGGCCCGGCCCTGATCGTCACGTTCCTCTACGGCCTGCTCGCGGTCTTCGGCTTCGACGGCGCCCGCGCGGATGCGATAAACGCCACACTGTCGAACGCGGTGCCGATCGTCCTGATCACGGCCGTCGCGATGGTGCTGAGCTCGTTCGTCCTGGGCGTGGTCACCCACACCCTGGCCCGCCAGCTCGGCGGCGACGGCGCCTGGCAGCCCACGGTCGGCCTGTCCATGCTGATCATGTCCCTCACGGACGCGCCCCGGCTGATCTTCGCGATGTTCGCCGGCGGCGACGCGACGTTCGTGCAGATGCTGGGCTGGGCGACCTGGATCGCGGGCGGCGCACTGCTGACCCTGATGGTCAGCCGCTCCCACGACCTGCCCTGGCCGAAGGCGCTCGGCGCCTCGGCGATCCAGCTGATCGCGCTGCTGTCGATCGTGAAGCTGGGCACGGTCTGACACTCCGCCGCACGCAAGGAAGGGGCTCCCCGAGAGGAGCCCCTTTTGCGTAGGCCGTACTCGTACTGCTCAGGCGTCGAGAACCTGCCCGGACCGCCGCACCACGGGCGGTTCGACACTCCACGGGAAGTTGATCCACTCGTCGGTCCGCTTCCACACGTACTCGCACTTCACGAGCGAGTGGGACTTCTCGTAGACGACGGCGCTGCGCACCTCGGCGACGGTGTCGAGGCAGAAGTCGCGCACCAGCTTGAGCGTCTTTCCGGTGTCGGCGACGTCGTCCGTGATCAGCACCTTCTTCTGGGAGAAGTCGATCACGTTCGGGACCGGCGCGAGCATGACGGGCATCTCCAGCGTGGTCCCCACGCCGGTGTAGAACTCCACGTTCACGAGGTGGATGTTCTTGCAGTCGAGGGCGTAGGCGAGGCCGCCGGCCACGAAGACGCCGCCGCGGGCGATGCTGAGCACGATGTCGGGCTCGTAGCCGTCGTCGGCGATCGTCTGCGCGAGCTCGCGCACGGCGACGCCGAACTGCTCGTAGGAAAGGTTCTCGCGCACAGGGCTCATGCTGCTGTCGCTCACACCTGGGTCCGATGGAAGTTGAGGAAGGACCGGGAGGCGGTCGGCCCCCGCTGCCCCTGGTACCGCGATCCGTACCGCTCACTGCCGTACGGGAAGTCGGCCGGCGAGCTGAGCCGGAACATGCACAGCTGCCCGATCTTCATCCCCGGCCACAGCTTGATCGGCAGCGTGGCGAGGTTCGACAGCTCCAGCGTGACGTGCCCGCTGAACCCGGGGTCGATGAACCCGGCGGTGGAATGCGTCACCAGCCCCAGGCGCCCCAGCGAGCTCTTCCCCTCCAGCCGGGAGGCGAGATCGTCGGGCAGCGTGATGACCTCGTACGTGCTCGCCAGCACGAACTCACCGGGGTGCAGGATGAACGGCTCGTCCCCCTCCGGCTCCACGAGCCGGGTCAGATCGGCCTGCTCGATGGCCGGGTCGATGTGGGGGTACCGGTGATTCTCGAACACCCGGAAGTAGCGGTCGAGGCGTACGTCGATGCTCGACGGCTGCACCATCGCGTCGTCATACGGGTCGATGCGTACCCGTCCGGCGTCGATCTCGGCCCGGATGTCCTTGTCTGAGAGAAGCACGCCCCGAGGATACGCAAGGCGCGCGGAGCGACCACAACCGGACGCCACCGCGCGCCTGCGCTGCCTGCCGCTTTCGCTGGGCCGGCTACCGCTTCTGGTAGCTGACGGGCACCACGCTGCGCAGCCGCGCACATCGCGGGCACCGAAGCAGCCGCCCGGGGCCGAGCCGTTCGGCCTGCTGCATCGGGAACGAAGCGGTGCTGAACACGTGCCCATCGGCACAACGGACGACGGTGCGCTCCATCAAGTCCAAGAGTCCCTTCCCCAAGAGCCGCGTCCGGCTGCTGCTTGCCTGACGACAAAAGCCACAGTACGGGATCAAAGGGACGGCTCTCCAGGCGGCACTCCGGTCCCGCCCGGACCCTCCTCGACGCCCACACGGTACGCCCCAACTCCGTTCCCCCGCAGCCGCATCCCATCCCTGAAAACCGCTCAGGCCCCGCGGCGCGAACACCGGGGGCCTGGCATGAGGTAGAGTGGGCGAGCATTCGGACACCGACTCCGGTCGGCGTCTTACGCGGGTGTAGTTTAATGGTAGAACATCAGCTTCCCAAGCTGAGAGCGCGAGTTCGATTCTCGTCACCCGCTCCATGATGAAACCCCAGGTCAGTGGCCTGGGGTTTGTTGGTTGTCTAGTCCAATTTGGGGCGGCGTGCCCTCCGCGTGCCCTTAAGTCGAAGCGAAGCAGCCGCATCTGGGGTCATGCGCCGCGCGCCGTCACTCACTCGTCAGGCGAGCCTGCCCTGGAAGAAGCGGAGAAGGTAACGGACCTGAACGGCCCGGCGGCCCGCAACTGCGGCTGGCTGCCCTTCGGCTAGAGATGGCGCCGCTTGGCTGAGGTCGTCATTCGTCGAGTGCGTCCTCGCCATCGGGTCCTGAGAAGACGAGCTGCGTCACGATGGGCCCGTAGTCGGCTTTGGCAGTTACGCGGTAGAGGCCGGGGCTCGGCAACGTGACTTTGGCACCGAGCTTGTCGTCGTCGGTGGCTTCGAACCGCACAGATGTCTCCCAGTCGGTGTCCGTGGCAGCGACGGTGCATTCGACATGGGCGGGGTCGTCTGTGCCGGTGACGACGCAGTCCCATGGGATACCTGCGGTGGCGTAGTCGGGCAGGTTGAGCCCGATGCCGTCCTCGGCCTGGTCGGGGCCGAGGTGGTCGTCCTCGAGAAGGAAGTCGGCAATGATGCGGCGTGCTTCGCGTCCGTTGGCTACGGCGCCGTGCTGGGCGAAGACGGGGATGGTGCGGCGGGTGAGGGAGGCTGATTCGCGGTGGACGGTGCCGTCTCCCCAGACCTGGTAGCGGAGTGGTGCTCCCTGGGCGTCGCGTCTGACGGTGCCGTCGGTGTCGGTTCGAAAGCAGTATTCGGAGGCGGTGACGAGGCCGTTGATGAGCTTCATCGACTGGACGGTGTTCTGGCGGGTGCCGACGACGGGGCGGTGGTGGGGCAGGGGCTGGCTGTAGAGAGTGGTGAAGAAGTCCTCAGCGGCCTTGGCCAGGACCTTGTCGCCTCCGAGGTCGGCGACATCTGACGGCGTGAGGCGGCGGACGTCGAGAGCGTCTTCCAGGCAGAGGAAGCGGGGCAGAAGCTCGTGGACGGCGGGCATGGTGGCGGCTGCGGCGGCGAGACGGGCATGAGGCAGCGGCAGGGGCCCGCCCTGGCGGGCGTTGAGGATGTTCGCGGCGACTACCGAGCCGAGAAAGGGGGTGCCGAGTGTCATGACTCCGCGGGTGTCGGCGGGCAGGTCGCTGTCGCCGCCGATGGTGAGGGCGGCGTAGGTGACCAGGCCGCCCATGGAGTGGGCGATGAAGACCAGGCGGGCTGGGCGTTCGTCGACGGCTTGTCGGCGGGCGGCGGTGTGGGCGCGGTGGTCGAGCCACCGCTGGAGGTGGTCGCGGGCCTCTTGGGCAAGTCTGCGGGCGTTGACGGCGACGGGCAGACGCCAGTCGTAAGGGAACGTCATGATCGCGTCGCGGTGAGCGACCGTGTTCTCGATGGTGCGCAGAAGTTTGTGGTACGGCTCGATACCGCGAAGGAACGGGCTCCAGGCCGGGGTCTGCAGCAGGCGGGGTGCTTGGACGCGGCTGTAGTCGCCGGCCAGTTCGGCGGGGGTGAGCTGCAGAGGGGTGAGGCCTTTGCGGGTGAGCCAGGCTTTGGTGAGCCAGGCGGGATTGGCTAAGCCCCAGATCACGTTGTCCGTGGTGGTGTCATAGAGCTCGCTGCCCATGATGCCGGGAACGACGACGACTGCATCGTGTGTGACTGCGGGGCTCAGGCCGGGCTCGGTGTGCGGTCCTGGATTTGGCAAGGTTCCCCCCAAGGGCGAGTTCATGGCTGCCACACTAATGACATGCAACACACGGGGGATGAAGTTCTGCGGGACCCTGCTTTAGCAGGCGGAGGCCTGCCGGTACAGCGTGTCCTGCTCACGTTGGCAGTGCGCGACTACGGCGATGATGACGATGCCGAGGCGTTTGCCGAGGGCATCGACCAGCAGCTGGCAGCGGTGCGCGAGTGGTGGCAGACGCCGGGCCCGCCGCCAGCGTTTCGGCAGGTTCCGCCCCCGGAGCTGAAGACTCGGGACGACGTCGAGGACTTCTTACGGGAACAGGACGTCAGGGAGCTGCGCGGTCGCGCGTTGGTGCTGTTCGTCACGGGGCACGGGATCCCTGGCAAGTCGGATACCCACTTTCTGCAGCTACCCGCCTCGGTGGAGCAGCGGCCACTTGCCACGGCGGTGCGGACCTCGGACATCATTGCTGCGGCCCTGGACTCGCATGTCGACAACGTCCTGGTCATCGTCAACACCTGCTTTGCGGGCAGCATGCATGCCGAACTCGCGGCGCTGCAGAAGGACATCCGACGCAGTCGTAGGCACCGTTGCAACCTCGATGTCCTGGTCACATGCGGGCACGACAGCAAGATCCAGGTTCTGCGTTTTCCGACACTGTTACGGGGTGCGCTGCTGCGCTTGCGCCGCAACGCCGGTATCACCACTCCGTATCTGAGCGTCCCGGACTTCATGGCCGAGTACGCCCGCGGAGTGCGAGAGGACGAGGAGCGGACGTTCAAGCTGCAGCGCGTCTTCGACGGCGGCAACTACCAGCCTTCTCCGTGCCTGCCCAATCCCGGCTACGTGCACCTGCCAGAGGTACTCGGTGCGACGCAGCGGCATGAACCGCTGGCGGCGGAGTACTGGCTGGACCGGGCGACGGGACGGACTCAGGAGACCGATCAGGGCTGGTACTTCCGGGGCCGTGAGCCGTTGAACCGGGCGGTTGCCTCGTTCCTCGGCTCGCACTCTCGGCGGGGAGTGTTACTGATCACCGGGTGCGCGGGCAGCGGGAAGTCGGCGGTGCTCGCCAGGGCGGTGACCCTGAGCGATCCGGTGTTCCGGAAAGAGCCCCTGTACAAGACGGCCCAGGACTCGGCTCCGCGCGACACGCTTCCGCCGGAGGGGTCGGTGACTGCCGCGGTGCTCGCCCGCCATCTGGATGCCGCGCAGGTCGCTGCCGACCTGCTGCGTGCTCTGGGAGAGAGACCCGCCGCGGTGTCGGCGACCGGCGACCCGGTGGACGTGTGGTCGCGGCAGATCCAGGACTATGTGCGCTCCTGCAGACAGACCGTGACGATCGTGCTCGACGGCTTGGACGAGGCGGCGGAGCAGGCCCGGATCGTCGGGGACGTACTCGCCCCGCTGGCGCCGTTCTGCCGTCCGTTGGTGCCGGGTCAGCGCCAGGACGAAGACACCTCAGCAGCGCCCGCGGTGCGGTTGCTGATCGGCGTGCGCTCCAGTCGGCCGGACGGAAACAGTCCGGGCGGCGCGGCCGTTGATGAACTGGGCCTGCTGAGGACATTGAGAGACACGTTTCCCGCCGCTTGCGTAGAGCGGACGGACGGCGACAGCAGCAAGGACGACATCGCCGAGTACGTCACAGCGCTGATCGGTGACGCCATGGACGCCGACACCCGCCGGCAGGTGGTGCCCGCGGTCGTCGAAGCCGTCTGGCCCTCGTTCATCGACGCACGGCTTGCTGGAGACCAACTGCGCAGCACCAAAGACCCGATGGAGCTGGCGCTCAGCGAGGGCTGGCACACGAAACTCGAGCGCGGTATCAGGGGCCTGCTGCAGCACGACCTCCAGCAGGTCCAGCAGGTCCAAGGCCTGCCCCCGGAAGTCGCGCTGGCGTTGCTGCAGGCCGCGGCGTACGCCAAGGGGCAGGGAGTGCCCTGGGGGGAAGTCTGGCCGACCATCGCCGGCGTCTTCCTCATGCCGAAGCGGCTGTCGGCCGACGAATGGGACCCGATGATAGAGAAACTTCTCAGCGGGCGGCTCAGCGGCTATCTCGCGCATGCCGTGGAGGACGACCGGCGCGTCTACCGGCCCGCGCACGAGGAGCTGGTCGACGTGCTGCTCGATCCGGATGCAGGTCTGCTGGACTTCGGAGGTCGGGATGCGTGACAGCGCCGACAGCCGACACGCAGCCATCCACCGCGAGATCGCTGCCGCGCTTGCCGGTTTGGTCCCCGCAGATCCGACCATTCCGCCCCATCCTTATCTGCGCCGCCATCTCGCCGAGCACGCCGCAGAAGGAAACGTGCTGGACGACGAACACGTCCCGCCGGCGCTGCTCGCCTGGGAGACCAGCTCCGGGGTACGTCGGCTACTGGCAACGGATGACAACAGGTCGGACAGGCGGCAGTGGCTGCACGCCTGGGCCATGCTGGAGCCGTTCGCACGCCATGCGGATCCGGTGTCCCGTCTGACCAGTCTGCGGCTGTCCCACTACGCTGCGGCCTCGCTGCCGCAAGCCCGAGCACAACTGACGGCGCCGCCGCAGACGTTCAACGCATCGCCGGTGACCCCGTTGTGGAGCCACTACGCCAGCCCGGTGCCGGCCTGGACCGCCATGCCCAGCAACGTGACGTCACTTGCCGCAGTCGAAAGCGCAAACGGCAGGGCCACCGCCATCGCTGCCGGCGACAAGGCCGGAACCCTCCGCATCCTGCGCCTCGACGGCAGCCTGGCCCACGCCCCCATCAAGGTGCACCGGGGGACCGTCAGTCAGCTGATGCCGCTCAGAGGCGGCCTGATCATCACCGCGGGCACGGACGGCTGCGTCGCCGCCGTGGACGCGGTCCACGGCCAGCTCATCCGCAAGGTCATCGTGTGCCGGGAGCACACCTGGGTCAGCTCCCTCACCGCCTACCAGCCCACCGGACAACTGCCGCTCCTGCTTGCCGCGTTCAGCGACGGCCATCTCGTGGCCTTCGACCCGGGGCGCTTCCAGACCCACGACCTCGCGCTGCCCGAGCTCCAGGACTCCTCAGCAGTCATGTGCAGCGTCCAGATGCCTGACGGGCACGCATGTCTGCTCTTCACCCGGCGCGATACCGTGAACTGCTTCGACGGCCACACCGTCTCCCTGCACTCCCGCCACCCGGCCCGCGTCCGTGCCCTGTTGCCCATGCCCCGAGCAGGCCAGTACGCCGTGGCCGACGAAGACGGCCAAGTGTCCCTGTACGACCTGACGGCCACCGCAGTCGACGCGGCACCCATCGCCACCGCGCGCCACGCCGCCCCCGTGACGAACCTGCTCGTCACCTCTCTCGACCAGGAGCCGGCCCTTGTCTCGGCAGCAGGCGACGGCACACTGCGCCTCTGGCAGATCCCGAGTCTGAAACCCATCGAGGGATCCTTGCCCGCGCACACGGCGCCGGTCACCGCGATGACCCACTTGGACGGCGCCGGCCAGAATCGTCTCTTCACAGCGGGCGCAGACCGCATCGTGCGCAGTTGGCCGGTCGACCGCCAGACCTTCGCACTGGCGCCGAAAGCTTGGAATCACATCACCGCGAGCGCCTTGTCGCCTGCTCCGACACGTCTTCTTGCCGCAGCCCGGGCGTCCCGGATCGTAGTCTGGGATCTTGCGACCAACAGGCATCGAACCCTTCTGAAGGGCCGCAAGGCGACTGCCCTGGCCTGGCCCCGCCAGCACGGTCGTCTGCTGCTGGCTGCCGCTCTGAGGGACAACAGCATCGTCTGTGCTGACCTCGTCACCAAGCGGCAGACCGGGCCGGTGCTGCGCGGCCATTTCCTGCCGATCAATGCGCTGGTGGCACTGTCGGCTGCCCGGGGCGAACTGCTGGCCAGTGGGAGCGCTGACGGCCGTGTCTGCGTGTGGGACCTGCAGACAGGAGACATGCTCGAAGACTTCGGCCACCACAAGCTCAGCGTGCGCTGTCTGGCCACCCACCAATCCGGGGGCAGGGCCCTTCTCGCATCCGGCGGCAGCGACGGCGCCGTCCGCGTGTGGGATGTGGACGGCCTCAGACAGGTCGGGCGAACGATCAGGTGCGATCAGGACATCATCAATGATCTCGCGTTCGTCTCCTGGCACGACGGGGGACTGCTCATCGCCAGTGCCGGTCAGGACGGCACCTTGAAACTGTGGGACGTCGAAACAGGCCGGCCCGCCGACGAGCTCACCCTCAACGACGGCGAGCTCGGAGCTGTCACAGCTCTTCGCCTGCCGCAGGAGAGAACTGCCCTCGCGGTGGCGGGCAAGACGAGCATCCACCTCTGGGACGCAACAGCCGATCGGCACCTGCTCCGCATCGTGACGGGTGCGCCCCTGCGCACCTTGAAGACGGTGCCGGATCCCGATGGTGCGGCGTCCTCGATACTGCTCGCTTCCGGCGAAGCGGGGACCATGGCCTTCCGCCTCCACCATGATCAGCTGTGAGGTCGTGCGCCGCCCATTGCACCAACGCACCGCCTGTGCGCCGCCCACCATCCTGGCCGGCAGCGGACACGCGGCTCGCACAACGAGAGAATCTTCAGCCACGTCGGTCAGGCACCCATCCCCTGATCACCCCTGTCAGAGCGGCACGAGTGAGGATCCATGACAGTTGCGTTATCTGGCCCGCCCCCGGCACCCGATGCTGCAGTGCGCCCTTCGGCGGACGCAGTGCAGCAGAAAGGGAGACAAGCCGGCAGCCAAGCCGGCGAGCAGGAGGGGCACCAGAAATGACCATCCCGCCCGTAACTCTGACCGCCGCCCCGCCCGAGGGAGTATGGCGTCTTGGCTGGGCCCACAATCCCGTCGAATACAACCGCGTGGAACCGGACACTTTCGACGGCTCAGCAGCCGGCCGGTACAGCCTGTACTCCTACAGCACGCTCTACTGTGCCTCCACCCCGGCAGGATGCTACGCAGAAGCCCTGGCCCCCTATCGCATCGGCCCCAAGATCCGCGAGCTGATGGGCAACGCCGGAGACAACAAACCGCACCTGATGGCCATGGGGCACATCCCCTCCAGCTGGCGGGAGGAGCGCATCCTGGTGCGCCTCATCCCCACCGACCGGACGCAGTTCCTCGACATCGAGACGGATGAAACCCGGGCGGTCCTCGCATCGGACCTCAAGGAAGAGCTCAGCGCCGTCGGTGTCACCGGACAACTGACCGACGACGACCTGCACGGCCCGAACCGGCGGATCACACGCCAGATCGCCGCGTGGGCCGTCGCCCAGCGCAACGCAGACGGCCACCACCTCGTCCAGGGGATCACCTTCCGCTCCGGCTACGGCGGACGGCGCTGCTGGGCCATACTCCGCGACACCGAACTCACCGAGGTGGAACGCTGCGCCATCCGGGTGGAGGACGTCGCCCTGCAAGAGGTGGCCGGCGAGTACGGACTCACCGTCAGGTGAGCAGACTGCGTCGCTTGGCCGTACGTACCGTCGCCCGATCAGGTCGTCACGTGCGTCCGGCGTCACACTTCTGCAACTTGATGCACCGTCACAAAGGCCCAGCTCACGGCATCCCACAGGCGGCAACTGGTGGAATTTAAGAGTGTTTTTAGGGCGGAAAACCGTAGAGTAAGCCCACCCTAAACGGGTACGCTTTCGTCAACGCCACTGAGGAGTAAGCATGTTGACCGACATCACCTTCATAGCGCGCCACTTACCCAGCAGCACACGGCGGTGCGGACAAGGCACCACGAGCGAGTCCCTCATCGTCAGCGTCTCCTCCAGGCCGAGGTGGTGTGCTGCCTCCAGCAGCCAACCGGATACCGGCGACCGCGGCACTGCTCATCACAGCCGCTGCGGCTTCCAGTCGAGCCCCACCACCCCCGCAGCCTTCGCGCACTGAGCGCCGATCCTTTGCCGCCTCACCGCCGGCGAGGAAACGAGGAGATCATGCAGACTCAGCAAGAGACCACCGCAGAAGCCGAGGCCCGCGCACACCGCGACACAGCCGGACAGCCCATCGCCGAGATCGCCCGCTTCCTGCAGGAGACTTTCAGTCAGCGAGTTGCCGCACTCATCGCAGGCGTAGACGACGCGCGGCAGGTCGGCCGGTGGGCAAGGGGACAGAACGCCCCGCGCTTCGACTCCGAGTTCCGCCTCCGCACCGCCTACCAGGTCTTCACCTACATCGCCAGCTGCGAAAACCAGCACACCGCCCGAGCATGGATGATGGGGATGAACCCTCAACTCGAGGACGACTCACCCATCGAAGCCATCGCCGACGAACGCTTCAAGGACGTGATGGCCGCCGCCCGCTCCTTCCGCCGCGGCGACCTGTAGGAGCACATAGAACCCCTCGTGCTCGTCCTGCAGCTCAGACTTTGAGGCCTCATAAGGCGCGAGTCTGGTGTCCACGCGTCGTGCGCCCTGGCAGGATGCGCGGAGGCAGGCTGCCGGGGCGCGGCCCGGCGGCTTCGTCGCGTTTCTGCGTCTCCTGTCCGGCGATGGTGCGCGCTCATGGGCATGGTTGTCGTCCATCTGCACGAGCGAGGCTGGCGCCGGCGGTTCAGCGACCAGTGCCGATGCTTGGACCCCGAACATCCCGGGATGTTCGACCGCAGCTGAACCATCCTCTGTGTGCTCCTGCAACGACGCCATCCCGACGAGGGCCGGTGCCAGAAGCCAATTCCCCATCAGCCACCGAGGAAGATGCTCCCCGTACCCCCGTTCCCCCGTGCCCCCGAGTCGACGGCGTGCCCATAGCGTGCCCTTAAGACCGGACAACCACGGTCAACAACGGTCCGATCTTGCACTCTCGCAGGCCAGCAAAAAGCACATAAGCCCAGGTCAGAAGGCATCCGGCTACTCAAGCGCCGTCGCTTCCCAAGCTGAGAGCGCGAGTTCGATTCTCGTCACCCGCTCCATACGAAACCCCCAGGTCAGAGACCCGGGGGTTCTTTGTTGTCCAGACCGGTGAGCCGGTAGCGCTCCACAACCGCACCATTGGCTCTCAGCAGCCTCCTCGCTGTGGTGAGGAGTCGTCCGTGTGGCACTTCGCACGCTCGGCGCGCCCCAGATCGTCGAGCCCGGTAGCCACCTCCCGCTGCCGCTCCTCGTCGGAGTGCTGACAGATCAGCGCGGCCCTCTCGGAGGAGTGCCCGGCACGGACCATCGTGTCCTTGAGGGTGGCGGCGGAGCGGGTCGGCAGGGTGTCCAGCGAGCAGCTGCGGGTGGCGACCCAGCGGCTTGAGTGAGACGTGCCGACGCTGGGCCGTCTCTGGGCCGTCCGAGGGCCGCTCAGTGGTAATCAGGTACGACTACTGACGACACTCGTAGCGGGCGTCTTCGGAACGAAGAGGTCGTGGCGCCATGTTCGGCCGCTGCGCTTCCGCGCCTACGACCTACGATCCAACGCCCAGGAGGCACTGTTCCGGGTGCAGACGCTCACCGATGACGAGACGCTGAGCCGGGCCGCGGAGGACATGCTGGCAGACGTCACGGCGTTGGCCAAGACAGCCAGCAGAACCGAACTCGACGATGCCAGGGTGCGGACACGTGACGGCATCAGCCGACTGGTCAGAGCGACCAAGCTACACCTCTGAGGGGCGGTGGACGCGCCGGTTCGCGGAGCCTCACGCCGACACTGACCGCACCACAAGCGCACCAGGACGAGCGGGGAACAGCGGGGAATCACGGTGGAAGCGGCTGAGCCCGCAGAGGCTGCGGACCGGCCGCTGGTGCCACCAGTTCACCCGCCGCGAGAAGCTCCGGCAGGAACGGCTCGATGCCTGCTCCGCCTACGCCGGCGCGTTGGTCAACTACCGCCGCTGCCTCGTCACATCAGCCGACTTCTCGGAGCAGCCAAGTGCCAGCTCTGTGGCCCAGAGGGCCTCGGTGTCCGCAGCTCGCCGAGTTCCTCAGCCCGTCCGGTGATCTCGCGCTGTTCCGCCGTCGAGTGCGTCACTGATCTCCCGCAGACGGCCCTCCGGCAGGGCGAAGGCGTTGCCGGGGTTTCGGTAAGAGTGGCCACCGTCGTTGATGCGGACGCCGTCTGCCGTGGTCCAGTGGGCGGGAGCCCACTGGCCCTGGTTCGCAAGGAGCAGGCGCGCCACTTCGACGGGATCTTCGATCGAGGTGAGCGCGGTGAGCGCGGTCGTGAGGGAAGCCGTCGCGTCGTCGGGAAGGTGCGCGTCGCCGAGTGTCGGGAAGAGCAGCAGGAGACGGGAGTCGGGGTCGTCGACGCCCTCCCTCGCCGGCTGTCGGGCAACGGACAGCAGCTCCGGCCAGGCCATGCCGGGCCCCATGAAGTGACCGTCGTCCACGGCGAGCGTCTCCGCTGCGGTCCACGCCGGGTGATGTATCAGGTAGTCCACTCCGTGCTCGTCCACGATGTTGCGGTAGACGACATGGATGGTGTGCCCGGAGGACATGGGCACGCTGAACACCGGCCAGTGGCTCTCGGCGGACAACACGCGGAAGAGCTCCATGGCCGCGTCCCAGTCCGCACCGAACGCGGCTCGCTGCGCTTGCTCACCGCGCAGGCAGCTGCCGAGGTGGACAGGCCAGAACAACGGATCGTCCAGGTAAGCCGTGCCCGGGACCAGAGGTCCGTCTTCGTATCCGGGGATCTTCAGCATCGGAGGATGATGACAGGCCCGCGCCTGGGGGCTCCCCTGCGGTGTGAGACCCGGCCCGCAGGGAACCCCCATGGAGAGGAGGGCCTGCGCGGCCGTCGGCCGGCGAAGCAGTCAGCGCAACCCCGTCCGCGGTCCGTCTCAACGGTGCCCCGGGGCGGCGCCATCTTCCCTCCCGGAGAGAGTGTCACCATCATGACCAGCAACACCACGGTCCGCCCCCCGCCCGCACAGGCGTCCGGCAGTGACTTCGCCCGACTGTCCAGAAAGATCGCCGAAGCCGGGCTGATGGAGCGCCGTCCCGGCTACTACGCCCTGCGGATCACGGTCGTGACCGGGTTGTACGCCGGCGGCTGGGCGGCCGTCGCGCTTCTCGGCGACAGTTGGTGGACCCTGGTGGTCGCCGCTTTCCTGGCCGTCGTGTTCGGCCAGGTCGCCCTGCTCGCGCACGACGCGGCCCACCGCCAGGTGTTCCGCCGGCGCCGGGCCAGCGAGGCGTCCGGACGGATGGCCGGTGCCGGTGTCGGCATGAGCTATGGCTGGTGGCAGGACAAGCACACTCGCCACCACGCCAACCCCAACCACGAGGAACTCGACCCCGATCTCGATCCCGACCTGCTGGTCTGGTCGCAGGACCAGGCCCGGGCCGCCAAGGGGCTGCCCCGCCTGATCGGCCGCTGGCAGGCGTTCCTGTTCTTCCCGCTCCTCACGCTGGAGGGCTTCAACCTCCACGTGTCGAGCGTGAAGGCGCTGGCCAATCGCTCACTCAAGCACCGGGGGCTCGACGGGGCGCTGCTGTTCGGGCACTTCGCCGTCTACCTGACCGTCCTGTTCTGGCTGCTGCCGCCCGGTATGGCGTTCGCCTTCCTCGCCGTCCACCAGTGCCTGTTCGGCGTCTACCTCGGTTCCCTCTTCGCGCCCAACCACAAGGGCATGCCGATCCTGAAGGGCGAGGACCGCCCGGACTTCCTGCGCCGCCAGGTGCTCACCTCGCGCAACGTCAGCGGCGGGCTGCTCACCGACATCGCCCTGGGCGGGCTGAACCACCAGATCGAGCACCACCTGTTCCCCAGCATGCCCAGCCCCAACCTGCGCAAGGCCCGGGCCATCGTGCGGCGCTACTGCGAGGAGCTGGGGGTGGACTACGTGGAGACCGGGCTGATCACCTCCTACCGGCTGGCCCTCACCAGTCTCCATCAGGCGGGAGCACCGCTCCGTAACGGCGTCCGGGTCTCCTCGTAGGGGCTCCGCCGCGCGGTGTCCGGGGCGGCTTCGCGGCTCCGCCCCGGCCCTGGCGTGCTCACCCGCCCGCGGGGGTGGTGACCCGAGGTGGCCGGGGGCGGTCCGCGTGCATCTCGTGGAGCACGGAGCCCGAGCCGGTGATCTCGATGATGCGGGTGAGGATCGGCGGCGAGTGGTGCAGTCGCAGGGTCGCTCCGTCCTCGGTGGCCAGCCATGACGCCGTGAGGAGGACGTTGAGTCCGCTGACGTCGCAGAAGGTGACGGCCGTGAGGTCGACGTCGGCGGTGCGGATGCCGTCGCGCAGGCATGCGGCGAGTGCGGTGAGCACGAGGGGGGCGGTGGTCCGGTCGATCTCGCCGGCGAGGGTGACCCGCGCGCGGGTGGCCTGGTCGTGCCGGTGGACGTTCAGTCGCGGAAGGGGCATGGCTCCTCGGTTCGACGTGCGCAGGGGACGTCGGGGAGTGCGGCGTGGTGAGTGCCGGGTGAGCCGTGCGGTCCGGGTCCGGCCCTCGGGCCATGCCGCTGGTCCGCCGGTCCGCCGGCCGCCTGCCGCCGGTCCGCGTCGTGCGGTGGCGGTGGCGGTGAAGCGGCCGGCCGGGAGTGAGTGTCAGCGGGGGCTCTGCCGTCGGCCGGGGCTACGGGGTCCGTCGTCGTGACGGTCACGGCCGCCTGCGGTGTCGCTCGCCGCGTCCAGGCCGTGGGACTTTCGCGGAGCCGACGGGGCCGGGCCCGGGGCAGGCAACCCGGAGCGGCCGTAGTGGAAGGCGGCGGCGCGATCACCGTGCTGGGCGTTGAGCAGGCGGATGAGGACTGTCCCGAAGGCGATCAGCGCCAGGATCACCAGCACGGTCACGAGGGTCTGCACGGTCCTCACCTCCCCGTCGGAGGAGGCGCCGGGAGAGCGGTGACGTCCGCGATCCCGGGACGTGCGGCCGGAGCGCGGGCCTCGTGGCCGCCTTCGGAGTCCCAGACCGCTGCCACGGCCCGGTCCGTCTCGGACGCTCTCCGTTCCCCGCCCCGGCCGGTCACGGGCACCGTCCCCAGGCGGGCTGCCTCCGCCATCAGCCGGCTCGCGGTCGACGTGCCGAGGGGGTCGCTCGCGGCGGCCATCAGCCAGGCGGCCTCGGCGGGAGGTGTCTGCGGCGGGATGACCAGGAGGTTCCAGCGGCCCGCCCGGTACGAGAGCAACAGCAGCTCGTGCGGGTCCTGTTGGTCGAGGAACCAGCCCACCTTCACCGTGTGCCCGGCGACGGGCGCCTTGCGCGGCACCACGGGCCAGTGGGTGGGATTCACCGTGACGCGGGTGATCCGGCCCCACAGCGGGTCCAGTACGGCTGCCAGGGCGGGGAGTTCGGCTGCGAGATCGCGGGAGTGGGGCCACCACGCGCCGTCCAGCAGGGCCGGTGCGGGACCGACGGGAGCCAGGGCCAGGCGGGGAGGGGACGAGGGGAACGAGCGGTCATCGGCTTCGGCTGCCGGCGGAGGGGAAACGGTCGCAGTCATGACGCAGACCCTGCCCCGGACCGGCCGAGACCGGCCCGGTGTATTCGATCGCCGAAAACGACACGAGCCTGGAAGCCGGTGCGCGGAATGCCCTCGGTGCTTCGAGCCTACTCCTCGGAAGGGCCGGGCGGGCCGGACGGACCCGGCGAACCTGTGCAGTCGGCGCAGCAGCGGCCCCGTGCGTCCCGGCCCGATCCCTCGCCCCAGAGGCGACAGCGGGCGAGGAGCCGTGCGGCCGACGGTACGGTCCGCTCATGTCCCCCGGGGAGCAGGGCCCCGTTCGCGTGACCTGCCCCGTGCGTTCTCCGCCCCGGCGGACGTGCTCGATCCGCTGTGGGAGCGGCTCGTCCGGGGTGCGGTCGAACCCCTGCCACTGGCAGAGCATCCCGTCCGCGGTCGTCGTCAACGGCTGTGCGGTGCGGGCCGGTTGGTTCGCTTCCGGGCCGGGCACGCGCGGGATCACGGTGCTTTCCCGCTCCGCGGGCCGCTGAACCTCCTCGTGATTCCTCCGGATACCAATTCCCCTCGACCGCCCGGCTGACGGCCACCGTGAGCGCGGACACCGCCCCGTCCACGGCCGCGCGTTGGTGACCTGGCCCTTGCGAAGCCGCGCCCGCGGTGCTCGTGTCGCCCGTGCGGGCGGGCGTCTCGCGGGGGACCATCGGGGTGTCGAAGTGTCGGCTCACTCACAGCCGACGCGTCCGCGGTCTCCGAGGGGAGGCCGCCACGACGGGAGGGCGGCGTGGTGGAGGATGCGGTGCCCGGTTCGGGAGGGCAGGGGCGGTCGTGGCCTGCTGCCGGGCCGGAGTTCTGGCGGCAGGTCGTCGAGCAGCTGAGCACGGCCCTGATGGTGGTGGACCCGGCCGGACGGATCCTCGACGTCAACCCGGCCGCCGAACGGCTGCTGGGCCGGGACGCCGCCACGGTGCGCGGGCAGGACGCGCACGAGTTGCTGCACCGGGAGACGGACGGCGGCACGCTTCTGCGCGAGCAGTGTCCGCTGCTCCGGGCGCTGGTCGAGGGAACCGCCTCCCGCGGGGAGGGCGACAGGTACCGGCGCGGTGACGGCCGTCTGGTCACGATCTCCTGGTCCGCTTCCCCCCTGACGGACGGTGGCTCCATCCAGGGCATGGCCGTGCTGTTCAGCGACGTCACCGGCGACCGCAGCGCGCGCCGGGAACGTGCGGCCTACACGAGTGCTCTGGAGGACCTCAACGAGCGGCTGACGCTGGTCGCGGAGATCACCGACGTACTGGGCCAGACCCTGGAGACCGACGAGGCCCTGGCCCGGCTGGGCCGCCTGCTGGTGCCCCGCCTCGCCGACTGGGCGGCGGTGGACCTCCGGACCGGTGGCGGGGAGGTCCACCGGGTGGCCGTGACCGGGCCCGTGGGCCGGGACACCGGGCTGGAGGGCGGGCGCGAACGCCTTCCGGAGAGCGGGGAGGCCGACCGCTCCCCTCTCGTCCAGGTACTGCGCGGAGGTGATCCCGTGCTCCAGAACGAGCGGGACGGGGCACAGACGGCAGCGCCGCCCCGTTCCCCCCTGGCCGCCCTTCACCGCGACTTCCTGCGGACGGTGCACGCGACGTCCACCCTCACGGTGCCGCTGGGTGCCAGGCAGCGGATCACCGGCGCCCTGACGCTGGTGCGCACGGACCCGGCCCACCCGTTCGACGCCGAGAACCTGGAAGTGGTGAGCGACATCGGCCGCCGGGTCGGCCTGGTGATCGACAACGCCCGCCGCTTCGGACGCCAGCGGGCCGTCGCCGAGGCGATGCAGCGCAACCTGCTGGCCCCGCTCCCCCAGCCCGGCCGTCTGCGGCTGGCCGCGCGCTACCAGCCCGCCCCGGCGGGGTCCCAGGTGGGCGGCGACTGGTACGACGCCTTCGAACGGAAGGACGGCACGCTCGCCCTGGTCATCGGCGACGTCGTGGGCCACGACCTGATCGCGGCGGCCGGGATGGCCCAACTGCACGGCATCCTGCGCTCTTTGGCCTGGGACCACAGCGGCCCGCCCGGCGCCGTCGTCGACCGCCTCGACGATGCCATGCCGGCCATCACCACCGTCCCGATGGCCACCCTCGTCCTCGCCCTGCTGGAGGGCGGCCCGCACACGGGTCCGTGGACGCTGCGGTGGACCAGCGCGGGGCATCCGCCGCCCCTGCTGCTGACCCGGGACGGCCAGGCGCGCTACCTCGAAGCCGGGCAGGGACTGCTCCTCGGCACTCCTCCGGGCACCGGCGGCGGCAGCCGGCCGAACGCCACGCAGAGCCTGCCGCCGGGGTCCACCCTGCTCCTCTACACCGACGGTCTGATCGAGATCCCCGGCAGCGATCTGGACACGGGCCTGGCCCTCCTGCGCCGTCACGCCCTGGCCCTCGCCGACGCTCCGCTGGACTCCCTGTGCGACGGCCTGCTGGCCCGGATGCCGCCCGGCAGCACCGACGATGTGGCCCTGCTCGCCCTGCGTCTGCCGATGCCGTGACGGACGACGGGTGATCGCCGCGATGGCAGGCGGGCGACGGGCGCTCAGGGCCCGAGGAGCAGCAGCCGCGACGGGCTGCGCGCGAACGCGTACGTCCGGGGCGCGTCGCCTTCGACGCACCGCCACCCCCAGGACCGCAGCACCTCGGTGGCCCTGCCGTCGGAGCGGCTGACCAGCATGACGCCGAGTGCGGCACCGTGGTCGGTGAGCAGCCGCTTCTGCAGGCGCCGGGCGAGGTTCCAGGGGCGGCCCTGGTTCTCTCTGCGCACGCGAGGCGGAACGAGGATCACGGAGATGACGAAGAGGCGTCCGGAGGCGGCGGTGCGGAGCAGGCTCCCGGGGAGGTGCCCGTCGAAGCCCTCCCACCAGGGCCCGTCGCCGCGTACGGGGAAGCCGTAGGCGCACCCGGTCAGCTCTGTCGACTCCGCGATCACGAGTTCGAATCCCGGGCGCCGGAGGTCCGCCGCCAGTCGTCGCAGGAAGGCGGTGCGGGCCTGGTTCCACGCCCGGGGGCCGCCACCCGACGTCTGCGCGTACAGGTCGCCCAGCTCCCCCATGCGGTCCTCGATCTGCCCCCGGGTCAGCTCACGGACGCGTTCGCCCGCGCGTGGCGACGAGCCTCGCTCCGGCCTTGGGCGGCGCTGCCTCGGTGTGCCCGGCCGGTCCGGTCGGGCGGGCCCCCCGAGGACTTCGCTGGTGGTCGGCGGAACCGGGACGTTCACGGTCATGGGGCCAGTCCTGCCCCGGGCGCGGGCGGGCCCGGCCCGGTGTCGTCGGTCGCCGAGGGCGGCACCGGTGTCGGAGCCGGTGCGCGAGGAGCTCCCGGTGTCTCCACCGTACTCCCGGCCGCGCGAGCCCCGCGGTGGACGACGGGGGCGGACGGGACCCGCGGCGGGGAGCGGAACGGGCGGGCTTTCGCCGCCGCCGGCCGGGGCCGCACGGGGCGACGGAGTACGGTGGGCGTACTGAGGGCATGTCGCACACCGGCTTCCGCGCCGGTCTCGTCCTCGGCGCGACACACTCGACGGAAGGCCCGCCGCACCGCGAGGTCTCCCGAGACAGGTCGGCACGATGTCCTCGGTCCCCGAGCCCGTCACCGTTCCCCGTCGGCGCGCCTCGGCGCCGACGCCCTCCTCTCGCCGGTCCCCCTCGTCACTGCCGCCTCCGCCCGGGCGGAGGAGCGGCGCCGCGCGGGACCTTCGTGCCGTCGGCCCGCGGCCGGGCCCCGATCCGTGCGGGACCGTTCTGCTGTTCTTCACCACCGGCGCCGTCGCCCCCTGGCGCGGCGGATCCGCGCGCCCGGCCGACTGACCGGCGGGGCGCGACCGCGCCGACGCCATCCCGGCCGTGTCCCCCGTTCCCCCCGGTTCCCCGTTCCCGCCGATTCCCCGTTCCCGCCGACCGGTTCAGCGGCCGGGGACCGCCGTGCCCGACCCGGACCAGACGCTTCTCCGGCCCCAAGGACTCGTCGTGACCAGCACCGCACCACCGTCCCCGCCCCCTTCACCCCACCTCCGGCTGCGCCTCGCACCCGACAGTCCGCTGCCGCGCCGGCTCGACGGTGTGTGGTGGCCCCGCTCCTACGACCTGATGGCGGAGCTGCCGCAGTTGCTCGCCGGGCTGCCGCGCGCCTGGGGTCGCATCACCGGCGTCACGGTGACCGGAGCGGCCTGGTCGGCGGCACCGGGCCGGACGCTCGTGCGCGACGACAAGGTCGTACGCCTGCGCACGGCCGCCGCGCGGCATGCCGGGAACACCGTGATCCTGCTGGCCCCCGGTCACGGCCGCTGGGACCTTCTGGTCGTGCCGCCGGAGACCACCGAGAAGGACGCCGAGCCGCTCATGACCACCGGGCTGAGCGCCCGCGCCCCTGACGGAAAGTGGGTTCGCCGGTCGCGGTGAGGGCGCCCCTCACCGGGCGGCGCTGCCTGGTCCGGTGTCGATGAGGATCTGTTCCGCCCCGGTGAGGTTGCCGGTCCGGACCGCTTGGGCCATGGCGGCGTGCGCGGCCTCGGGTGTCGCGTCCGGCGGGACCACCAGCAACGAGAGGATGTCCTCGTCCGCCCTGGTGATCAGGACGGTGTCGTCACCGACCGCGAACGAGTCGATGTGCACCACACGGTCGTCGACGACGATCCGCGTCGGGAGCCCTTCCCAGGCCACGGCGTCCAGCCCCACGCGGACGACGGGACCGAGGCGTGCGGTGAGGGCCTTGACCAGGGCGGGCAGCTCGGCACCGATGTCCCGGGACCGCGGCCACCACGCCCCGTCGAGGACGCCCTCGCGCGACTCGGTCGTCTCCAGCCGGAGCAGTGCGCTCCCCGGCCGCACGCCGGGCGGACCCGCACTCGGCACCGGGCGCGTTCCCGGGGGTGTGTCGGAGTCGTCCATGATGAGCCGCCCGTCTTCGAGGTTCGGCGTGTCCGGGGAGCCGGGGAGGGGACCGGAGGGTGCCCTCACCACGTTACTCCGCGTGGCGGGTGGGGGCCGGGAGCCGGCGGATCCCGGCGGGTGGCCCCCGCACCGGGGCGGTGCCACGTTGACACGGATCATCGCCGGACGTTGACTGACGGCAGGGCGCAGGGCCGTGAAGGGCAGGGCCGGCCGGGTTCTCCGGCAGCCTGAAGCAGGGCCGCCGAGAAGACCGAGCGCGTCTTCGGGCGGCGACCCCCATCTCGACGGGAACGGTGCACACGACGATGTACGACCAGACACGCGCCCAGCAGCCGGCCGACCGGCCCCGGGGCCCCGCCGGACGCCGCGCCCACGGACCGGAACCGCTGCTTGCGTCCGGCGAACGGGACAGGATCGCCCAGCGCCTCGGACATGCCGTCAACACCTTCGCCGACAGCCCGGGCGAGGCCCTGGCGGAGGCCGAGAGCGCTTTCGACGAAGCGACCGCGGCACTGGTCGACGCCTTGGCGGAACGGCGGCGCGTCCTGCGCGCGGCCTGGCAGGACCAGGACACCGAGACCCGGTCCGCCGAACTCCGGGTCGCCCTGCGGGAATACCGGGAGATCACCGCGCGGCTGTTGCGCGCGTGAGCGGCGCGGCGCCGCGGCCGTGTGCGCCTTCCGACGGCCGCCGCCGCTCGTCCGATTCACGGCGGCGGCCGTCCGAGGCTCCCCGCGCGGCCGATTCCCCCTGCTCGGCTGCGCGGTCGGGAGCCGTGTGCCCCGCATCGGACCGTGCGACGGCACGCGGGAGGTGACCGTGCCGGTCTCGCGACGAGGGGAAGCGGGACGAGGCGAGCAGGGAGCCGCCCGCGACGGGCGACGAAGCCTGCTGCTCGCGAAGGTTGCGAATCGGTCCTTGCCCGGGGCTCGGGCACAGACAGCCCTCGGGCTGCCGAACGGCGTGCGTTCCGACCGGAACCTGTGCACGGCGGACTGCCGCAAGACTAGGCGCACTTGCTGCGGGTGAGAACCCTTCGGCGGAAGTGGGCCGGACACCGCCTCACCCGTTCCCGGTTGGTGATCACGGCCCCGGGGCATCACGAGGGGGCAGGCCCGGCCGGACAGGACGTTCCGCGGCCGGGCGAGCGGTCACGGCCATGGTGGTCGGGTGACCCAGGAGGGGAAGTGATCCGCCATGCGTACGCATCGGCGTACCCATCGGCGTTCCGCACGAGTCGAGTACCACCTGCCCGACGAGGTCCAGTCGGCGCGCAGGGCAAGGAGGTTGACCGCGCAGTTCCTGGCCCGGCCGGCCCCGGGGGCCGGGGGGCTCGACGCCGAGCACATCGGTGACGCGACCCTCGTCGTCTCGGAGCTGGTCACCAACGCCACGCGGCACGGTGGCGGTTGCCGCTTGAGTCTGCACGTGTCCGAGACCCAGGTGACCGTCGAGGTCTACGACGGCAGCCCCGGCCGACCCGACGTACGGCCGCTGACGACGTGGAGTGAGAGCGGGCGGGGCCTGGCCATGGTGCGGTGCCTGGCACAGCGCCTCGACATCGCCCGGGTCGCCGGGGGAGGCAACAGAGTGCGCGCGGTGCTGGCTTTGTGACCGGTCCGGGCGGCCGGGGCGCCCCGGCGGCGTTCAGACCGGCTCGGGCTGGGGTTCCGGGCGCGGGGCCGGGACGGTTGCCGGGTCCCAGCGTCTCGTCGTCCGTATGTAGCCGTAGACCACCGAGGTCATCGCCAGGATCAGCAGGGGGCCCGACACCTCCGGGTACCGGGCCATCTGCGTCGGCAGGTAGCGGTACGAGAGCAGGAGCGCGAGGAAGACCGCGGTGCCGTAGGCGACCAGGCGGATGCCGGAGCGGTCCCAGCCGCGGTCCGCGGAGCGTACGGCCGCCTCGACCGTGAGGGCGAAGACCACGCCCGCGATGAGGTCCACGCCGTAGTGGTAGCCGAAGCCCAGGGTCGCGGTGAGGGTGGCGATCAGCCAGAACGTGCCGGCGTGGCGGAGCAGGCGCGGGGCCCCGCGGGTGTGGAGGTAGATGGCGAGGGCCCATGCCGTGTGCAGGCTGGGCATGCAGTTGCGCGGGGTGATGCCGTCGTAGGTCATCGGCAGGGGCGCGGTGAGCGGGGGCGGGGTGTGGGGCCACAGGTCGGCCACCGCCCATTCCACGCCGCCGGTGCCCGAGGCGCCGGGGCCGTAGGCGAAGACCGGGCCGACGACGGGGAAGAGCATGTAGACGCCCGGGCCGAGGAGGCCGATCAGCAGGAACGTGCGCACCAGGTGGTGGCGGGGGAAGCGGCGCTCGGTCGCGACGTCGCGCAGTTGGTAGCAGGCGACGACGACCGCGGCCACCGCCAGCTGGGCGTACACGAGCTGGGTGACGTACGGGCCGATCGGGGCGGTGGCCTGGAGCATCCGGCCCACCAGCCAGGACGGGTCGCCCAGCGCGTGGTCGGCGGTGGCCACGTACTGGTCCAGGACCGTCGGGCGGGTCTTGGACGTGATGAACAGCCAGGTGTCGCCGGTCTTGCGGGCGGCCACCAGCAGCAGGCCCAGGCCCACGCCCTTCAGGAGCAGGACGCGTTCGGGGCCGGTGCGGCGGGTGAGCGCGAGGACGGCGGTGCCCAGCATCACCCAGAGCGCGCCCGTGCCGAAGGAGACGCCCTCGGGTATCTCGGCGCCGGCCGCCCAGCGCACCAGCAGCAGGACGGCGTCGATGCCGAGCGCCGCGCCGGCCGCGAGGAACCGCTGCCGCCAGGTGAGCACGACCATCATCAGGGCCAGGCCGCCGTAGAGCGGGCCCGACTTGGGGGCGAGGACGAGGGCGGACACCTGGGTGGTGAGCGGGCCCGGTTCGCCGTAGTGGCGGGAGGCGATCTCCAGGGCGACGAGGAAGGCGAACGCCACGGCGCCCGCCGCGGTCCACAGCGTCGCGCGCCGGTGGTGCCACGCGACCAACGAAGTCCTGCCGCTCATCCGCGAAGACACCCGCGATGCTCCAGTTTTTGATCCCTTGATGAGATCGAACATGCTATCGGAGTGCGGCCGCCGGGTGGCCGGAACGGCGGGAACGGCGGCGAGGACGCTCGCCGCCGTTCCGTTGTCGATCATGAACGGGACAACTGCTACGATCCGGCCACTCACCTGGGGGGGTGTCCGGAACGCCACTGCGGCCGCGGGAGCACGACGCGCGGCGCGGCGGCGCGCGCACGCCTGCCCCGCCCCGCCTGCATCCCCGAAGAGGTCCTGCATGGGCAGACGCGCGCTCGTTCGAGGCGCCACCGCCGTCGCCGTTTCCGTCACGCTCGCCGTCGGTCTCGGCTCGCTGAGCGCCGGCAGCGCGCACGGTGAGACGGTCGCCGCAGAGGTGGTCGTGCCGGCCACCACGGCCGCCGTCCCGTGGACGAGCCTGCTCAGCGCCGGGCCCTCGGGGTTCCTCCGCTACGAGCAGGGCCGCGGTCACCTCTGGACCGGCTACGACGGCGCCGACACGGTCGTCGACCCGTCCGGCTGGGACTCGTACGGCACCACCGCGTCCGGCGCGGGCTCGGACGTCGTCGCCCGCTACGACCCGCCGGCCAGGACCGTGACACTGCGTGACATGACCTCCGGCGAGGTCCGCACGGTCGCCCTGCCCGAGGGGCACGCGTACTTCAGCACCCTCGGCTCGACGGTCGTGACGACGACCGGGAAGCCGGGCACGGACGTCGTGGTGCATCTGCTGGACCTCCGGGACGACGGCTCGGTGGCCGACCGGACGGTGACGGGCCTGCCCGCCGGCAGCCACCTGTGGCACTCGGACCTGAGCGACGCGGACGGACAGATCGTGCGGTACCGCACGGGCGACGACGAGTTCACCGCCTGGCTCGACGTGGCGAGCGGGCGGCTGACGACGCTGCCGTACGAGGTGAAGGCGTGGTACTCCCTCGTCGCGTTCGGCTCCACCCACCTGGTGTGGTGGCACAACGGCACCCTGTTCACCGCCTCGCGCCAGGATCTGACCGCCGCGCCGCGGACCATGCCGCTGCCCGACGTCGCGCAGGTGCTGGGCCTGGTCGGCGACAGCGTCGTCGTGTCCCGGTACGACGCGTCCCTGGGCCGTTCGAACGAGCACCTCCCCGTCTTCCGGGTCGACGCCGTGCCGCTCGACGGCTCCGCGTCCCGGACGATCCTGGCCCGTACCTCGCGGCAGGCCATGCCGACCCCGGACGGCGGGCTGCTGGTGCCCGGCGGCGCCCACCCGGACCAGTGGGGCGTCTCCCTCGTCGAGCCGGCCGCGGGCGGCGGGGTCACCGTCCGCCGGGTCGCGGACGCGAACCCGAAGCGGGTCGCCCACACGGTGTCCCGGCTGACCCTCGCCCAGGGGCGGCTGACCACCGTGGAGGAGGACCCCGCCGGGGAATGGACGTATCTGCACACGCGGGACGCCGGTCCGGCCGGCTCTCCGGCGGTGGGGGCGCGCACCAACCGCGGCCGTCTCGACCTGCTGCACTACGGGGAGGGCGGTCCGCGCCTGTTCGACACCGGGGACGGCCGGACGGTCGTCTCCGGCTACGGCAGGCAGGCCGCCGCGCAGCCGCGCGTCCTCGGGCCCGCCCAGTCGATGCCCGGCACCCGGATCGACAGCTCCCGCGTCTACCAGACCGCGACCGCCGCCCATGGCCGGTTCGCCGCCCTGATCGGGCCGCCGGACAGCGCCGGGGTGGCGGAGACCCGGGTCGTCGACCTCGACTCGGGGCGCACGGTGTACACGACGACGGAGCGCGTGCTGGCGCTGTGGGGCACCACGGCGTGGGTGTCGTACGGCAGCAGCACCGTGATCCCGGTCGACCTGCTGACCGGGCGCGAGGGCGAGGGGGTGTCGTTCGGGCGGGGGTGCCTGCTGGAGAACTTCCAGGCGGTCGGGCACCGGCTGCTGTGGCACTGCGTGCTCAACTCGGAGGGCATGGGGGTCTACGACACCGTCACCCGGCAGAAGACGACGCTCGTGTCCGGCGGCTTCTGGGGACAGGCGCGGCTCGGTGACGGCTTCGTCGCGATGTCCGACGAGGGGCGCCTGAAGGTGATCGACGTGCGCGGCGAGACGCCCGTGGCGCACACCGCCGGACAGTTCGAGGCCAACACCCGCCACTTGTGGGACGTCGACCCGTACACCGGCGTGATCGCGCAGCTGCGCTCCGACAACTCGGTCCGGCTGACCCCCAGCGGTGTTCCCGTCTCACCGCTCGTGCAGCGGGACGCCACCGTCGCCGCCTCGGCGGACGTCAAGGGCGGTGCCGCGCCGTGGAGCCCGAAGTGGTGGCTGAACAAGCCGGCCGCCTCCTGGAAGCTGGTGATCGGCACCCGGACCGGTGCGGCCGTGCGCACCCTCACCGGCGGTCAGGCACGCGGTGTGGTGGCGCCGGCGTGGAACGGCAAGGACGGGGCCGGCCGGCTGGTGCCCAACGGCGCCTACACCTGGGCGCTGACCCTTACCCCCGCCGACGGGCAGGGCGCGGCGCTGACCAGGTCGGGCACGGTGAAGGTCACCGGCGCGGCGGCGGCCTGGCGCGACTTCGTGGGAGCGGACGGCTCCGGCGAGCTGCTGACGCTGAACGGCTCGGGCGGGCTGACGTACCAGTACGGCACCGGGACCGGGGTGTTCACCGGGAAGACCACCGGCTCGGGGTGGCCGACGACCGTGAAGGCGGTGCCGTTCGGCGACCTGAACGGCGACCGGTGCAACGACGTGCTGGTGCGGTTCGGCAGCGGGGCGCTGCGCGCCTACCGGCCGGGCTGCGGCAAGGCGGTGACCCCCTCGACCGCGTACACCTCGCTGGGGACGTCCGGCTGGACCCAGTACGACGTGCTGACCTCGCCGGGCGACGTCAGCGGTGACGGGCGTGCGGACCTGGTCGCGCGTCACGCCGCGACCGGGGACGTCTACCTGTACAAGGCGACGAGCACGGGCAAGCTCGCCACCCGGGTGAAGATCGCGTCCAAGTGGACGGGCTACAAGAAGGTCCTGGGCGCCGGCGACCTCAACGGCGACGGCCACGGCGACCTGCTCGCCCAGGACAAGTCGAACGAGCTGTGGCGCTACGACGGCACGGGCACGGGCGGTTTCAAGGCCCGGGTGAAGGTGTTCACCGACTGGGGCGCCTCCTACAACGCGGTCGTGGGCGTCGGGGACATCACCGGTGACGGCCGGGCCGACCTGGTCTCCCGCGACACCTCCGGCACCGCCTGGCGCAACAACGGCGACGGCAAGGGCTCCTTCGGCGGCCGTACGAAGATCGCCACCGGGTGGCAGGGGTACAAGGGGCTGTTCTGACGGCAGCATCCGCCCCGGTCTCTCGCACCGGGTGACATGGGAACGCGACAAGGGGGCATTCGGACAATCGAGCCGAACGTGAGGCCACGAACGGCTCGTTCGGTCCGTGTCATCGACAACTGGGAGTTTCCCATGACGAGTTACGGCAGTTCCCCTGCCGCGTCCTCCGGATCGCGCACCAACGGCATGGCGATCGCGAGCCTGTGCTGCGGCATCGTCGGGCTGTTCATCCTGAACATCATCCTGGGCCCGTTGGCCATCGTCTTCGGTGTCGTCGCACGCCGCCAGGCGGCCGGGAACGGTGCCGGGATGGCCAAGGCCGGCATCATCCTCGGCGTGGTCGCCGTGGTGCTGTGGCTCGTGATGCTGGCGGTCGCCTCCAGCAACGGCGGGTTCAGCTGGTACGTGGGCGGTTAGCGCCCCCTGGCGTACGACGGCGCGGGAAGCGCGTGCGGGTGGGCACCGGCAGGTCAGGGCCGGTGCCCACCCGCAGTGCTGTCCGGCCCCTCCTCCTTTCGCGGCGCCGCCCCACAGGGGTGGCCACATACCCCCCAGGGGTATATGGTGGGGGTCATGGACCACACCGCTCACGACTCGGCACATCACGCGTCGCCCCACGACGCCCGTGCGGGCGCCTCCTGGGGCACGGCGGTCAAGGCGACCCTGCACTGCCTCACCGGCTGCGCCATCGGCGAGATCCTCGGCATGGTGATCGGGACCGCGCTGCTCTGGGGCAACGTGCCCACCATGGCGCTGGCGATCACGCTGGCCTTCCTGTTCGGCTATTCCTTCACCCTGTTCGCGGTGGTGCGGGCCGGGCTGGGCCTCAAGGCCGCGATCAAGGTGGCCCTGGCCGCCGACACGGTCTCGATCGCCGTGATGGAGCTCGTCGACAACGCGATCATCGCCCTCACGCCGGGCGCCATGGACGCCCACCTGTCCGACGGGCTGTTCTGGTCGGCCCTGCTCGGCGGCTTCGCGGTCGCCTTCCTGGTCACCACGCCGGTCAACAAGTGGATGATCGGGCGGGGCAAAGGACACGCCGTGGTGCACGCCCACCACTGACCGGCCCCCACCCCCGGCCCCCGGCCCACGAGATACGGGCCGGGGGTATATTGCCCGTGTCGTCCACGACGGAGGTCCAGTCACCGTGGCCGCGAGCCGGTACGCACGAACAGCGGGTGCCCTGGGGCACCTGCTGCTCGTCGTGGTGCTCGCGCTCGGCGTGTTCGTCATGCACACCGTGGGCCACCCCACCGAGGCACACGGCTCCGGGGCGGGATCGGCGTCGCACGGGCCGGCCGCTCCGGCCCAGCCGGCCGTGGGGGAACAGCCCGCCGCGCACGGCTCGGAGGACCTCCCGCACGCCGCTCCCGCGGGACACGCGGCCTCCACCGACCAGCCCGCCGGCGCCGGGGACATGGCCTCCCTGTGCGTGGCCGTCCTGCTCGCCGCATGGGTGCTCACCGCCCTCGCGCGGGCGGCACGGGCCCGTGCTCCCGACCGGCCGGCGCGGCCGCGCCCCCGGATCGGCGCGGTGCCCCGCCCCGACCCTCCGCCCCCCGGTCCCGATCCCATCCGGCTGTCGGTCCTCCGGCTGTAGGCCGAGACACCCTCGCGGGTGCGCTCCTCGCGCTCCCGCCGTCTCGCACGCCCGAAAACAGTCCGAAGACCAGACGACACCGAGGTGAAAGACCACCATGACCGCCTTCACGCGCGCCCGCCGCGCCCCCGCCCGACGTTCCGCGGCGGCCGGCCTCCTCGCGGCGGGAGCCCTGCTGCTGTCCGCCTGCGGCACCGGCGACGACACGAACGGAACCCACCACGGCGGCACCCGCCCGTCCGCCACCGCCGATGCGGGACCGGGCGCCGGATCCGGCGCCCCGGCCGGATCGTTCAACGACGCCGACGTCCGGTTCGCGCAGCTGATGATCCCGCACCACGAGCAGGCCCTGGAGATGTCCCGGCTGGCCGACGGCCGGGCCTCCGACGCGGAGATCAAGGACCTCGCCCGGAGGATCGAGCAGGCCCAGGACCCCGAGATCAAGGCGATGAAGGGCTGGCTCACGGCCTGGAACCGGCCCACCGCCGCGCCGTCCCCGACGGGCGCGGGCCACGGCGGCCACGGCGGCGGTCACGGTGGTGACGGCATGCTGAGCGCGGCCGACATGACCGAGCTCGAGGCGCTGAAGGGCGAGGCGTTCGACAAGGCGTTCGCCCGGATGATGATCGACCACCACGAGGGCGCGATCACCATGGCCGAGGACGAGCAGCGGGACGGCGAGAACCCCGACGCCAGGAAGACGGCGGAGGCCATCGTCAAGGGCCAGTCCGCCGAGGTCCGGCAGCTGCGGGACATCCTCGACCGGCTCTGACCGGCCGTTCCAGGGCCGGGCCCCGGGCCACCGGCCCGGGGCCCGGCCCCCGTCGTGCCGTCAGGCCGCCGTCCCCACCGGCGGGTTCGCGGGGGCTGCGCGGACGACGCGCCGGCGGCGGGCCGGTCCCAGGACCGGGTGGGCGACACCCCAGGCCGCGCCCTTGCAGACCAGTTCCTTGTAGAGGGCGGCGAGCCGGCCGGTCAGGGCCGCGTCGACGGCCCGGTCGTCGGCGGTGACGTACTGGATGAGGCCCTGCCTGCGCCCCAGCGAGACGCACTGGTTGAAGTACCTGATCGGCACGTTGGGGAGCTTTCCGCCGGTCAGACGGGCCGCGATGGCGTCGGCGGCCTGCCAGGCCATGGGCACGCCCGAGGCGCAGGACATGCGCAGCGGCTTCCCGCCGGGCCCTGTCGCCAGGGCCGCGTCGCCGATCGCGTACACGTCCGGGTGGGAGACCGAGCGCATGGTCCGGTCGACGACGATCCGGCCCGTGCCGGTGACCTCCAGGGCGGTGGCCCGGGCGATCGGGTGGACGGCGAAGCCCGTGGTCCACACGGTGACCGCGGCCGGGACGCGGGTGCCGCCGGCGGTGGTGAGGTGGTCGGGCGCGACGGAGGTGACCTCGGCGTGCTCGTGGACGGTGATGCCGAGCTCGTCGGTCACCTTCCGCAGGTGCCGGCGACCCCGGGGCGACAGCCAGTCGCCGAGACCGCCGCTCGCGGCGAGGGCGACGTCGAGGTCCGGGCGGGCCTCGGCGATCTCGGTCGCGGCCTCCAGGCCGGTGAGACCGCCGCCGACCACGACGACGGGCTCCCCGGCACCGAGGCGGGCCAGGCGCTCGCGCAGCCGGAGCGCTCCGGAGCGGCTCGCGATCTCGTGGGCGTGCTCGGCGGCACCGGGCACGCCCCGGTCGTCCCAGCCGCTGCCGAGCGCGTACACGAGCGTGTCGTACTCCAGCTCCTCCCGCCGCGGCTCCCCGGGCCGCGGTCCCCCGGGGCCGGGCGCGGGCGCGGTGACGGTGACGGTCCTGCGGTCGACGTCGACGGCGGTGACCTCCGCCAGCTTCAGCACGACGCCGGTGCCCCGGAACATCGCGCCGAAGGGCCGGGGCCTCAGCTCCTGCCCGACGGCGAGCTGGTGCATGCGGACACGCTCGACGAAGTCGGGCTCGGCGTTGACGAGGGTGAGGGCGACGTCGTCGCGGTGCAGTCGCCTGGCGAGGCGGCCGGCGGCGACGGCGCCGGTGTATCCGGCGCCGAGGACGATGATGCGGTGCTGCATTTCCTGGCTCCTGTCGTCTGCGGATTCACCCCTTGAACCGGGTGGTCCGCCGTTTCCTGACAGAAGCGGGGTGTGAAGCGGGTCACACCGTGACGGGGCGGGTCAGAAGAGCGTGGCCAGGGGTTCGCCGTGGTCGGCGGCCGCCCACCGCCGGGTGGCGCGCTCCAGCTTGTCGGGGTTGACCTGGCTGCGCAGCGCGGCGATGCCGTCGGGGGTGATCTCCAGGCTCATGACGCCGAAGACCCGGCCGTCGACGACCACCACGAGGCCGGGCCGCCCGTTGACGGCCGCGGCGTGGAGCGCGGCCGTACCGCCGACCACGGCGCGCTGGGCCTTGCCCGGCTTGAACAGGCCGCGCAGGAACTTCGCCACCGCGACGGCGCCCTCGAACGCCCTGGCGCGGGCCGGGACCTTGCCGCCGCCGTCGCCGACCGCCACGGCGTCCTGGGTGAGCAACCGGACCAGCGGTTCGGTCCGGCCGCTGGTGGCGGCGGCGAGGAACTCGTCGATGACCCGCCGCGCGGTGGCCTCGTCGACCTCCGCGCGGGCCTTGCCGGCGGCGACGTGCCGCTTGGCGCGGTGGAGGATCTGCTGGCTGGCGGCCTCACTGACGTCGAGGATCCCGGCGATCTCCCGGTGCGGGTAGCCGAAGGCCTCGCGCAGCACGTACACCGCCCGCTCGTTGGGGGTCAGGCGCTCCAGCAGGGTGAGGACGGCGTAGGAGACGGATTCGCGCTGTTCGACGGTGTCGGCTGGGCCGAGCATCGGGTCGCCGTCGAGCAGCGGCTCGGGGAGCCACTGGCCCACGTAGGTCTCGCGGCGGGCCCGCGCGGAGGCGAGCTGGTTGAGGCACAGGTTGGTGAGGACCTTGGTCAGCCAGGCCTCGGGGACCTCCACGCGCTCGGGGTCGGCGGCCTGCCAGCGCAGGAACGTCTCCTGCACGACGTCCTCGGCCTCGCTCGCCGAACCGAGGAGCCGGTAGGCCATGGCTTCCAGGCGGGGCCTGAAGGCTTCGAACCGGTCCACGTCCTGCGCGGTCAGGGGCATGGCCCGGATCCTAACGCCCGCCGTGCCCGCCCGCCGACCGGCCGCGATACCGCCCGGTGCCGTGGGTGCCGTGGGTGCCGTGGGTGCTGTGGGTGCCGTGGGTGCCGTCGGGCCGGGTGCGGTCGGGCCCGGTGCCGCCCGGGGCGAGGCGGCGGTAGGCGGCGCGGGCGTGGGCGACGCGGGACAGGGCGGTGCCGACGAGGGCGGCCCCGAGCAGGCAGGCGAGCCAGGTGGTGTCGCGGTGGCCGGCCCAGGTGAGGGTGCCCATGGGCGGGATGGCGAAGGCGTTGAGGAACAGCCAGCACAGCACGGCCGTGCCGGGGGCCGCCGTGAAGCGGGCGCACAGCCCCAGCACGGCGGCGAGCAACGACAGCGCGGCCAGGAACAGTCCGGGCCGGCCGTGTCCGACCACGCCGTTGAGGACCGCCACGAGCACCAGCGCGCCGCCGAAGGCCCCGGCCCACACCAGCGGCGTGGCCACGGGCCGCGGGACGGGTCTGACTCCGGTGCTCAGGGGCATCCACTCGATCATGCGGGCGGTTCCTTCCGCTTCCTTGCAGGGGGATTGTGCCCCCGCTCTGGTACCGCCGGGCGCGGCCGGGGGATGTGACGTCTTTGTCCGGGCGTCATCCGGCCGTTCCCGGCGTGCGGCGCCCCGGTCCGCTCACCCACCGGCGGGCGCGGCGCTCTCCAGGGTCTCCGCCGCGGGGGCGGAGGCGGTGCCGCGGCGGTCCAGGCGCCGGGCGAGGGGCTCGGTCCAGCGGGCGGCCAGCGGGCCGACGACGACCAGGATCAGGACGTAGGCGGTGGCGAGCGGGCCGATCCGCGGTTCGGCGCCGACGGCGAGCCCGGCGATGACGATGGAGAACTCGCCGCGCGCGACCAGGGTGCCGCCCGCGCGCCAGCGGCCCGGGGGCGAGATCCCGGCGCGGCGGGCGGCCCAGTACCCGGTGGCGATCTTCGTGAGGGTGGTGACGGCGGCGAGGGCGAGCGCGGGCACCAGTACGGGCGGGATGTCGGCCGGATCGGTGTGCAGCCCGAAGAAGACGAAGAACACGGCGGCGAACAGGTCCCGCAGCGGGGTGAGGAGGCTGCTCGCGCCCTCGGCGACCTCGCCCGACAGCGCGATGCCGACCAGGAAGGCGCCGACGGCGGCGGAGACCTGCAACTGCTGGGCGATCCCGGCCACCAGGAGGGTCAGGCCGAGCACGGCCAGCAGGAGCATCTCGGCGCTGTCCGAGGAGACGGCGCGGCTGACGAGGCGGCCGTGCCGCAGCGCCACGTACAGCACGGCGCCCACGGTGCCGAGGGAGACGAGCAGGGTGAGGGCACCGCCCGCCAGGCTCACCCCGGCGAGCAGGGCGGTGAGGATGGGCAGGTAGACCGCCATGGCCAGGTCCTCCAGGACCAGCACGCCGAGCACGACGGGTGTCTCGCGGTTGCCGAGCCGGCGCAGGTCGCCCAGCACCTTGGCGATGACTCCGGACGAGGAGATCCAGGTGACACCGGCCAGGGCGACGGCGGCCACCGGCCCCCAGCCGAGCAGCAGCGCCATCGCGGCCCCCGGCAGGGCGTTGAGGACGAGGTCCACGGCTCCGGAGGGGTACTGGGTCTTGAGGGTGGTGACGAGTTCGGAGGCGCTGTACTCGAGGCCGAGCAGGAGCAGCAGGAGGATGACGCCGATCTCGGCACCGGTGGCGACGAAGTCCTCGCTGGCCCGCAGCGGCAGGATGCCGCCCTGGCCGAAGGCGAGTCCGGCGAGCAGGTAGAGGGGTATGGGCGAGAAGCCCACCCGTCCGGCGAGGCGTCCCAGCAGCCCCAGCGCGAGGATGATCGCACCGAGTTCTATGAGCATGGCGGTGGTGTCGTGCACGGGCGTCTGACCTCCGGTGTTCGGGTCTGCGGCGTCTGTGCCTTTGCGGGTGCCGACGGGCGGGCGCGGGTGCGCCGGCCCGTCGTGAGGTGCGGGCGGGTGGGCGGTGTCCGGACGGGCCGGCTGCCCGCGGGCGGGGATGCGGTGCGTGGCGCTGTGCGGCGCGGCGGCCCGGGGGGCCGCCGGACGGGCGCGGCGGGCGGGGCGGCCGCGGCGGGCGGACCGGGACGGCTCCGGGGGCGGGCCCCTGGGACGGCTCCCGGGACGGTTCGGCGGGTGACGCGCGGGACCCTCGCCGCACGGGACCTCGCTGTGCGGGACCCCCGCTACGGGCGGGGCCGCCGCACCGGCGGACCGGGCCGCCGGGAGGGGACCCGGGCCGGGCGGTGGTGCCGCGTGTCACCGGCCCCGGCGGGAGTGAGCCCGCTCCGGGACGACCGCCGCGGCGGGGAGGAACCGCTCAGACGGCGGTGCGGCCGGTATCAGGAACGCCGTCACGGGCGGCGTTGCGCACGCGTACGCGCACCACTCGACCCATGTCACGCCCCCCTCACGCCGGCCCGGAAACGGGCGGCCACCGTCCTGCGACCGAGCACGCCCACGCTCAACAGAGCGTAAGGACTCGGTAAAGGAGTTTAGCGCACACCGGTCGACGATCTTCGCAAACGCGTTCGTTCCGCTGCGGTCAGCCGGTCCCCGACGGGCCGGTGCAGAAGGTGATCGCGCGCCGGGGCCCCGGCGCGCAGGGCGGGGGCCGACGCCGCCAGGTCGGGCGCCGTGCGCCGCCGACGCGGGCAGGGTGTCGGCGATGCTCCGGTACGGCCGTTCACGGCACGCGGTGGACGGCTCCTCACGCCGGGGGCGTCGCGCGGACCAGGCCCGTCTGGTAGGCGATGACGACGAGCTGGGCCCGGTCGCGGGCGCCGAGCTTGGTCATGGCCCGGTGGATGTGGGTGCGCACGGTCAGCGGGCTGAGCACGAGGTCCTCGGCGATCTCGGTGTTGGAGCGGCCCTCCGCCGCCAGGGCCATCACCTCGCGCTCGCGGACCGTGAGGTCGGCGAGGCGCTCGGGCGGGGCCGCATCGGCGCCGGGGGCCGGCGCCATGAGGAAACGGCTGATGAGGGAGCGGGTGGCGCCGGGTGACAGCAGGGCCTCGCCGGAGGCCACCGTGCGCAGGCCGGCCAGCAGGGTGTCGGCGGTGACGTCCTTGCCGAGGAAGCCGCTGGCCCCGGCCCGCAGGGCCTGCGCCACGTAGTCCTCGGTCTCGAACGTGGTCAGGATCAGCACGCGGGTGGCGGACAGCTCCGGGTCGGCGCACAGCGTGGAGGTGGCGGCCAGTCCGTCGGTGCCGGGCATGCGGATGTCCATCAGGACGATGTCGGGGCGGTGGGCCCGGGTGAGCTCCACCGCCTCCTTGCCGTCGGAGGCCTCGGCGACGACCTCCATGTCCGCGCAGGAGTCGATGAGGATGCGGAAGGTGGCCCGCAGGAGGGCCTGGTCGTCGGCGAGCAGCACCCTGATGCTCATGTGGTGGTTCCTTCCGGGAGGTGGGCGGCGGGCTGCAGCGGCAGTGCGGTGGTGACCTCGAAGCCGCCCTGGGGGCGGGGCCCGGCGCACAGGTCGCCGCCGATGGAGCGGGCCCGTTCGCGCATGCCCACCACGCCGAAACCACGGCCCCGGGCGGCCTCCGGCTTGCTGGGGCCGTCGTTGGTGACGGTGATCAGCAGCCGGGAGCCCGTGTAGGAGAGCCGTACGTGCGCGGCCTCGGCGGCGGCGTGCTTGGTGACGTTGGTCAGGGCCTCCTGCACGATCCGGTACGCGGTGAGGTCGACGCCCGGCGACAGCGGCTGCGGCTCGCCCTCGGTGCTGACGGCGACCTCCAGACCCGCCGACTCGCACGCCGAGACCAGCTCGGGCAGCCGGGCCAGCCCGGGGGAGGGCTCCAGCGGGCCCGTGCCGCCGGCGTCGTCGTTGTCGCGCAGCAGGCCGAGCGCGGCCTTGAGCTCGCGCAGCGCGGCGGAGGTGGTGCCGGTCAGGTCGGTCAGGATCTTGCGGCTCTGCTCGGGGCTGGTGAGGGCGAGGTGGGCGGCCGTGCCGGCCTGGGCGTTGGCGAGGGCCATGTGGTGGGCCACCACGTCGTGCAGCTCCCGGGCGATGCGCACACGCTCCTCGGTGACCCGCAGCCGGGCCTCCTCCTCCCGGGTCCGCTCGGCGTGCTCGGCTCGGGCCTGTACGGCGTGCAGGTAGGCGCGCCGCATCCGGGTCATGTTCCCCGCGGCCAGGGGCAGCAGCAGCCAGAAGAACGGGCCGATCGTCCGCAGCAGCAGCGACAGGTGGTCCATGGAGTCGGCGAACACGGCCGCGACGGTCACCGCCAGCATGGTGACGAGGCCGTAGACGCGGAGGGTCTTGCGCGGGGAGACGGTGGCCAGCCAGTACAGCGCCGCCATGATCGGCGCCAGCAGCAGCGGGGTGAGCAGGTAGCCCTTCGCGACCGCCGCCACCGTGCAGGCGGTGTTGACCAGGACGACGGTGCGCGGGTAGGCGCGGTGCTTGAGCAGGAAGAGGCAGCCCACGCCCATGAGGACGACGCCGGTCTTGTCCTGGACCGGTGAGGTCGCGCTGGGCAGGGACAGGGAGGTGCCGTAGGTCGCGCAGGCCATCAGCGCCAGGGCCGTCGCCAGGTCGACGAGGAAGGGGCGGCGGTGGGCGAACTCCTCCAGGCGGTCCGCGTAGCGCCGTTCCGGGCCGGTGGTCATGGGGTCTCCGGTGGGTGGACTGTCACCATCGTGGTCGATTCGGGGCGGGGACGCCCGAGGGGCCGCCCGTGGCCTGCTCCACGGGCGGCCCCTGGACGGGACGCGTCAGGTGCGCGCCGGCTCCAGGTCCGGGGCGCTGTCCGGGGCGGGTGCTCCGCCCGGCCGGGTGAGGGCCTCCCCCTCCACGTCGACGCGGGGCAGCAGCCGGTCCAGCCACTTCGGCAGCCACCAGGCCTTGTCGCCGAGCAGGGCGAGCACGGCCGGCACGATCGCCATCCGGACGACGAACGCGTCGAACAGGACGGCCGTGGCGAGCCCGAAGCCGATCATCTTGATCATGGAGTCGCTCTCGCCGATGAACCCGGCGAACACCGCGATCATGATCAGGGCGGCGGCGACCACCACCCGGGCGCTGTGCCGGAAGCCGGACACGACCGCCCGCTCGGACGTCTCGCCGTGGACGTACGCCTCCCGCATCCGCGAGACGAGGAACACCTCGTAGTCCATGGCCAGGCCGAAGACGATGCCCACCAGGAAGATCGGCATCAGGCTCATGATCGGGCCGGTCTGCTCCACGCCGAACAGCTCCGCCCCGTGCCCCTCCTGGAAGACCACCACGACCGCGCCGAGGGACGCCAGCACCGACAGCAGGAAGCCGAGGGCCGCCTTCAGCGGGACGAGCAGCGACCGGAAGACCACCAGCAGCAGCACGATCGCCAGGCCGACCACCACGACCAGGTACGGCACCAGCGCGGCCTGCACCTTCTCCGCGATGTCGATGTTCATCGCGGTGGTGCCGGTGACCTCGTAGGTCGCGCCGGTGTCCTTCTCGACGCCGGGCCGCTCGCCCCGGATCGTCGTCACCAGGTTCTTGGTCTTCTCGTCGGTCGGCGCGGTCGACGGCACCACCGAGAAGACGGCGGTGTCGCCGGCCTCGTTGAAGCGGGCCGGGGAGACGGACACCACGCCCTTCGTGGCGCCGATCTCCTCGGCGACCGTGGCGGCGGCGGCCTTGGGATCGGCGGCGCCGCCGGCGTCCACGACGATGGTCAGCGGCCCGTTGAAGCCCGGCCCGAAGCCCTCGGCGAGCGCGTCGTAGGCCCGGCGTTCGGTGGTGGAGGTGGGCTTGGCCTCGTCGCCGGGCATGCCCAGCTGCAGGCCCGTCACGGGCACGGCCAGGGCGCCCAGGCCCAGCACGCCGAGGAGGAGCACGGGCAGGGGGCGGCGCAGGACGTACCGGGCCCAGCGGGTGCCGCCGTTGGTGTCGGTGCCCGCCTGGACCTGGCCGCTCCGGCGGGCCTTGCGGCTCAGTACGGCGTCCGGCCAGAAGCCGAGGAACGCCGGCACGAGGGTCAGCGCGATCAGCACGGCGACGACGACCGCGCCCGCCGCGGCGAGCCCCATCTTGGTGAGCATCGGGATGCCGACGACGGCGAGCCCGGCCAGCGCGATGACGACGGTGAGACCGGCGAAGACGACCGCCGACCCGGCGGTGCCGACGGCCAGCCCGGTCGCCTCCTGCGGCGTGCGCCCCATGGCGCGTTCCTCGCGGTAGCGGGAGACGACGAACAGGGCGTAGTCGATGCCGACGGCCAGGCCCAGCATCATCGCCAGGGTGCCGGTGGTGGTGGACAGGCCGAGCGCGCTGGCCAGGGCGAGGATCGTGGCCATGCTCACACCGACGCCGATGACGGCCGTCAGCAGCGGGAGTCCGGCGGCGGCCAGCGAGCCGAACGTGACGAGCAGCACCAGGGCGGCGATCGCGACGCCGATCACCTCGGCCGCGCCGCCCGGCCCGCCCTCCTCGGCGAGCGCGGTGCCGCCGGCCTCCACGGTCAGCCCGGACTCCCGGGCCTGGTCGATCGTCCGCTCCAGGTGGGCGCGGCTGGCGTCGGTGAGGTCGGCCGCGCCGACCTCGTAGGTGACGGTCGCGAAGGCGGTGGAGCCGTCCCGGCTGACGGTCTTCGCCCGGAACGGGTCGACGGCGCCCGCGACCTGCGTCCCGTCGCCCAGCACGCCGACGGCCTTCTCTATCGCCTCCTTGTTCTGCGCGGCGGTCACCTTCTGGCCGTCCGGCGCGATGAACACCACCCGGGCGGTCGCGCCGTCGGCCGCGGTTCCGGGGAAGCGCTCCTCCATCAGGTCGAACGCCTTCTGGGACTCGATGCCGGGCATCGAGAACTCCTCGTCGACGGCGCCCGGCGCCTTGAGGGCGCCCAGGCCCACGGCGGCCAGCACGGCCGCCCAGACCAGGGCGACGTACCAGCGTCGCCGGAAGGCCAAGCGGCCCACTCGGTACAGGAAAGTTGCCACGGCAGGAGGTCTCCACATCTGGGTGTCGATCGTCCGCCCAGCCTGTCCGCCCGGGGGGCCTCCCGTCGTCGTGCGGCTGCCGACAATCCGGGGTACTCGCCACGCAGTAGAACCGGCACCCGGGTCCGCCTCGGGTACGAGATTTCCCGGGCCTTCCTCCGCCCCCTGTGCTACCGTCGTTGTTGTTGCAGTTTTGGTTCCCAGAGACTTCGAGTGCTCTATCGACCTTTTGTCGACGCGAGCACTCTTTTTTGTTTCCGAAAATTTTCGGATCTCTCCACAGGGTGATCATTTCGGCGACTACGGGTCCGCAAGGTGCGGGCCCTGAGTACTGCCCCTCAAGGGAGATTCATATGGCTACCGGCACCGTGAAGTGGTTCAACTCGGAAAAGGGCTTCGGCTTCATCGAGCAGGAGGGCGGCGGTCCCGACGTGTTCGCCCACTACTCGAACATCGCCACCTCTGGCTTCCGTGAGCTCCAGGAAGGCCAGAAGGTGACCTTCGACGTCACGCAGGGCCAGAAGGGCCCGCAGGCCGAGAACATCGTTCCCGCCTGACGCGCACGCGTCTGCCCTGACCGGGGCCCGCACCCCTCGCGGTGCGGGCCTCGGCTCGTTTTCATCCGTTCCGGCTCGCTCTTGCGAATCCTGCGGCCCTCCGGTGCCGTCTGCGCATTCCCCGATACGTGCCGCATCGAGGAAGGTTCCCCATGGACCGCACGGCCCGCAGGACCAGCAACGGCTCCCCCCGCTCCCGCAACGGCGGGTTCCGCTCCCGCAAGGCGGGCGGACAGAACACCGCCGCCCGCCCGGCGAACGGCGGCCACGGCGCCCGCCGCCCCGCCCCGGCCCGGGAGTTCGCGCCGCCCGTCACCGTCACCCCGGCGCTGCCCGCCGTCGAGGCGTTCGCCGATCTCGACCTGCCGCCGCGGCTGCTCGCCGCGCTGGGCGCGGAAGGGCTGACCGAGCCGTTCCCCATCCAGGCGGCCACCCTGCCCAACTCGCTGGCCGGCCGGGACGTCCTGGGCCGCGGCCGCACCGGCTCGGGCAAGACGCTCGCCTTCGGGCTCGCCCTGCTGGCCCGCCTCGACGGGCAGCGGGCCGAGCCCCGGCAGCCCCTGGCGCTCGTGCTGGTGCCCACGCGCGAGCTGGCCCAGCAGGTCACCGACGCCCTCACCCCGTTCGCCAAGGCGCTGCGGCTGCGGCTCGCGACGGTGGTCGGCGGACTGCCGATCGGCCGCCAGGCGAACGCCCTGCGCGCCGGCGCCGAGGTCGTCGTCGCGACGCCCGGCCGGCTCAAGGACCTCCTGGACCGCGGCGACTGCCGGCTGGACCGGGTCGGCGTCACCGTGCTCGACGAGGCCGACCAGATGACCGACATGGGCTTCATGCCGCAGGTGACCGCGCTGCTCGACCAGGTGCGCCCCGGGGGCCAGCGGATGCTGTTCTCCGCCACCCTGGACCGCAACGTGGACCGGCTGGTGCGGGCGTACCTGCACGACCCGGTGGTGCACTCGGTCGATCCGTCCGCGGGTGCCGTCACCACGATGGAGCACCACCTGCTGCACGTGGAGGACGACGACAAGCACGCCACCACGACCCGGATCGCGGCCCGCGACGGACGCGTGATCATGTTCCTGGACACCAAGCACGCCGCCGACCGGCTGGCGAAGAAGCTGCTGGCGGTCGGGGTGCGCGCGATGGCGCTGCACGGCGGCAAGTCGCAGTCCCAGCGCACCCGGACCCTGGCCCGGTTCAAGGACGGCGACGTCACGGTCCTGGTGGCCACGAACGTCGCCGCGCGCGGCATCCACGTGGACAACCTCGACCTGGTCGTCAACGTGGATCCGCCCGCCGACCACAAGGACTACCTGCACCGGGGCGGCCGCACCGCGCGCGCGGGCGAGTCCGGCACCGTCGTCACGCTGGTCCTGCCGCACCAGCGGCGCGAGATGTCCCGGCTGATGTCCGACGCCGGCATCACCCCGCGGATCACCCGGGTGGGCCCGGACGAGGCGGAGCTGAGCCGCATCACGGGTGCGCAGGAACCCTCGGGCGTACCCGTCGTCCTCACCCCGCCGCCCGCCGCCAACCGCCCCGCCTCCTCGGGTTCGGCCCCGGCCGGCCGACGGGGCAGGCCGCCCCGGGCCCGCCGCCGCTGACCTCTGGTGTCGTGCGGTGAACCCGTCAGGGGGACGGGCCCGCTGTCGGCCTGACCACCGCCGTGGGGCACACCGGCCCGTTCCCTGCCGTCCGGCCGCCCCCTCGTGGGCGGCCGGTTCCCGGGCGCTTGCCCGGAAGGCCGGGCCTCGGCCCGGCGGCAGGTAGCTCGACGCCCCCCGCTGCCGGGGCCCGCGCACAGGCCCCGGTGATCCGCGGGCCGCTGCGGCTCGGGTCCTCGGCCGTGGTCAGGAGGGTGCGCCAGGCGCCTTCGGCCCGGGTGTGCGGGCCGTGCCGGTGGCCCGCGCGCTCGGGCCGCCCCTGGGCGCCGTGCTCTGGCGCACCACCAGCCGCGTGGGCACCAGCGTCGTGCCGTGCCCGCCCCCGGCGGATCCGCCGCTGCCGGCGTCCCCTTCGCGCATCTTGCCCAGCACCCCCTCCACGCACAGCCGCCCCACCGCGGCGAAGTCCTGGTGGATGGTCGTCAGGGGCGGGAGGAAGGACGCCGACTCGGGGATGTCGTCGAAGCCGACGACGCTGATGTCGTCGGGGACGCGGCGGCCCCGCTCGTGCAGGGCGCGCAGCAGGCCCAGGGCCATCTGGTCGTTGGCCGCGAAGACGGCCGTGCAGCCGGGCTCGTCGGCCAGCAGGAGGCCGGCGCGGTAGCCGGACTCCGCCGACCAGTCGCCGCGCACCGGGGGCGGCGCCGTGCGGCCCGCCTCGGTGAGCGTCGCACGCCAGGCGTTGGCGCGGCGCTGCGCGGCGAAGGAGTCCTCCGGGCCCGCCAGGTGCCACACCGTCTCGTGGCCGAGGTCGAGCAGGTGGCGTACGGCGTCCCGGGCGCCGCCCGCCTGGTCGGTGTCGACGACGGTGTAGCGGTCGCCCGCGTCCGAGTCGGCCACCACGACCTGCACCCCGGGGGGCAGGGAGACCGTGGCCGCGTCGAGCAGGTGGATCTCCATGATGACGATCACGGCGTCCACGGCCAGTTCGCCCAGCCGGGAGAACGCGCCGTTCACCTCGTCCTGGGTGGGGACGGCCACCGGCAGCAGCGTGACGGCGTAGCCGTGTCCGGCCGCGGAGGTGGCGATGGCCTCCAGGGTGCGGATGTTGCCCATGGTGGAGAGGGAGAACGTGATCACCCCGAGGGTGCGGAACTCACCGCGGCGCAGGGCCCGGGCCGCGCTGTTGGGCCGGTAGCCCAGTTCGCGCATGGCGGCCAGGACCTCGCGGCGGGTGTCCTCGGTGACCCCGGCGAAGCCGTTCGAGACGCGGGAGACCGTCTGGGAGGAGACCCCGGCCAGCCGCGCCACGTCGGCCATGGACGCGCCCCGCCGGGGGCGGACCGCGCGCCTTCTCGTCCGGCTCGTGCCCCTCGACTCGCTCTCGCCGTCCACGGCGCCCACCCGCCCCTCGCTCTCCGCGCCGCCTCCCGGCGCCGGCCCCGGTCCGGAACGACTCCTTGACCCCTGAGATTCGGACAGTGTAGACATCCCGCCAGCGGATGTTTACGTAAACATAGCGAGCACGAAGCGTACGAGAAGGCGACACAACCGGACCAGTCGCACCAACCTGGGCCCCGATCTCTGCGCCCGCCGGGACGCGCGGCGCGCAGAAGAGTTGGAGTACTCGAGATGGCACACCGCACCCGCAAGAGAAGGCTCCTCGGGGCCATCGGCGTCACCGCCGTGGCGACCGGAACCCTCCTGGCCACGACGACCCTGCCGGCCGCCCACGCCGAACCGGCGGCGGCCGGCCGGGCCGCCGCCGCTGTCACCGTGCGGCCGGACCCCTCCTACGCGGGCGAGAGGTTCGAGGGCTGGGGCACCAGCCTGGTCTGGTTCGCCAACGCCACCGGCGACTACCCGCCGGCGATCCGCGAGAAGCTGTACCGGCTCCTCTTCGGCGACGAGGGCCTCGCGCTGAACATCGCCCGCTACAACATCGGCGGCGGCAACGCCCCGGACGTCAAGGACTACCTGCGCGCGGGCGGCGCGGTCGAGGGCTGGTGGAAGGCCCCGGCGGGCACCACCCGCGAGGACGTCGACTGGTGGGACGCCGAGGACCCGGCCGACTGGAACAAGAACGCGGACAAGACGCAGCGCTGGTGGGTCGACCGCATCAAGAAGGACATCACCCACTGGGAGGCCTTCAGCAACTCCCCGCCCTGGTTCATGACCGAGAGCGGCTACGTCTCCGGCAACTTCGACGCGGGCAAGGACCAGCTGAAGCCCGAGTCCGTCGAGGACTTCGCCAAGTACCTGGTGGGCGCCACCGAGCGGCTGGAGAAGGCGCACGGCATCAAGGTCGACACCCTCGACCCCTTCAACGAGCCGAACACCAACTACTGGGGCACCAAGCTCGGCCCGGACGGCGAGCCGACCGGCGGCCGCCAGGAGGGCGCCCACATGGGCCCCGAGCTCCAGCAGAAGGTGCTGCGCGCGCTCGCCCCGGTGCTGAGGAAGTCCACGTCGGACGCGGAGATATCCGCGATGGACGAGACCAACCCGGGTACGTTCGCCACCAACTGGAACTCCTACCCCCAGGACGTGCGCGACCTGGTCGGCCAGATGAACGTCCACACCTACGGCACCGGCCAGCGCACCACGGTCCGCGACCTGGCGAAGGCCGCCGGCAAGCCGCTGTGGATGAGCGAGGTCGAGGGCGACTGGGGCGACGGCCAGAGCTTCACCGACATGCGGCCCGGCCTCGGCCTCGCCCAGCGCATCGTCGACGACCTGCGCGAACTGGAGCCGAAGGCCTGGGTGTTCTGGCAGCCCGTCGAGGACTACGACAACATGAAGCCCGGCGGGGAGTCGGCGAAGGGCGGCAACTGGGGCGAGATCCAGCTCCCGTTCAGCTGCACCGCCAAGGACACCCTGGAGACCTGCCCGGTCCACACGAACACCAAGTTCGACACGGCCCGCAACTTCACGCACTTCATCAAGCCCGGCGACCGGCTGATCAAGACGAACGACACGTCCAGCACCGCGGCGGTCTCCCGCAAGGGCGACGCGGCGACCGTCGTCCACGTCAACAGCGCCACCGAGGCACGCGAGGTCACGCTCGACCTGTCGAAGTTCGGCCGGGTCTCCTCACGCGCCACCGTCACCCCGGTGGTGACCAGCGCCGACGGCAAGCTGGGCAGGCAGCGCCCCGTCCGCGTCACGGGCGAGCGGGCCACTGTCCCCGTGCCCGCCCAGTCGGTGACGTCCTTCCTCGTCAAGGGCGTCTCGGGCGTCGCGAAGGACGCGGCGGAACTGCGCAAGGGCCACACCTACCGCCTCACCGGCGTGCAGAGCGGCAAGGACCTCACGATCGCCGGCAACGGCACGGGGCTGGTCATCCGCGGCGCCTCCGCCGACCCGGCGGGCCGCCAGTGGACGGTGGAGCAGATCCGCGGCACCGGCAACCACCGGCGTTACGTCCTCACCGAGGCCACGTCGGACAAGCGCCTCGCCGTGCGCGGCGGTGCCCTGGTCGCCGAGCCGGACACGGGCCGCCGGGACAGGGCCGCGGAGTGGATCGCCTCCACGACCGGCGACGGCACGTGGACCCTCGTCAACGCGGCCACGGGTCAACTCCCGGACGTCTCGGGCCAGTCGACGAGCGAGAACGCGCCCGTGGGCGTCTGGCAGCCCAACTCGGGGGCGAACCAGCGCTGGCGGGTGACGGAGGTGACGCAGTAGCCACCGCGTCAGCCGGTGCGGCCGGGCTCGCCGGCACCGAGGTGCCTGACGAGCCCGGCCGGCTCCCCGCGCTCCCCCTGCCCCCGCCGCACGGCGGGGGCTTTCCCGTACCGGCCCGGCGGCCGCTCTCACCCGGCGGGCGGACGGAACTCCGGCTGGTCCAGCACGCGCAGCCAGCTGCCGTCCGGCTGGCGGCGGGCCACCTGGGCCCGGGCCCCGGCGCCGTCCCCCGGCGGGGTCGCGGTGAGGGCGAGATCGCCGCTGACCAGGGTCGGCAGGGGCGTCTCCGGCTCGAAGCGGGGCCGGCCGGCCAGCACCTCCTCCCACAGGGCGCGGATCGCCTCCCGCCCGACCGTCCGCTCCCCGGGCGGGTAGGCCAGCACCGCGTCCTCCTCGTAGAGCGCGGCGACCCCGGCCGCGTCACCGGCGTTGGAGCGTTCGACGAAGAGGCGGGTGAGGTCCTCGGGGCGCATGGCCTTCTCGTGCACGGGTCTCTCCTCGGGTGGGCTCTCCTGCCCCTCCAGCCTCCGTGGCCCCCGTCCAGAAGTCCAACAGCTGGTTCTGCTGAAAACTAGAATATCCAGTCATGGAGCTGAGGCAGCTGGAGTACTTCGTCGCCGTCGCCGAGGAGCGGAACTTCACGCGGGCCGCCGAGCGGGTGCACATCAGCCAGTCCGGGGTCAGCGCCCAGATCCGCCGGCTGGAACGGGAGCTCGGCGCCGAGCTGTTCGACCGCTCGGCGCGTGCCGTCACCCTCACCCCGGCGGGACGGGCCGCGCTCGATCACGCCCGTGCGGCGCTCGCCGCGGCCGGAGCGGTCGGGCAGGCGGTGGGCGAGGTCAACGGCCTGATCCGGGGACGGCTCGTGGTCGGCATGGTCACCGGCTGCACGGTGACGCCCCTGTTCGAGACGCTGGCCGCGTTCCACCGGGCCCACCCGGGTGTGGGGATCTCCCTGCTGGAGGACACCTCCGACCGGCTGGTCGAGGCGGTGCGCGCCGGTGACGTGGACGTGGCGCTCGTCGGCGTCGCGGAGCCCCCCGAAGGGCTCGACGCGCTGACGGTCGTCAGCGAGCGGCTCGTGGTGGCGGTTCCGCCGGGCCACCCCCTGGCGGACCGGCGGCGCGTCACGCTGCGCGACGTCACCGCCCACCCGGTCGTGTGCATGCCCCCGGGCACGGGCCTGCGCACCGTCCTCGACCGCGCCTGCGCCGCGCGGGACCTGCGCCCGGCCGTCGCCCTGCAGGCCAGCGCTCCGGACGCGATCACGGACCTGGCCGCCCGGGGACTCGGCGTCGCGGTCCTGAGCGCCTCGATGACGCGGGGCGCGGACGACCGCCTCGTCACCCGCACGATCACCGACGTCACCGCACCGGCACTGCTGGCGCTGGTGTGGCGGGAGGCGCAGGGGCCCGCGGTGCGGGAGTTCCTTCGGGTGGGGCGGGGGGTGTTCGGGGGGTGAGGCCACCGCTGCCCGGGCCGCTCCCCGACCTGTCGCCGCCCGCAGCAGCCGGTCTCCTGGGCAGCGGCTACCGTCCGCACAGCGGGCGGAACCGGTCCGTCGCCCCCACGACCGCCCCCGTCGAGGTGCTCCCGGACAGCCCGTGCCCCTCGTCTCCGATCAGCACGAGCTCCGCGTCCGGCCACACCTGCGCCAGCCGCCACGCCACGTCCGGCGGTCCGCTGATGTCCAGACGGCCGTGGATCAGCACACCGGGGGTGCCGGCGAGCTTCCCCGCGTCGCGCAGCAGCGCCCCGTCCTCCAGGAAGGCGGCGTGCCGCCAGTAGTGCGTGACGAGGCGGGCGAACCGGAACCGGAAGCGGGGGTCCTCGAAGCGCGGGTCGGGCCGGTGCCCCGGGTGGGTGGAGACGTGCACGTCCTCCCAGCGGCACCACTCCCGCGCGGCCCGCTCCCGCACGGCCGGATCGGGATCCGCGAGCAGCCGGGCGTACGCGTCGGCCAGATTCCCCTCACGCTCCCCCTCCGGCACGGCGTCCCGGAACCGGGCCCACTCCTCGGGGAAGATGCGCCCCATGTGCCGCGTGACCCACTCCACCTCGCGGCGCGTGGTGTTGGTGACGCTGAAGAGCACCAGCTCGGAGACCCGCCCGGGGTGCTGCTGCGCGTAGGCCAGCGCGAGAGTGACGCCCCAGGAGCCGCCCAGGACCAGCCACTCGTCGATGCCGAGGTGACGGCGCAGCAGTTCAATGTCGGCGATCAGGTGCTGGGTGGTGTTGGCGGCGAGCGAGGTCTTCGGATCCGCCGCGTCGGGCGTGCTGCGCCCGCACCCGCGCTGGTCGAACAGCACGACGCGGTACGCCGCCGGGTCGAACAGGCGCCGCCAGGACGGCCCCGCCCCGGACCCGGGACCGCCGTGCAGCACGAGGGCGGGCTTGCCGGCGGGGTTTCCGCAGGTCTCCCAGTAGAGGAGGTTGCCGTCACCGACGTCGAGCATGCCGTGGGCGTACGGCTCGACGGAGGCGGGATGAAGCGCGGGCATGTCGGACGTCCCTTCCTGCCCCGTGGGCCGGACGGGGCACCTGTACGGGCTATCACGACGAGGTCGGTCACCGCTCACCCAGACGGGCCGCGGAGAGACGGGCCCTTGCCTGCCGGTATGCCGCGTACAGCCGGTCGTGCTCGGCGCAGGGCAGTGCGGCGTTAGCTCCTTCGTCGTCCACGGCCCGGCAGGTCAGACAGGTCACACAGTGGTCACCGAGGCGGCGAGCCGCCGTCTGCTCCGGTGTCTCGCCGGTCGTGACCAGAATGCCGAGGATGTCGTGGTACTCGCACAGGGCACCCAGCACCCGGGCGAGCTTCCGGGCGTACCTGGCGCCGTCGCCCGGTGCGGCGAGGCCCAGTTCGGGAGCACGGAGCTTCCCGCGCGCCTCGGTGACGCAGGCCAGGGCGCCGTAGGCGGTGACGTTCGTCGCGGGCAACCGCTCGGCGATCTGCTGCACCGCGGGCGCCAACTGCTCGATGTAGGCGCGCAGCTCGGCGACGCATGCGGCCAACTGGGCGGTGGCCGGCGGCAGGGCGTCGGGGCCGGAATCGGGGCACAGCATCCGCTGCGCGGCCGCTCGCATCGTCGTGAGGTCCGGCGGGACTTCGGCGGAGGCCGGGGCCGTGGCGTTCATGATGCCGACGCTAGGTGTGACGGGGTGGGGCCGCACCAGCGATGTGCACATGTGTGCACCAAGTGTCATACCTTCGGCTGATGGTGGTCCCGACCTCTTGACCGACCGCCCGGCGAGCGTGAGCGTGATGCACAGTCCTGCACATCACCGTGGGGGAGGCAGCCGTGCCGCTCTTGTTCATCGGTATCGACCCGAACACCGGGGATCACGAATCACCCACTGTCTGGGTCGATTGCTGACCTGCTCGCCGGTGCCCGACGGTCCGCTGTCCACCTGGAGATGCGCGACACGTACGCCGTGGACTACGAGTCCGAGCCGTTCGCCGCCTGGCGCCGCGGCATCCGGCACGATCCCGCCGACCGCGCCTCGTGGTGGCGTCCCTGGCTCAGCCTGGTGGAGGAGACGGTGGCGCGCGGAGTGGTGATCCGCCGGGCGCGGATCGTGTCGGAACCGGTCAGCGACTACACCCGGTTCCTGCACAGCCTCACCTTCACCAACGTCGCAGCCGGTGAACTCGTACGCTGGCTGCCCCGGCGCCGGGCCTCCGACCTGGCGCTGCCCGGCAACGATTTCTGGCTCTTCGACGACCGCACGGTCTACTGGAACCACTTCACCGGCGACGGGGTGTCCGCAGGAGGTGAGGTCTGCTCGGAGCCGGCGGCCGCGAAACTGTGCGCCGAGGCATTCGAAGCCGTGTGGGCACGTGCCGTCCCACACGACCAGTACGAGATCCAGTGACCCGGCACCCACCGCGACAGGCCCGTTCATGCCTCACTCCCCCTCCTCGTCCGCCCAGGCCGCACGCGAGGTGGTCGCACAGCGACTGCGCGACCTGCGCAGGGCCGCGGGGCTGACGGTCAGTGAGCTGGCCGCCCGGTGCGCATGGCACCACGCGAAGACCTCACGGATCGAGAACGCGCGTACGGCGCCCACGGCCACGGACATCCGCAAGTGGTGCGCGGCCTGCGGGGTCGCCGACCAGGCGGAGGGCCTGATCACCCAGTCCCTCCACGCCGAGTCCCTGTACACGGAGTGGCGCACTCAGGTACGCGCCGGTCTGAAGGCGTTGCAGAACAGCGAACCCAGGCTCTTCCAGGACACGAAGCTCTTCCGCGTCTACTCCTCGACGCTGGTGCCGGGCCTGCTCCAGACGGAAGGGTACGCGACCGGAGTCCTCGGGATCAGCGCACGCTTCCGGGACGTGCCGGTCGACGACAGCGCCGCGGCGGCGCGCTCCCGCGTGGAGCGGTCCCGTGTGCTTCACGAACCGGGGCACCGCTTCGTGTTCGTGGTAGAAGAGGACGCCCTGCGGCACCGGATCTGCGACGCCGAGGGCATGGCCGCCCAACTGGGTCATCTGCTCACCGTGGGAGCCCTGCCCCAGGTGTCCCTCGGCATCATCCCCATGTCGGCACCCACCCGGGCACAGTGGCCGCGCGAGACCTTCCACGTCTACGACGACCGGATGGTGTCCGTCGAACTCGTCTCGGCCCGGGTGCGCATCACCCAGCCTGCCGAGATCGCCCTGTACCTGCGCGCGTTCGAACAGCTCCGCGGGGACGCCGTGTACGGGGCGGCTGCCCGGGCCCTGATCACGGCGGCGATCGACGCCCTGCGCTGACACGGTGTACGCCCCGACGTCCCGCTCGGGAACGGACCGGCCGGATTCCCGGTCTCCACACGTGAACACCCGCGCAACTACCGCCGGGCAATGCAAAGATCACGTCCCAGTACGTCGACAATCCGACCGCGGCCGGTGCCTGCCGCCCGACCTGGCCGGAAACTGCCACCGACCGACCAGTCCGATCGACGACCGACCAACCGACCGAGCGCCGGGCCAACGCCCCGCGCCCGAGGGGGAAACACTCAGTGAGAACAACAGAACACGGTGAACGCCGGGCCGGGGCGCCGACGCGCAGACGTCTGACCCGGCTGCGCGTCGCCCTCGCCGCCGCCCTCGCCCTGGCCGTCTCCGGTGCCGCCGCACCCCAGGTGATGGCCGCCCAGCCCGCCACCGCGACCGGCCCGCAGCCGACCGTGCCCACCCTCGCCTGGGCCGACTGCCAGGGCGGGTTCGAGTGCGCGAACGCGGAGGTGCCGCTGGACTACCGCGACCCGCAGGGCAGAACCATCACCCTGGCGGTCGTCCGCAAGAAGGCCGCGGACCAGGGCGCGAAGAAGGGCACCCTCTTCCTCCAGCCCGGCGGCCCCGGCAACTCCGGCGTCGACTTCGTGCGCAACAACTACGCCGGCCTGCCGGCCTCCCTGCGCGACAACTTCGACGTCTTCGGCTACGACGTCCGCGGTGTCGGCCGGAGTTCGCAGGTGGTGTGCTGGGACGACCCGACGTACACGCAGGCCGTCACCGCCGCCAAGGGCGCCCCCGGCCCGGACGCCTACGAACCCGCCGTGCGCCAGGCCGCCTCGTTCGTGCAGGGCTGCCAGGACAACGCGGGCGACGTCCTGCCGTACGTCGGGACCGGGTACGTCGCCCGGGACATCGACCTGCTGCGGCAGGCGCTCGGGGAGGAGCAACTGACGTACTACGGGCGGTCGTTCGGCAGCTACATCGGGACCGTCTACGCCGCCATGTTCCCCGAGCGGGTACGCGCCCTGGTGCTCGACGGCGCCTACGACCCGGAGCACTACGCGAAGCGGCCGTACGCCTACGACCGGCCCCAGTACCTGGCGCTGGACGGCGCCATGGGCCGGTTCCTCGACTGGTGCAAGGCCGACCAGGCCACGTGCGGGTTCGGGGACGGCGACCCCCGGGCCGCGTTCGAGAAGCTCAAGGCCGACCTGGACGCCAGCCCCGTGCCGACCGCCAACGGCGGGCAGGCCAACGGGTACACCCTCGTCTACCGCCTGATGTTCAACATCAACGAGGGCAAGGTCATCTGGCCCTCCCTCGGCCAGGCCCTGCGCAAGGCGCAGCAGCGCGACAACACCTCGTTCCTGCTGCGGCCCCCGTCCCCGGCCAGCTACGACTTCCTCAACCCGAACGTGGCCGTCGAGTGCGTCGACAAGGACTACCCGCGTGATCCGGCCCTGCTGAAGCGGCAGGTGACCCGGAACGCCGAACTGGCGCCGCTGCTCGGCCCGGCGATGGCGTACGGCCCGCCGACCTACGACCACCAGCACGCCACGGCCTGCGCGCAGTGGACCGGCGAGAAGCCCAGCCGCTACGGCGGTTCCTTCCGGGCGAAGGGCTCCGCGCCGATCCTGGTCCTCGGCACCACCGGCGACCCGGACACCCCGTACCAGGACGCGGTGGCCCTGTCCCGGAAGCTCGACAACGGCCGGCTGCTGACCTTCCGGGCCGAGGGGCACACCGCCTTCGGCCGCAGCGCCTGCGCGACGGACGCCGTGACCGGTTACCTCGTCGGCCTCAAGGTCCCGGCGCGCGGCACGACCTGCGCGGACGAGACCCAGCCGCCGTCCGCCACGCCGAAGAAGGCCCCCGCGGGCACGACCCTCGGTGAGCTGCGCAACGGCGTGAACGAGCGGCTCGACCGCCTGGGCACCCTGCGCTGACCCGTCCCGCCCCGCCCGGACCCCGGACGCCCCGTACCGCACGGGGGGTCCGGGGCCCGGTGCTTCCCGGGGCGCATCGCGCTTCCCGGGACCACCACGAGTCCCAGGCACTGCCGTGACTTTGCCATCTCTTTACAACGCGCTCCGTTCCCGCCTCGTCTCTCCGCACGACCTGTTCACCGACCTGGGAGTGCGACTCCATGCGCCGAACCGTCCTCAGCCTGCTGGCCCTCGCGGGCACCGCCGTACTGATGGGCACGGGGCCCGCGTTCGCGGACGGGGCGACGACCCCGAGCCCCGTGCCGTCGACCACCCGGCCGACCACCCACCCGGATGCGACCGACGCGCCCAAGCCGGCTCCTCCCGCCGAACGCACCCGCCCGGCCCCGCGCGCCGAACCGACCCGGGCACCGGCGCGGGACCAGGTGTCCGTCGTGCCCAGCGGCGCTCCCGACACCGGTGTGACGACGGGATCCGCGGGCTCCGGCACCGACGGCACGGCGATCGGCGCGGGCGCCGCCGCGGTGCTCCTCGTGGGGGGCGGCACGGTCGTCGCCGTGCGCCGCCGCCGGGCGAGCGGGGCATGACGGCGTTCTCCAGGCGCGCGTTCACGGCCGGGGCCCTGGCCTCCGTGCTGACGGCCTGCGGTGGTGGTCCGGCGGCGCGGCCGCGCGCCGCCGGGAACCCGCCGTCGCCGGAGGGGAGCGGGGGGCCGCGCACCGGGAGCCGTCCGGTCCCGGTGCGGCTGCTGGTCCCGGCGATCGGCGTCGACACCCCGGTCATCCCGCTGGGCCTGGCCGCGGACGGCACCGTGCAGGTACCGCCCGTCGAGGCGCACGACCGGGCGGGCTGGTACCGGCACTCGCCGCCCCCGGGCCGGACCGGGCCGTCGGTGCTCCTCGGCCACGTCACGGTCGGGCGGTACGGCGACGGGGTCTTCCGCCACCTGGCCCGGCTGCGCCGCGGCGACCGGATCGAGGCGCGCCTGGAGAACGGCACGGCGGCGCGGTTCGCCGTCACCGCCGTACGGACCGTCCCGAAGCGGGACTTCCCGGTGGACGACGTCTACGGGAACGTGGACCGCCCGGAGTTGCGGCTGGTCACCTGCGGCGGAGCGCGTACCGGCGACGGATACGCGGACAACGTGATCGTGTTCGCCGTGCGCGACGGCGCCGAGTCCCCCACCCCTGGAGAGCGTTGAAACGGTCCCGCGAGAAGGCCGCGTCCGAGCTGTTCGCCGCCCTCTACCCGCGTCTCGCCGGCTGGTGCCGCCGGCTCGTCGACGACGACGAGACGGCCCACGAGATCGCCTCGGAGGCGTTCACCCGGCTGTGGGCCCGCTGGACGTCCGTCGAGGAGCCGCGCGGCTTCCTCTACGTCACCGCGGCCAACCTCGTCCGGGACCACTGGCGCAAGCTGGAACGCGAGCGCCGGGCCCTGCACCGCGTCACCTCGGAGGCCGCCGTACGCCCCCACACCGAGCAGGCCGATCCGTCGGTGCGGCTGCTGGTCCAGGCGCTGCCGGAACGGCTGCGCGTCCCGATCCTCCTCCACTACTACGCTGACATGCCGGTCCGGGAGGTGTCCGCCCTGACCGGGCGCAAGGAAGGAACCGTCAAGGCCGACCTGCACGCGGCCCGGGAACTGCTCCGCGTCCATCTGAGGAGAAGCCTTGACCACACGCCTTGACGACGCCCCGGGCGAGCCGGAGTCCGGCCCCGACGACCCGCTCGCCGTGATCCTTCGGCCGTCCGCACCCGACTACCTGGGCGCGCCGCCCGGCCAGTTCGAGGCGGTCCGCCGCCGGGCTGCCCGCCGGCGCCTGGTGCGCACCGCGGCCGGAGCGGGCCTGTGCTGCGCGGTGGCCGCCCTCGTCCTCCTGCCGCTGCGCCTCACGGCGCCCGGGGAGCCCGCCGCCCCGGCCGTGCCGATGGCGCCGCCGCCCGCGGCCCCGGCACCCGTCACTCCGGCTCCCCCGTCGCCCTCCGCGCCGGACTCCGCCGCGGACCCCTCGGAGCGCTCCCGGACACCCGCTCCCGGTACCGGGAGCCCCCGTACCGAGGCTCCCCGCGCCGAGGATTCCCGTCCCACCAGCCCCCGCACCGCGGCCACCCGTTCCGCCACGCGCGACGACGGCGCCGGTTCCGCGCCGGATTCCCCCTCGGCCGCGCCGACCTCGGTCCGGCCGGTGCCCTCCTCGGCCCGCGCGGGCACGGCCGGGGAGCCGGCCACCGACCGCCGGTAGCCGTGGGGGCCGGCTGCTGCCGCCGGGTTTGCGGAACCTTTGCCCGTGGGCCGGGCGTTGGGAGGGTGTGCGCGCGTGAGCGGGTGCGCCCTTTGACGCTGACGAATACCGAGGTGACGGCAATGGCAGTGTGGGACCGGCTCAAGGACCAGGCCAAGGCCCTGCAGCAGGGACAGGCCGGGCGCGGCACGCCCGGCGGGCACGGCACGGCGGGTGGCCACGGCACGCCCGGCGGCCACGGCACGCCCGGCGGGGCGAGGTCCGGCGGGGGCGGCAAGGCCCAGCTGATCGGCCTGTTCAAGTCGCAGCTGGGTTCGCTGAAGAACGAGTTGAAGAGCGGCGCCTACCGGGACGCGAGCATGGCCGTGTGCGCCCTGGTCGCGGCGGCCGACGGGCAGGTGGACCCCTCGGAGCGCCAGCAGGTCGAGTCGATGATCCTCGGCAACGACGTGCTGCAGAACTTCCCGCCGGAGCAGCTGCGCCAGCGCTTCAACAAGCACGTGGACCAGCTGACGCACAACTTCCAGCACGGCAAGGCGGAGGCGCTGCAGGAGATCGCCAAGGCCGCCAAGAAGCCCACCGAGGCGCGGGCCGTGATCCAGACCGGCATGGTCATCGCCGGTGCCGACGGCCACTTCTCCCAGGCCGAGGCCCAGGTCCTGCGCGAGGCCTGCGCGGCGCTGGGGGTGTCCCCGGCCGAGTTCCAGCTCTGAGCGCCCGCGCCGGGTCGTCCGCGCGTCCGCGTCGGGTCCCCGCCGTGGGCCCCGGCGGGTCCGTCAGCGCGCCCGCAGGGCGTCCACGGCCAGGCGGGCCGTCGTGCCGATGACGGCGTCGGCGGCGGGAAGCAGCGCGGAGGTGCGGGCCGTGCGGGTGAAGACGGCGACGGCGTAGCGGCCCCCGTCGGGGTACTCGACGACGCCGACCTCGTTGCGCACGGTCGGCAGGCTGCCCGTCTTGCCGGCGACGTGCACGTCGTCGAAGGGGAAGCCGGAAGCCAGCCGGTGCGGCCACACCTGGAGTCCCAGGACCCGCCGGATGGCCGCGCCGTGCTCCGGCGGGCACGCCTCGTCGCGCCAGACGGCGGCGAGCAGGCGGGTCATGTCGCGCGGGGTGCTGCGGTTGGTGCGGGCCGGGTCGAGCGCGCGGAGCCGGGTGACGACGTGCGGGTCGGCCAGCGCCCCGGCGCCGCCGGGACCGGCGTCCTCCCTGATGGTGGCGAGGAGTTCGCCGAAGGTGTGGACGGCGTAGGTGTGCGTGAGCCCGAGACGGGCCGTGGCGTGGTTGACGGCGTCGAGGCCGACGCGCGCCAGCAGCAGGTCGGCGGCGGCGTTGTCGCTGACGGACATCATCAGGTAGGCGAGGTCCCGCAGGGACAGCCGGGCCCCGTCGAGCATCGCGGCGAGCCCCGTCGGCCCGGTGGTGCGGCCCTGCGGCGGGCACTCGATCTGCTCGGTGAGGTCCAGCAGCCCTTCCACCGCCCGCTGGTGGAGCGCGACGAGCAGGCACAGCTTGTGGACGCTGGCGGTGCACACCGGCTGGTCGGCACCGGCGTCGAGCTGCGCGCCGGAGTCGATGTCGACGGCGTGCAGCCGGCCGGTGACCCCGGCGTCGGCGAAGGCCGCGTGGATGCGGGCGAGGACGTCGGTCACAGCCAGTACTCCGAGGCCGGGCGCAGGTGGAGCGGGCGGGAGGGCAGGTCGGGGGTGGCGCCGGCGGTGCCGCGCAGCGCCTGCACCGCGGCCTCGGCGAACGCGCCGACGGCGGCGTCGCCCCGGCCGCCGGGCCAGGCGACGGAGTGCCGCAGGGCGAGCGGGGCGCCGGTGAGGGGACGCCACACGACGCCGCTGTCCGCTTCCGGGGGCGCTGGTCGCTCCCCGTGGCCGTGCGCGTCACGCGGGCTGAGCGCGACCGCCCGGGCCGACAGCACCAGGCCGCGCACGAAGCTGGCGCCCTGGGCGTGGCGTACGGCGGGCGGGGTGTAGCCGTTGCGGGCGCAGGTGGTGAGCAGGTCGTCGTAGACGGCGGGGGCGGCCGCGCGGGGGAAGAGGATCAGGTCGTGGCCGGTGAGGGAGGCGAGCGGGACCTCGTCGAGCCCGGCCTCCACCGCGTCGCCGGGCAGCAGCACGCCCAGCTCGCGGCGGAGCACCGGGCCCAGCTCAAGGCCGGAGACGTCACAGGGGTGGTGGATGAGCCCGACGTCCAGCTCGTGCGCGGCGAACCGCTCCAGCTGCTGGGCGGTGGACAGTTCGTGCAGCTCCAGTTGCAGGCCTGCGGCGGTCTCGGCGAACGCCGTGAGCAGCGCGGCGACCGTCTCGCCGGAGACGTCCGGGGGCAGGGCGGCCCGCAGCAGCCCGGTCTCGCCGTCGCGGATGCGGCGCGCGGTGGCCAGCAGCGCCTCGGAACGGGCGAGCACCTCACGCGCCTCGGCCAGCAGCAGCGTCCCCGCCTCGGTGATGGTCACCTGCCGGCTGGTGCGTTCGAAGAGCCGGACGCCGAGGTGCCTCTCCAGCCGCTGGATGCGCTGCGACAGCGGCGGCTGGGCCATGCCCAACCGGGCGGCGGCACGGCCGAAGTGTGACTCTTCTGCAACAGCCACGAAGCACTCCAGGTGCCGCACCAGGTCCACGAGCAGGGAGCATATCGAAGGGATATCGGTCCGACACCGATACCGGTCTTGGACAGGATGCCGGGCCGCTGCTGTCCTCGGCACATGGACACTCACACCCACCACACGGGCGTCACCACCGGCACACCCGGACCGCGCCGCAGGGCCCTGCGGGCGGCCGTGGCCGGGGCCGTGGTGCTCGCCGCCCTCGCGGGCGGGGCGTACGCGGCCGGTCTCGGGCCCTTCGAGCGGGACGCCGGGCCCGACCCGGAGGCCGGGAAACAGGCCCGCGCGTTCCTCGCCGACTGGGCCGCCGGCCGCGTGCCGGCGGCGGCGGGCCGGACGACCAGCCCCGGGACGGCGCGGCGGGTGCTGGACAGTTTCACCACCGGGCTCGACATCGACGACCCGAGGCTCACGGCCGGGACGGCCAGCGAGACGGGGGACGGCACGGTCACCGTCCCCTTCACCGCCCGGATGCCCGTCACCGGCCTGGGCACCTGGACCTACGAGTCGAAGCTGCCGCTGCGCGAGCAGGGCGACGGCACCTGGAAGGTGGACTGGACGCTGTCCCTCGTCCACCCGCGGCTGAGCGACACGGAGAAGTTCCGCCTGGAGCGCGAGGAGACCGAACCCCCGGAGGTCGAGGACCGGGAGGGGACCACCCTGTCCGCCGCCGACCACCCCTCCCTGGCGCCGCTGATGACCCGGCTCGCCGGGGGCGGCGGCACGGACACCGGCGCGCGCGGCGCGATCCGCCTGGTCGACCGGGCCACCGGGAAGGTGGAGCGCACCGAGGCCACCTTCGGCGCGAGGACGGCCCGGGCGGACCAGGGACCGGTCCGGACGACCCTCGACGCCGACTGGCAGTCCGCCGCGGAGCGGGCCCTCGCCGAGCACGCCGACGGCAGGAACGCCGCCCTGGTCGCGCTGCGCATCGACGACGGAGAGGTCCTGGCCGTGGCCAACTCCCCGGCGCCCGGCTTCAACCGCGCGCTGTCCGGCACCTACGCGCCCGGCTCCACATGGAAGATCGTCACCAGCAGCGCGCTGCTGCTGAAGGGCGCCGTCGCTCCGGACGACGTGGTGGACTGCCCGAAGTACCTGACCGTGGGCAAGCGGTTCCAGAACGTGGAACTGTCCGCGCATCCGGGCGCGACCTTCCGCAAGGACTTCACGGAGTCGTGCAACACCGCGTTCATCAGCCTGCGCGACCGGCTGGACGACGGGGAGCTCGGCGAGGTGGCCCGCAGGTACTTCGGCGTCGGCCAGGAGTGGCACGTCGGGGCGCCCACGTTCGACGGCTCGGTGCCGGTGCCGAAGGACGAGACGGAGAAGGCCGCCTCGATGATCGGGCAGGGCCGGGTGCAGGCCAATCCGCTGATCATGGCGTCCGTGACGGCGACGGCCGTGTCCGGCACGTTCCACCAGCCCTCGCTGACCGCCGGCACCGAGGACACCACCGAGACGACCCCGCTGCCGGAGGGCGTGGTCACACAGCTGCGCGCGATGCTGCGGGCCACCGTCACCGACGGCACCGCGAAGGTCCTCGCCGGCCTGCCCGGCGAGATCGGCGCGAAGACCGGCACCGCCGAGGTCTCCGACGACCAGGACAACAACGGCTGGCTCGTCGCCCACCGGGGCAACGTGGCCGTCGCCTGCGTCGTCGAGGAGGGCGTCACCGGCGGCGGATCGGCCGGACCGGTCGTCCGAAGCCTGCTGGCAGCGGTGCCCGGCGACGCGGAATGAGGCCGCGGGCCCGGGGAACCGCCCGAGTGAGGAGAACATCCGTATGACCCACGACCGGTCCGTGTCCACCCGCCGTTCCTTCCTGGCCGCCGCCACCCTGCTGCCCCTCCCCCTCGCCGGATGCGGCGGCGGTCGGCCCGCCGGCCGCACCGGCGGGGAGGCGACCGCCACCCGGTCCGCCGCGCCGCCGAGCCGGCCGCCGGTGCGCCGCGCCCGGCTGGCGGACCTGGAGCGCGCGTACGGCGCCCGGGTCGGCGTCTACGCGCTCGCCACCGGCACCGGGGCCACGGTCGCGCACCGCGCCGGGGAACGCTTCGCGTTCTGCTCGGTCTTCAAGGCCCTGGCCGCCGCGGCGGTCCTGCACCACCGCTCCCCGCACGACCTGGACCGGCGCGTCACCTACACCCGGGCCGACCTGCGCTCCACCACACCGGTCACCGGCCGGCACCTGGCGACGGGCATGACCCTGCGCCAGCTCTGCGACGCCGCCGTCCGCTTCAGTGACGGCGCGGCCGGCAACCTGCTGATGCGCGAGATCGGCGGCCCGGACGCACTCACCGCCTACCTGCGCGGACTCGGCGACAGGACCAGCCGCATGGACCACTACGAGCCCGAACTGCACGACGTCCCGCCGGGCGACCCCAGCGACACCACCACACCCGAGGCGGTCGCCACCGACTTCCGCACGCTGCTGCTGGGCAGCGCCCTGCCCGCCCGCGACCGCGCGCTGCTCCTGGACTGGCTCACCCGCAACGCGACCCCCGTGGGCGCCCGCCGCATCCGGGCCGGACTGCCGAGCGGCTGGCGGGTCGCCGACAAGACCGGCACGGGCCACTACGGCCGGGCCAACGACGTCGCGGTCGTGCGCCCGCCCCGCTCCGAGCCGCTGGTCCTCGCCGTGATGACCGACCGCCCGGGCTACGGCGCCGAGCCGTCGGACGCCCTGATCGCCGAGGCGACCCGGCGGACCGTCGCCGCCCTCGGCCTGTGAAGCGGAGCGGGCCATACGGGAAACGGAGCGGCTATAACGGGGCCATGATCTATCACGTCGTACCGAGCACCGTCTGGAACAGCGAACCCGGCCGGCCGTACGCCCCCGCCTCCCTCGCCGAGGAGGGCTTCGTGCACTGCTCCCCGGACGAGGCGACCACGCTGGCCGTCGTCAACGCCTTCTACCGGGACGCGCCCCGGCCCCTGCTGGTGCTCGCGCTCGACGAGACGCGGCTGACCGCCAGGGTGGAATGGGAGGCGGCGGCCCCCGCTCCGCCGCCCGGGGTCCGCGGGGACACGCTGTTCCCGCACGTCTTCGGCCCGCTCGACCGGGAGGCCGTCGACCACGTCCTCCAGGTCCGGTGGGACGGTGCGGGCCGGGCCTCGGGGCTGGGGACGGCGGGCTGACCCGGTGACCGTGCGGGAGCACCTCGCCCGCACGGGTCACCGGACGGACCCGCGGGGCCGGTACACCGACAGCGCGAACGACGCGGTCACCCGCACCGGCGTGCCCAACCGGTCCGCCCTGCCCCGCAGTTCGGCCGCGTCGAGGTGGCGGGCGGCCGGGCTCATGGCCGCCAGGGCGGTGGCGTCCCCGGCCGTCAGGGCCAGGGCGAACTCCAGCGGCTCGGTGCGATCGAGCCGGAAGGCGGCCGACAGGGTCCGGCGCAGGCGTTCCTCCTTCCTGGGGTCGACCGCCAGCAGCCCGAGGGGCTCGCGCAGTTCACGCAGGTGCCGTCCCGTGGGCGTGACGACGAGCAGGGCGCCGTCCGGGCGCAGGACCCGGTGGAACTCGGGGCCGTTGCGGGGCGCGAAGACGTTCAGCACGAGGTGGGCGCAGCCGGTGCGCACGGGCCAGGGCCGCCAGACGTCCCAGCCCGCGGCCTCCGCGCGGGGATGGGCCCGGGCCGTGGCGCGCAGGGCGGCGGCGGAGGTGTCCAGGCCGACGCCCAGGGCCCCGGGCAGGACGTCCAGGACGGCGGCCAGGTAGTGGCCGGTGCCCGCTCCGGCGTCCAGCACGGTGGCGTCGGCCGGTGCCAGACCGGCGGCGAGGCCGGCGATGGCCCGGGCGAGCGGGTCGTAGTGCCCGGCGCGCAGGAACGCCGCGCGGCTGCGGACCATGCCGGCGGAGTCGGCGCTCGCGGCGGGGCGCCCACCTGTCAGCAGGCTCACGTAGCCGTGGCGGGCGATGTCGAAGGTGTGGCGCCCGGCGCAGCGCAGGGCGCCGTCGGCGCGGGTGAGGCGGGAGGGGCACAGGGGGCAGGTCAGGACGGTCAGCAGCCGGTCGGACGGCAGGCGGGAGGGACCCGAAGGCATGGCGGTGCTCCTGGACGACGCGGCGCGGTGCGGGCCGGGCCGCGTGCGGGCGGTGGGCTGGGTCGCCGGCGCGCCCGTGGGCGGGCGCGCCGAGGACGGCGACGTGACCGGTTCACGTCGCCGTCCTCACCGCGGCGTCAGAGGAAGCAGTGCGGCAGTGCGTTGCATGCCAGAGCCATACGCCGAGGCTACCCGCGGAACGTCACGACGAGCCGTCCGTGCGGGGCGGACGGCCAGCGCGGGGCACCGGCGCGAGGCGCAGGGGAGCCGTTCGTGCCGGACCGGAACCGGTCCGGGCTGCCGGAGTCGGGGGTGATGGCCGCCCGCGCCGGTGGCGGCCAGGCTGCCGCCGTCGAGGCCGGTCGACGTGCCGCCCGTGGCGGAGGTGCCGCCCGTGGAGGTGCCGTCACCGCCGGCCTCGCTCGATCCGAATCGAACAAGATCGGTGGGACAGCTGATCAACCCTGGGACTGCCGGTCGACCGGGAACGGTCTCTTCCCGCCACCCCCGGTACGCCGGGTCGCGCCGGTGAGACGGGAGCGATGCGCAGGCCCGCACCGGCGGGCGGGAAGGCCGGACCGGGCTCCCGAGCGGCACACGCGGGGACGCGACGGCCCGGCCGGCCTTCCTCTGGCCGCAATCTGCCACCCGGCGTCCCGCGGCGCCTCCCGGACGGGCCGAACGGGGACCCGGGGGGCGAGCCGCGATGACGCGCCGCGCTCCCGTCCGCATCCCGGTGCCGGAGACGAGGGCGCTCCCGCCCCGGACCCGGCGGGCTTCCAGGTCCCGGTGAGCGCGCACCGCTCACGCGCCCCGCGCGACGGCCCCCTCCATCAGCCGGTCCGCCTCGGCCTCCGCCGTCCCCGGCGGCACCACCAGCAGGTCCCAGCGGCCGCGGCCGGGGGCGAGCAGGCAGACGGTGTCGGAGGCGGTGGGCGTGTCCCTGCGGCCCACGTGGACGGCCTGGCCCGCGACGTCCACCCGCTCGGGGCATTCGAGCCAGACGTCCCCATGGACGAGGACGCTGCTGATCCGGCCCCAGGCACGCGGCAGCCCGGCGAGCAGCCCGGGCAGTTCCGCGGCCAGGTCGTACGAGCGGGGCCACCACGCCCCGTCGATCCTGCGGGCCGTACGGCGCTCGCGCGGCTGGTCGGCGAGCCTCAGCCGGGCCCCGGACGGGGCGGGGACGTGGGGCGGTGGGGAGGAGGCGGACGTCATGGGGGCTCCTGCTGCGGACGGGGAGGCGGTCAGGAGGCCGTTCGGCCACCGCTGTGCGACCTACCCCGGTTCCTCCACCGTACCCCGCGGGCCGGGGCCGGAGCCGGGATCGCCCGCGGGAGGCGGAAGGTCACCGTGAGGTCGCCGCCGCCGGGGTGGGGGCTGCCCGGCCGGGCCATCCGGACATTCCGGGCGCTTTACACCAAAGTGTCGGCGATAATCGGAGCATGACTACGGCAACGTACGAAGTGCTGGCGGCGTCGTCAGACCACGCGGTCGCCGTGACCATCGCCTTCATCGCCGGTCTGGTCGTGGCCTGCGCGCTGATCTGGGCCGTGCGCGTCGGGATGCGGGTGATGGACAAAGACACCCACCACCCCGACCCGGCGGAACAGCCGCACATGCCGGAGACCGGGCCCGTGCGCGAGATGCGGGAGATGCGCGAACCCGACGACGTGCCGGTGATGGCCCGCGACGGGCGCCGGCTCCTGCCGCACGAGCTGCACCGCGCGAGCACCAGGACCGGCAAGGACCAGAAACCGCGGCGCTGGTCGCCCGGCTCCAGCGGGTCGTTCGGCGGCGGCGGCCTCGGACGTACGTGATGCCGTGAGCCGTACGGCCCGCGGGCCGTACGGCTCCCTTGGGAGGCGCGATGGCTGCCCGACACCGCATGCGCCGGGCGACGGCCGGGGCCGCCCCGGCGCTCGCCCTGGCCTGCGTGCTCGCCGGCTGCGGCGGCGACGGCCCCGCCGACAGCGCGCGCGAGGCCCGGTCGGCGGTCGGGTCGATCGCCTCGCAGGCCACCGGGGCCGTGGAGTCGGCCGCCGCGGAGGCCGAACGCCGGCTCGGCGACATCCAGGACGGCGTCGACGCCGAGGGCGACGTCGAGGCCGGCCGGCCCGTGACCGGCTCCGACGGACGGGTCCGCAGCGAGGTCACCGTCCGCAACACCGACGACACGGCCCGGTCCTTCGCCGTCCGGGTCGACTTCGAGGACTCCGGCGGACGGCTGGTCGACACGGTCATCGTCACGGTCGGCCACGTGCAGGCCGGGCAGTCCGCGACGGCCACCGCCCGCAGCACCCACGCCCTGTCCGGCGACGTCCGGGCGGAGGTGGCGCGGGCGGTGCGCTACTGACCTCCCGCGGCGGTCTGCGCCACCGCGATGTCGATCTGCTCGCTCATCGCGCTCACCCCGTTCAGGGTGGCGACCGCCTGGAGGCGATTGGCACCCGCCGGCAGGGCCGGGCCCGGCGTGCACGACCAGGTGCCGTCGGAGCCGGCCGTGGCCGCGCAGGCCTCCCGCTCGTCCTTGTCGCGGACGGTGACACGGGCGCCGGGGTGGGCCGTGCCGGAGATCTCCGGCCTGGGGGCCAGCGGGACGCCGGACAGCGGGCGGGCCAGCGTCGGCCCGGCGAGCCCCACGGTCACGGAGCACCGGCCGGTGGCCCGCAGCGCCCCGCGTCCGTCGGTGACGCGCAGGGCGCAGTCGCGCAGCCGGGTGCCGGGCACGGCGTCCGCGGGGACCGCCAGCACGAAGGGGAACGTACGGTCCGGCCGGTACTGCGGGGCCGTGCCGCCGGTGAGCGTGTACGACCCGCTGCGCCCGTCGGCGGCCACCGATCCCCGCCGGCCGGACGCGCCGAGCGGCGCGCCCGTGACCCGCGTGCCGCGGGGCGCGACCAGCGTCAGGATGGCTCCCGGCCCCGCGTCCGGGACGCCCGCCACCTCGACGACGCCCTCCCGGCCCGGGGTGATGACGGCCGCCCCCCACAGCCGTTCGCCGTCACGGGCCGCCGCCGGGGGGCCGCACGTCGCGAGCACCCCCGCGACGACGGCCCCCACCACGGTCGCTGATCCGATGCACCTGTTCATCGCGGGCGGGGCTCCCTGTCCGGACACGGCCTGCCGAAGACACTCCGCCGACGATCCTCGCGCCCGCCCGGGCGGACGGCACCCGGTGCTGGTCCGGGCGGGTGGCCCCCGCGCCCCGGAAGGGGCGCGGGGCACCGCCCGGCCGGCGGGACCGCTACCGCCCGAGCCACACCGTCGTGTCGGGCCCGAGCCGGCCGTCCTCCAGCGGCGCGCTGCTCAGCAGCACCTCACCGGCCGGCAGATCGACCGCCGTCGCGGACAGGTTCGTCACACAGCGCCAGCCCTCGCAGCGGTCGAACTGCAGGACACCGTCCGGGGCGTCCGCCGCCCAGGTCAGCTCCTCGCCGTCGAGCAGCTTGCGGCGCAGCCGCAGTGCCGTGCGGTACAGCTCCAGGGTCGAGCCCTCGACCCCGTCCTGCGCCTCCACGGCGTACGCGGCGAAGCCGGACGGCTGGGGCAGCCAGGCCCCGCCCGGGCCGAAGCCGTACGACGGTCCGGCCGTCGTCCAGGGCAGCGGCACCCGGCAGCCGTCCCGGCCCTTGCGGACGTGGCCGGTCTGCTCCCAGATCGGGTCCTGCAGCACCTCGGTGGGCAGGTCGGCGACCTCGGGCAGACCCAGTTCCTCGCCCTGGTAGAGGTACGCCGAGCCGGGCAGTGCCAGCATCAGCAGGGTGGCCGCCCGGGCCCGGCGCAGCCCGGCCGCCTCGTCGACGGCCGGGGCACGCCCGCCGGAGAGCAGCCAGGCGTTGAGGTCGGTGTCCGGCGGCAGCATCAGGCGGGAGGCGTGGCGGATGACGTCGTGGTTGGACAGCACCCAGGTGGCCGAGGCGCCGGCGGCCCGGGCGGTGGCCAGCGAGTCGGTGATGACCTGCCGCAGCTCCCCGGCGTCCCAGCGGGTCTGCAGGTACTCGAAGTTGAAGGCCTGGCCCAGTTCGTCGGGGCGGGCGTACAGGGCGCGCCGGGCGCCGGGGACCCAGGCCTCGGCGACGGCCATGCGGGGCGGGCGGTAGGCGTCGAGGATCTTGCGCCAGTCGCGGTAGACCTCGTGCACCTCGTCCCGGTCGTAGAAGGGGTGCGTGCCGGGCGGCAGCGCGGTGAGGGCCTCCTCGCGGCTCAGCTCGGGCCGGCCGAGGTCGCGCAGCGGTTCGCTCAGGTCCTTGACGAGGGCGTGGGCGACGTCGACCCGGAAGCCGTCGACGCCGCGGTCGGACCAGAAGCGCAGGGTGGCGCGGTAGTCGGCGCGGACCTCCTGGTTCTCCCAGTTGAGGTCGGGCTGTTCGGGGGCGAACAGGTGCAGGTACCACTGCCCGTCGGGCACCCGCTGCCAGGCGCTGCCGCCGAAGACGGACTGCCAGTCGGTGGGCGGGAGTTCACCGTGCTCGCCGCGGCCGTCCCGGAAGACGTACCGGTCGCGGGCGGCCGACCCGGGCCCGGAGCTCAGGGCCTCCTGGAACCACGGGTGCCGGTGCGAGGAGTGGTTGGGCACGATGTCGACGATGACCTTCAGGCCGAGGCGGTGGGCCTCGGCGACCAGCGCGTCGAAGTCGTCCAGGGTGCCCAGGCGCGGGTCGACGCCCCGGGGGTCGGCGACGTCGTAGCCGCCGTCGGCGAGCTCGGAGGGGTAGAACGGGCTCATCCACAGGGCGTCCACGCCCAGCGCGGAGAGGTGGGTGAGGCGGCGGGTGATGCCGCGCAGGTCGCCGAGTCCGTCACCGTCTGCGTCGGCGAAGCTGCGGGGGTAGACCTGGTAGACGACGGCCTGCCGCCACCAGTCGGGGTCGCGGGACGACAGGTCGAGGGTGGAGCGATCGGTCACGCGGTCTCCTTAGCAGGGCATACGGGCGACAGCATTAAATCTGTCCAGAATGCCGGAAAAAGGAACCATCATGTTGGTCGGAGTGATCCATTCCCACTGTGGCGGAAGTGTGATGGAGGGGTAACTTCCTTTGCGTTCCCGCAGGTTGACAGGGTGCTGCGACGCCGCCACCATGGGGGCTCACTGAGGCGCATGTGACCAATGAGCCCAGTGTTTCTCAGACCACTCACCCCCGGTGCGGCCCCGGCAGCCGTGCGCCGCGCGCTGCCCGCATGCCGCCACCCGGGTTCCGGCACTCGCCAAGAAACGGGATACCCCTATGTCCATAGCGAGACGTGTCACCGCGCGCCGCCTGCTGGGAACGGGCGCCGCGGCCCTCGCCCTGTGCGCCGCCTCCGCCACCACCGCGCTCGCGCACGGTACGCCCGGCGGCGACGGCTGGTCGTCCGGCGGCAGCTACCGGCCCGGGACGGGCGCGGGCACGGAGACGGGGACCGACCGCTGCCAGTTCTCGCTCGACGGCACCACCTTCCAGGACTCGGTCAAGGTCGACGACCAGAACCTGAAGCCGACCGAGGACGGCAAGGTGCACATCAAGGTGCGCACCGCCGGTGACGCGGCCACCTGCACCGCCTCCCTCGCCTCCTACCTGGCGCACGGCCCGACCTTCGCGACCTCCGGCGAGCAGGTGTTCGTCGACTTCGACACGGTGACGGTCAAGCCGGGCGGCACCGACTCGCTCGACATCGCCATCCCCGACAAGGGCTGCTTCGGGCAGATCGACCTCTACCGGGGCGCGGTGAAGTTCGACGGGGAGCTCGACGCGAAGGACGGCTTCGAGCACGGCGAGCTGCCCAAGGGCCCGGACCGCCCGGTCATCAAGGACAAGCTGATCGCGGCCTGGAACGGCGGCACCAAGGACTGCACGACGCCGCCGCCCGCGGAGGAGGAGCCGCCCGCCTCCACCCCGCCCGCGACCCCGTCGGAGCCGGCCGAGGGCACCACCCCGCCGGCGTCGCCGTCGGAGCCGTCGGAGCCCTCCGCCCCGCCGTCCGGCGACACGGACACCCCCACCCCGAGCGCCTCCGAGTCGACGCCCGCCGCCCCCAAGCCGAACGGCGGTGGCGGCGACCTCGCCGAGACCGGCGCCGACGGCAGCACCGGCCCGATCGCGCTCGGCGCCGCGGCGCTGCTCGCGGGCGGCGCGGCCCTCGTCCTGACCACCCGCCGCCGGGCGAAGCGGAACGCCTCGGGCGCCTGATCCGAAGGCGGTGACGCCCCCGCGCCGTCGTCCGGCGGCGACGGCGCGGGGGCGTTCCGCGTGCGCGGTGCTAGAGCCCTCCCTCGACGGTCGCCAGGTACAGCTCCACGTAGCGCTCCACGTCCACGTCCAGCCCCACGTCCACCAGGGGCTGTTCGCGGGTTCCCTCGTGCAGTTCGGACTCGCCCGGGCGGGGGCGGCGGTCCACGATCGTCATGCCGCGCGTGGGGCCGGGCGCGAGGGCGACGTCGACGGGCAGGCGGTGGGTCGTCAGGCCCTCCGGGTCGGCGACCGCGCAGACCGCCCCCGCGTCGCCGAGGCCACCGGCCGTCTCGGACGGGTCGTCCGGGCGGCTGCCGGGATGCGCCGGGCGGTGCGCGAGCAGCTCACCGGCCAGCCGGGCCCCCGGCTCCGCGCTCGCGCGCAGGCGCCGCACCCGCGCCGCCGGGACGACGACCCGGGTGAACACGTCCAGCCCGTACATGGTGATCGGAACCCCGGCGGTGAGCAGGATCGCGGCCGCCTCCGGGTCGTGCCAGACGTTGAACTCCGCGACGGGCGTGGCGTTCCCGGCCGCCGCCGCGCCGCCCATGAACACGATCCGCTCGATGTTGCGCACCACCTCCGGGTGGGTGCGCAGCAGCAGCGCGATGTTGGTGAGGGGCGCGGTGGGCACCAGCGTCACCGGGCGCGGGGAGGCGAGGATCTCGCGCCGCAGCAGCGTCACCGCGTCCACACCGGCCGGTGCGCGGGCCGGTTCCGGCAGCCCCAGGTCGCCCATGCCGTCGTCGCCGTGCACGTGCCGCGCCGAGCGGGGCGCCTCGATCAGCGGCCGCTCGGCGCCCCGGGCGACGGGGATGTCGGGGGCGCCCGCCTGCTCCAGCACGGTCAGCGTGTTGCGGACCACCCCGTCGACGTCGGTGTTCCCGGCCACGCAGGTGATCGCGCGCACGTCGAGCGCCGGGTGCCGCACGGCGAACAGCAGGGCGAGGGCGTCGTCGACACCGGTGTCGCAGTCGATGATCACCGGGATGCGCTGTCCGTCCGTCACGGCGAGGGCTCCTTCCACCGGTTCCACGCGGGGCTTGCCCCAGCGACCTTACGGCCTGCCCCGGCAGCGGCCGCCGTGCCCTACGCCGGTTCCCACAGGGCGGTGCCGCGGGCCGCCACCCGGGCGCCGACGCGGTCCAGCAGCTCCGCGGCGGGCAGCGGGTCCGGCCGGCGGCCGTCCCGCAGCCGCACCGCCACCAGGCCGGCGGCGGCCTCCCGCGGGCCGATGACCGCCTGGTACGGCACCGGCCGGACCGCGCGGACCCGGGCCGCCAGGGTGCCCCGGCCGGGGTCGGCGACCTCGGCGCGCAGGCCCCGCTCCCGCGCGCGGCGGACCAGGTCGTGTGCCGGCTCGGCCTGTTCGTCACCGACCGGCAGGACGGCCAGCTGCACCGGCGCCAGCCAGGCCGGGAAAGCGCCGCCGTGGGCCTCGACGAGGTGGGCGACCGCGCGTTCCACGCTGCCGATGACGCTGCGGTGCACCATGACCGGGCGGTGCCCGCCGCCGTCGGGGCCGGTGTAGCGCAGGTCGAAGCGTTCGGGCTGGTGGAGGTCGATCTGGACGGTGGACAGGGTGGCCTCCCGGCCCGCCGGGTCGGTGATCTGCACGTCGATCTTGGGTCCGTAGAAGGCGGCCTCGCCCTCGGCGGCCTCGTAGGGGGTGCCGGAGCCGTCCAGGACCTCCCTCAGCAAGGCGGTGGCCCGCCGCCACAGCTCCGGGTCGGCCACGTACTTGCCGCCCTCGCCGGGCAGCGAGAGGCGGTACCGGGACGCCCGGATGCCCAGGTCCGCGTAGGCGCGGCCGATGAGCTCCAGTGCGGACCGGGCCTCCGCCACGGCCTGCTCCAGGGTGCAGAAGATGTGGGCGTCATTGAGGGTGATGGCCCGCACCCGGGTCAGCCCGCCCAGCACCCCGGACGGCTCCGAGCGGTACATGGCGCCCAACTCGGCCATTCGCAAGGGCAGTTCGCGGTAGCTGCGGGTGCGGGAGCGGTAGATCAACGCGTGGTGGGGACAGAGACTGGGGCGCAGCAGGACCTGTTCGGCGCCCAGCCGCATCGGCGGGAACATGTCCTCGCCGTAGTGGTCCCAGTGGCCGGAGATCTCGTACAGCTCGCGTTTGCCGAGGACGGGCGAGTACACGTGGCGGTAGCCCGCCCGCCGTTCCGCCTCGCGGATGTACTCCTCCAGGGTGTGCCGCACGATCGCGCCGTCGGGCAGCCAGTACGGCAGTCCCGCGCCCATCAGCGGATCGGTGTCGAACAGCTCCAGTTCACGGCCGAGTCGGCGGTGGTCGTGCATGGTGGCTCCTCCGGATGCGGGGGTCCGGGGACGAGCACCGCGCGACGAAGCCCCGGGGCACTCGCCCCGGGGCTTCGGACGTCTACGTCAGCGGTCAGCGCGCCGGGACACTCTCCGGCGTCGTCGTGACGGACGGGAACGGCTGAACGCGCTGCATGGGGGTGACCGTAGCAGGGGGGCCGGAGGCGGGGCGAAGCCTTTTCGCGCCCGCGAGCAGACCGGGCGGGGCCGCGCGCGGGCGCGGGACGTGTTGTGGACCTCCCCCGGCGACTCCCCTGCCCCGGTCGCTCTCTTCGGCGTGCCCGGTCGCTCCCTGCGGCGTGCGCGTGGATAGGGCATGGCGCGTGCGGGCTCTCCGCGACACGCTCCCGCGTCCGCCGCCGCTCACCCGGACGGCCCGTCGCGCTGGTGGGGCGGCGGTCGTGGTGGTGGCGTATAGCGAAAGGACCCGGTCCCGGTCGGTCCCGGCCCGCCCACCAGGAGGTACTGCGATGTCCCACCCTCCGGCCGCCGCCCGCGCGCTCCTCGTCCCCTCGCTCGCCCTGGCCGCCCTGGTGGGCGCGGCCGGGTGTGCCGTGCGGGACGAGCCGCGGCCCCGGTGGTTCTCGGCGTCCGCCTCCGCGTCCCCCGCCTCGCCCGCCGCCGAGCAGTCCGCCGGTCCCGAGGGCGGCCTCACCGAGGCGCAGGCCCGGGCGGCGCTGATCACCGAGACGGACCTCGGGGAGCCCTGGGGCCCGACGCGGGGCGCGCGGACCTGGCGGGACGGGCGGCTGAAGGCGACCACCGAGGACCCCGAGTGCCGGCGGCTGCTGGACGTCCTCTACACCGAGGAACTGTTCGGCGCCCCCAGGGGCCCCGGCGCGACGGCCGCGTTCGACGCCGCCGACACCGACGCCCAGCTGCGCTACCGGGTCACCGCGCATCCCCCGGCCGACGTCGACCGCACCCTGGACTGGCTGAAGTCGCTGCCGGGCAGGTGCGGCCAGTTCACCGCCTCGGCCACGCGCGGCGCAGTCCAGGGCGTCCAGGTCGGCGACCTGCCGCTGCCGTCGGCGGGGGACGCCCGCCAGGCCCTGCGGATCACGCTGGCCGGGGAGACCGAGGAGGGGGAGCTGACCTACCTGACCATGGACATCGCCGGGGTGCGCGTCGGCGCGGAGGCGATCGTCGTCACCCACGGCGGGCTCGACGAGGTGGACGCCGAGGTCACGCGGGAGGCCGTGCGGCTCGGGGCGCAGCGTCTGGCGGAGCTCACCCGGCGGGGCCGGGCACAGATCTGACCACCGGGCCCGCCCGCCGCGCGGGACGGTCCGGTCCCGGCTCGTCAGTCCCGGTCGAAGCGCCTGCGGTGGGCGATCACGTCGCGGGCCACGTCCAGGGCGGTGCGCCCGCGCGCGAACGCGTCGCCCCGCAGCCGCGCGAGCGCGTCGTCGGCGGCGACGCCGAGCTGCGCCATGATCATGCCGACGGCCTGGTAGACCTGGTCGTGGTCGGAGGCCAGTCCGCTCAGCCAGGGCTCCCCGTCCTGCGTCCCGGGTTCGTCCCCGCGCGGCAGCGCCATCAGGGCGACGGTCATGACACCGGCCACGAGCCGGGCCACGTACAGCTGCCGGTCGGTGAGTCCGCCGGGGGTGTCGCGGTACAGGTCGAGGGTGCCGACGCACACCGCGTCGCTGCCGAGCGGCACCGCGTACACCGCGCGGATCCCGGCCGCGGTGGCCTGCTGGGCGAAGACCGGCCAGCGTCCGGCGTCGTGGCCGCCCGCCAGGTCGCAGGCGAGCACGGGCGCCCCGTCCGCCAGCGCGCTCTGGCAGGGGCCGTCGCCCAGGGTCGCCTGGATGTGCGCCAGACGCGCGGCCTGCGCACTGCTCGCGCTCAGCTGTACGGGCATCCCCTCGCTGCGCAGCGACACGCTGGCGCCGGTCACCGGCAGCAGTTCGACGGCCACCTCGCACAACCGCCGGGGCACCTCACCCGGCTCGGCGCCGCGCACGCCCCTGGCGATCACATCGGCGGCCCGGACCCCGTCGAGATCCAGGTCGCCGCCCCCCGAGCCGTCGGCACCCGGCTCGTCACCGGGTGCGCCGTGGGGGTCGTCCCTGGGCCGCACGGCCACCACCGCCTCCTTCGATCACCGCGGCCTGCACCTCGACCGGTCCTGCGGGGGCCCGCGCGCTCCGCCCGCCGGGACGGCGACCGGCCGCGAGCGCCCTGGCGTCAGGCCGGAAGTGCTGCCCCGACTACCCGCGGCGGACGGGCCGAAACCCGGGAGGACGCCGTCACCGGCGGGACCGGCCTCAGCGCTCCTCGTAGGGGTTGTCCGGCGGCGGCACGCGCCGTACGGACGCGGCGTCCACGACCGGTGGCCAGGCGGCGTCCGAGCCGAGGGCGCCCTCGGGGTGCCAGGTGCCGGTGACCGTGACCCAGGTGTCGACGGCCGGGGCGTGCGCGCCGCGCACCTCGGCCCGGGCGGCGCTCGCGTCGGCGGCGCAGCAGGAGACGAGGAGGCGGGTGACGTACCAGGTGCCGTCGGGGTCGCGGGTGACGAAGCCGGTGAGCCGGACCGTGCGCCCCCGCAGGGAGCGGCCGCTGTCGTAGACCGCCCGGGAGCCGAACTCCCCGAGGGTGAGGTCGAGCGGGTCCCCGTCCGGCAGTGCCGGGAAGGTGCCGACGCCCCGCGCCGCCCGCTGGGCCGCCTCCCGCTCGGCGCTGTAGGAACCGAGCGCGGGCGGCGGGAAGAGCAGCAGGGCGAGGGCGGGGAGGGTGAGCAGCCAGGCGACCCGGGGGCCGTGCCGGTGGTCGTGGCCGTGGCCGTCACCGTGGCCGTGGTCGTCACCGTGGCCGTGGCTGTCGCCGTCGCCGTGATCGGGATCTCCGCCGGAGCCGTACGTCCCGTCGTCGTCGTGTTCCCCGCCGTGGTCGCGTTCGCCGCCGTGGCCGTGATCACCGCCCGGGCCGTGCTCCGGCTCCCGCGGGCGCGGTCGCTGTCCGGCCGTCCGTGCCGACACCCCCGCCGCCACCCCGAGCAGCACCAGCACCACCCCCGACACGACCAGGCTGGATCGCAGCCCCGGCTGGACGTAGCGCAGGTACAGCTCGCTGAAGAGGGACACCCGCAGCACGGCCGCCCCCACGAGGGCGAGCAGCACCGCCGGTCCGTAGCGCCTCACAGCAGCCACCACCCCGCCAGGACGCTGCTGCCCACCGCCACCACCCAGGTCGCGGCCGAGAAGCGCACCGCGAAGGACCGGCCGAAGGTGCCCGCCTGCAGCGCGATCAGCTTCAGGTCGACCATCGGCCCGACCACCATGAACGCCAGCCGCGCGGTGGGCGAGAAGCCGCTCAGCGACGCCGCCACGAACGCGTCGGCCTCGCTGCACACGCACAGCGCGACCGCCAGCAGCGCGAGCAGCAGCACCGACAGCCAGGGCGACCCGGTGAAGACCTCCAGCAGGGAGCGCGGCACGACGACGGCGAACGTCGCCGCGGCCGCCGCCCCCACCACGAGGAAGCCGCCCGCGTGCAGGAAGTCGTGCTGGAGGCCCGCGACGAAGCCGCGCACGCCGCCGGTCTCCCGGCCGCCGTTGCGCTGCGGCAGCCGCAGCCACTCCTCCTTCCCGAACCGCGCCCACAGCCAGCCCATCACCACGGCCGTGCCCAGGGAGGCGACCAGCCGGGCGAGGACCATCGCGGGCTGCCCGGGGAAGGCAATCGAGGTGGCCACCAGGACGACGGGGTTGATCGCGGGCGCCGACAGCAGGAAGGCCAGCGCGGCGGCGGGGGCGACGCCCCGCCGCATCAGGCTCCCGGCCACCGGTACGGACGCACACTCGCAGCCGGGCAGCACCACTCCGGCCGCCCCCGCCACCGGCACGGCGAGCGCCTCGCGGCGGGGCAGCAGCCGGGTGAGGACCCGCTGCGGCACGAACGCCCCGATCGCGGCCGACACCACCGTGCCCAGCAGCAGGAAGGGCACGCCCTGGACGGTGATCGCCGTGAAGACCGTCCACCAGGCCGCGACCGGCGGGGTGTACAGGTCGAGCGCGACCATCGGCCCCAGCACCGACACCACCGTCACGACGGCGATCAGCGCGGCGCCCCCGAGGACGGCGTGCACCAGGGCCCGCAGGCCCAGCCGTATGCCGTCGGCCACCGTCCGTTGGTTCTCCACGCGCCCCGCCCCGGTCGTTCACGTTCCCGCCAGGAGGCTAACCCGTCCGGCTGTGCGGGGGCCGTGTCCGCTCACAGCGGGGGCTGTGCGGGGGCGGGTCCGAGGGTGGTCGTGCCGGGCGCCGTGCGGTGTCCGAGGCCCGTCCGGTAGGCGTCCAGGGCCGCCTCCACCCGCCCGGTGCGCCGCAGCAGGTCGCCCAGCAGCCGGCACAGGTCCGCCAGGTCGCCTGCGGCCCCGGCCCGCTCCAGCAGGCTCAGGGCGCGCACGTAGTGCTCCTCGGCGTCCTCGGTGCGGCGGGCGTCCTCGGCGATGATGCCGAGCAGCCGGTGCGCCGCGGCGGCGTGGACGGCGCCGCGCTCGGGGGACAGGTGCCCGAGGACGTCGTGCAGCAGGGCCGCGGCCTCGTCGGACCTGCCGCGCTTGTGCAGCACGTCGGCCAGCTCCACGGCGACCTGGCTGCTGTAGAGGGCGGCGCGCTTGGCCGACAGCATGCCGAGGGCCTCCCGCAGCTCCGCCTCCGCCCGTTCCAGCTGCCCGTCCTGGGCGTAGACGTAGCCGCGCATCCAGTGGCAGTTGGCGAGTTCGGTGCGGATCTGCAGGGCCCGGTACAGCTCGGCCGCCTTGGCCAGCGAGGCGTCGGCCTCGGCGAGACGGCCCTCGGCGACCAGGGTCCGGGCGACCGAGCGGTGCATCCGGGCGACCAGGGCCGGGTCGCCGGACCGCGGGGCGAGCGCCAGCGCGAGCTCGGCCGCCTGGGCGGCCCGGGCGTGCGCGCCCATGTCCATGTACGGGCCGATGGCGCTGGCGTAGAGCAGCAGCAGGGCGTCGGGGTCGTGCAGGCCACCGCGGTTGAGTTCGTCGAGGGCGCTCTCCAGCAGGTAGACGGCGTACCGCAGCTCGCCGGCCAGGTAGTGGGCGACGGCCCGGCCGCGCAGGGCGGGGACGCGGGCGGGCAGCGGGGCGTCGGCCAGGCAGGCCTCGGCCCGCTCGAAGTACTCCCGGCCGGGTACCAGCTCCCCGGTCTCCAGGGCGCACTCGCCGAGTCCGAGCAGGGCGGCGGACTGCTCGGCGGCCAGGCCGTGCGTCTCGGCCTCGGCGAGCAGCTCGGCGTACTGCCCGGCCGCGGCCTCCGTCTCGCCGACGGCGAGGGTCCGCTGGGCCTCGGTCAGCCGCAGCCGCAGCTCGGTCACGAGCCGCGCCGAACGCCCGGTGGCGAGCTCGTCGAAGGCGACGCCGAGCCGGCCGGCGAGGTGCCGCAGGGCGTCGTCGGAGGGCCGCACCCGGCCCGACTCCAGGGTCGAGATGTAGGCGGGGGTGTACGCCGGTTCCGCCAACTGCCGCTGGGTCAGTCCGCGTTCGACGCGCAACCGCTGCACCCGGCGGCCGATGGTCCCCGGATCGTCACGTTCCCCCACGCCAACTCCCCCTGCGCCTCTTGCCGTTCGGCCTGGACAGCCCCTAGGTTAAACGGAGTGTTAAGCCGCATTGTCGAAGACGCTTAATACGCTGCCGCCGTAGTCGCCGCCCCAGTTGCGAGGTCGCCGTGCTCGAACGCACACGCACCGCCGAGCGGTACGCCCGAGGCTTCGCCGCCGCCCTGGTCGCGATGGCGACCCTGCTGCTGGCGGCCAACGCCGGACCGGCCGGTGCGGAGCAGCCGCAGCACGGCCGGCAGACCGTCGCCGACGCCCGCTGAGGCGGGCCGCCACCGGCCGCGGGGCCCGTCACGGGCCGGGCGGCGCGTCGACGAGGGATGCGGACAGCACGCTCCGGCCCGGGACGGCCGGGGTCTCGCACGGGGGCAGGCGCAGGTACGCGGTGATCTGCTTCCCGACACCGCGTGGCGCGACGGCGACCCGGTGGCTGACCTGGTGCACCAGGCGCAGTCCGTGGCCGCCGAAGCGGCGCGGGTCGGCCGTCTGGGGTTCGGGCAGGCCGTGGGAGGTGTCCCACACCGTGATGGCCAGGTGGTCACCGGAGAGCCGCAGGGCCATCCCGCAGGGTCCTGGAGCGTGCTTGAGGGCGTTGGTGACCAGCTCGCTGATCGCGAGTTCCGCGTCCTGGACGGTCGGGACCGGCACGCGGGTGCGGCCGGTGCGTGCGGCGTGGGCGAGGACGGCGTGCAGGGCACGGCGCGCGTCGGCGGAACGCGCCGTGCCCTCGGCCCAGGCCACGCCGTAGTGCAGCGTGGCGTGCTTGCCTGGGTCCTGCTCATCTGCCGCCTGATTCCTAAGCGGGATGGCCATGCGGACTCTTTCGTCGTGGGCGCCGTTCGGCGGCTTTCCGCGATGCGTCTACCCGGCCGCCGGACGGGCACACAAGGGCGGCACGCGGATACCGCCGCGACCGGCGGCGGCTCAGTCGGGCCCGGTGTGCTCGGCGCGGACCTTTCGGGCGACGTCGCGGAGTTTGATGTTGTGGTGCTGGGAGATGCGGCGCAGCACGTCGAAGGCGTCGTCCTCGCTCATTTGGTGGCGCTCCATGAGCATGCCCATGGCCTCGCCGATGGCGTGGCGGGTGTCCAGGGCGTGTTCCAGCTGGTCGATGGTGCGGGCGCCGGCCAGGGCCACGGCGGCGTGCGAGGCCAGCAGCCAGGCGGCCGTCTCGATGTCCTCGCCGAACGTGCCCGGCCGGCGGGCGTAGAGGTTCAGCGCGCCGAAGTCCTCGTCGTCGGCGTAGAGCAGCACCCCGGTCATGCTGCCGATCCCGAGCTCCCGGGCTCCCGCCGCGTAGCGCTCCCAGGTGGGCTGGGGACGGGTCAGGTCGGCGATCCGGTACACGCGCTCACCGTCCTTGCGGCGGGCGAGGTCGAAACAGGGGCCCTCGCGCAGCTCGCCCTGCAGGCGGTCGGACTCGCGGACCATGTCCCCGCAGGCGGCCAGGGTCACGGCCCGGCCCCTGCGCACGGCGAGGATCCCGGCCGCGTCGCACCCGTCGACCAGCCGGACCGCCGACGCCGCGATCTCGTCCAGGGTGTCCTGGACGGAGTCCTGGGCCAGCAGGTCCCGGGCGAGCAGTGCCATCCGCTCGGCGTACTCACGCCACTCCACCGCCACCACCGCCTCGTCCCGGTTGCGGCCACAGTACCTCCGCGGCCTCCCGGGAACGGGCCGGGCGGGCCCCGGCCCGCGGCGGGTCAGTCCGTGCGGTGACCTGCGGGGCAGACGGCGCTGTCCGGCGCGATCCAGGACCGGCAGTAGGGGCAGGAGCGGACCTGGCTCAGGGAGGTCAGGGACTGCTGCACCGCCCCCGCCACCGTCCGTTTCACCCGGCACGACACGACGGTCAGTCTCCTCTGCAGGAGGCCGGCGACACCGGGCACGCCACGTCCTTTCCTCGGGCGGGCACGTCCCGCACACCACTCACGCTCGATCGCGTGTTCCCGCGTTCGCGCCGCTCACACCGGGAGGTGTTCAGTGGGGCAGGAGCCTCCTCAGTGCCTCGTCGAGCTTCTCCGCCACCTCCGCGGCCCCCGGCCGCCCCGGCCCGTACAGGGCGTCCAGCTCGGTGATGAGGGTCTGGGTGACGGCCCCGTACAAGGGCGTGCGCGGGCGCTGGACGGCGTCGCGCAGGGCGGGGTACAGGATGTCCCGCGAGTAGCTGACGCCGTTGGTGAAGCGGTCGGGCGCCTTGAGCTCGGCGCTCTCGCCGGTGGGGGACGGGGAGGGGGCCGCGGTGTACGCGGAGGCGTGCCGGCACGCGGGGAAGCCCGCGGGATCCCCGTAGGCGGAGGTGCGGGTCGCCGCGAACCCGGCGCGCAGCAGGCAGCGCTCGCTGTCCGGGTCGGTCAGGAACGCGATCAGCTCGGCGGCCTTCGCGGCCCGCTGCTCGGACGTCGACGAGGTGACGGCCAGGTTCTGCCCGCCGAGCACCGCCTTGCCGGGCAGCCGGGCCACACCGAGGTCCCCGCCGAACCTCTCGTACAGCACCGGATAGGCGTACGGCCAGTGCCGCAGGAAGGTCGTGCGGCCCTCCGCGAAGGCGCTGAGCGACTCGGCCTCACGCGACTCGGAGGCGTCGGCGAGCGTGTACGGCGGCGCGGTGCGCTCCCGCAGTTCGGTCACCCCGGCGGTCAGCTGCGCCGCGTCGGCGGTGTACCGGCCCTCCTCGTCGGTGAGCGCGAAGTCCGGGACGGCCGAGGCGAAGGCCTCGACCGCGTTGACCGTGCGGCCCTCGTAGGCGGCGAGCTGGGTGGTCCAGCCGTCCTCGTAGTGCCGCGGCTTGGTGCGGTCGTTGACGGCGTCGATCAGGTCCCGCAGCTGGCCCCAGGTCAGTCCGCCGCTCAGGTCGGTCCGGGAGGCACCGGCCTCGCGCAGGTGGTCCTTGCGGTAGTACAGCAGGCCCACGTCGCTGTTGAAGGGGACCGCGTACCGCTCCCCGTCCCAGAACGACGTCGCGTCGACGGAGGGGATGATGTCCCCGGGCTGCTTCACCGCCGCACCGGTCAGCGGGCGGATCAGGCCGGCGGCGGCGAACTCCGGGATCCACGTCACGTCCAGGTTGACCACGTCGTACTCGGCGCTGCCGGACTGGAGCGCGCCGAGCAGCTGGCTGCGCTGCTGGTCGGCGGAGCCGGGCAGTTCGACCAGGCGGGCCCGGTAGCCGTGCTCGCCCTCCCGGGCGTTCCAGGCGTCGATGAGCTGCTGGCGGATGCCGTTCTTGCCGGTGACGTCCTGGCCGCTGGCGACGACGATCCGGGGCGGGCCGGCTCCCGGCGGCTCCTCCCGCGCGTCGTCGCCGGTGCAGGAGGCGAGCGCGAGCACCGACAGCAGACAGAGGACGGCGGCCGTCAGGCGGCGGGCCGTGCCGCCACCGCGCGGGCCCCTGCGCGGGCCCCTGCGCGGACCTGTCCGGGGGCCTCCGTGTGGGCGGGCGGCCGTCATCCCTCCCCCCTTCCGGTGCGGGCGACCTCGTCGCGCAGGGCCGGCACCAGGTCGTCACCGGCGTCCAGGCAGCGGCCCCGGCCCGCCTCGGCGATCCGGGTGGCGGGGCGGTCCTGGTCGCAGCCCGAGCTGTTCAACGACGCCATGGCCACCCGGACGCCCGCGCCGGCGGCCCGTTCGAGCACGTCCCGGAGGGCCCGGCCGGCCAGCCGGTTGTCATCCTCGCCGTCGGTCAGGTACACGATCAGCTGGGGCCGTTCGTCGCGGGCGCCGCGCTCCGCCATGAACTCCAGGGCGTCCAGCAGGGCGGCGGCCGGGTCGGCCTCGGCGTCCCGCCACCGGCCGCGGCCGAGGGCCCGTTCGGCTTCGGCCCTCGCGTGCGTGCCGAAGCGCAGCAGCGGGGTGTGCGTACGGTCGCCGAGGCCGTGCACCGCCCACACCCCGTACTCGTCCTCCCCGCCGAGCCCCGGCAGGGTCTGCTTCAGGATGCCGGGGCCGCCGCTGTCGCCGTCCCACCGGCCGGTCATCGAGCCGGAGCTGTCGAGGAGGTACAGGACCCGGCCGGGAGCGTGCGCGTTGGCGTAGCGCTCCAGCGCCCGGTCCATGTCCGCGGGCCGGGCCGGTTCCGGGGGACGGACCGACGCGGTCAGGCCACCGGAGGCGGGCTGCGCCCCGAGCAGGGGGCGCTCGCCGGCCGCGGAGCGGAAGCCGTGCTCGCCGAGGACGGCCAGCCCTTCCTTCCCGGTCAGCCAGGCGCGGAAGCGGTCCACCGCGTCGTCCCGCGCCTCGGCGTCCCGGTCGCCGTCCTCCCAGCGCACCCGCACGAACGCCGGCTCCAGGCCGGGCACGTCGTCGGGGTAGGCGGCCACGCGCGGGGCGCGGGTGGCCGGGTGACAGCCGATGCCGCTCCTCAGCAGGAACTCCGGCACCAGCGCCGCGCTGCGCTCGTCCACGGCGTCGTCCTCGGGCAGCGCGCACAGCAGCCGCACGGCCGACGGCTCGGGCAGCTCGGCCCGGGTGACGCCCTGCTCGGCGCCGCGCGCGCCGGCCTCCGCGCTCTGCAGGCCCATCGTCGCCAGCAGGGCCGCGTCGGTGAACTCCGGGTCCGGGCGGCGCAGTTCCACCCCGTCGTGGGCGCGCTCCAGGTCGGTGACGAGCTCGGTCAGCGATCGGCCGGTGCGTTCGAGGCCCTCGCCCAGGGCCTGCGGCACGGCCAGCACGACCGGTGAGTAGGCGATCGGCCCGCCCGCCGGCTCCAGCCGGGCGAAGACGCGTTCCTCCCGCGCCGCGGCCCGGTTGACCCGGTCGACGTCGGCACGGGTGGCGGGGATCCACACGTCCGGCTGCGGTCCGATGTCCCGCTGCGGGTTGTCGTCCTCGCGCGGCTGCTGCCAGGCGTCGGTCCGCTCGCCCAGCGCGGTCACCACGTCGGCGGCGCCCGCGCTGTTGACGGTGACGCCGCTGCGCCGGCAGCCGTCACCGGTGGTGTTGGCGGCCGAGGTGACGTAGGCGTCGGCGGCCGCCCGCATCGCCGGTTCCAGGTCGGGATCGGTGAGCAGGCGCAGCTCCCGGGAGGGGGCGCAGGGGCCGGAGTCGCCGATCAGCACGGAGAGGCCGTAGCCCCCGGTGCCGGTGGCGACGAGGGCCAGCAGCAGGGTCGGCAGGGTCCGGCCGAGCCGGTGGACGACGGGCCCGAGGCGCCTGCCCGGCCGGGGCCGGTCCGGGGGGCGGACCGCGGGGCCGGGTCCCGGCGGTGGCGGGGCGGGCGGCGGAAGGGGGGCCGGGACGGGGGGCGCGACCGGCGCGGCGGCCAGAAGGACATCCGCGTCGGGGTTCCACGGCGGGGCCAGCGCCTGCGGCTTCTGCCGGTCGTTGTCCTCCGCCTCGTACCCGGCCTCGGCCATCCGCTGCTTCACCGCGGGGTAGAGCTTGGACAGCCACACCTCCCCGCCGCCGTCGAGGGCGCGCGCCAGCTCGCGGGTGAACGGCGTCGCGACGTCCGCGTCCCCGCCCAGGATGCAGCGATTGGGCTGCACGCTCATGAGCAGGAGGATCTTCTCCTTGCTCTCCTGCGGGGCCTCGAAGCGGTGCCAGATCGCCGCCGCGTTGCCCGCGTAGCAGCAGTCCAGGATCACCAGCACCTTCTCGGCGCGGCTCTCCGGGGCGCAGAGCTCGCCCAGCACCCCCGCGAAGCTCACCGCGCCGGGCAGTTCCCCGCCCGCGACCACCCGCGCGGTGCGCATCTGCAGGTGCAGCCTGTGCGTGGAGGTGTCCGTGACGACGGCGTGCCCGGCGAAGTAGAGCAGCAGCAGGCCCTCGGTCTCGCGGACGGCGCGGCGCAGTTCGCCCGTGAAGTCGTCCGGGGCCGGTGAGGCCAGCACCCTGATCTCGCCCGGGCGGAACACCCCGCCCCGGTGCAGCGCGTCCTCCAGGGTCCTGCGGTTGTGGCGCACGGCGGGGAGCTGGCCCGACACGCCCTGCGGGTCCGGTGTGGTGTGGTCGTACTCGGACACGCCGACCAGCAGCGCCCTGTTCCGTCTGCCGCGCGGGTCGAAGCGGCTCACCGGGCTACTCCCCGTCGGGGCCCAGCGGGCGTATCTCCGTGTCGGGTTCGCCGCCCTGGAGCCTGCGGCGGTTGTTCTTCCAGGTCTTCACGGCCCGGTTGGTGTACTCGGTCAGCGCCACGACCGTCGCCACGTCGCCGAGCAGTTGGAGCACGAGTTCGATGTCGGGCCCCAGGCGGCCCTTCTGCCCGTCCGTCCTCGTCCGTTCCTCGATGCGCAGGTGCTCGCCGGAGATCAGCTCCTCCAGCGGCTCGTCCCGCTCGAGCCACGCCCGCAGGGCTCTGACATCGTCCGCGGTCGCGCCGTCACCGAGCCGGACGCGTACGCCTAAGACAGCCACTTGGTCCCCCTCTGTCATGCTCCACATCATGACACCGGGTCAGGCCCCGGCGGCAGACCCGTGACGTGACCCGGGCACGTGACTGCACGCCCCCTTCACGCCAGGCGCACACGGCGCACGCGTGCTCAGCCCTGCGTCTGCAACTGACGCAACTGGCGCCGCACATGGTCCAGCGCCCCCTCGCGCCGGCCCGGCACCCGGCTGCGCAACGCGGCGAGCGCCGTGCCCAGTTCACGGGCGCCGGCCGGCTCGCGGACCTGGCCCCACTGGTGGTGGGCCCGGTCCACGGCGGCCTCCACGGCGGGGGAGTCAGCGGCCTGTCCGGCGTTCAGCCGGGCGGTGGCCACCGCCAGCCAGGTGCGGCAGCTGCGCGCCGCGTCCCCGGCGAACATCGCCAGGTCGGCCCGTACCTCGGCCCAGTGCAGGGCCTCCTCGGAGGCCGGGCCGTGGGCGGCGACGGCTCCCTGCTCGTACCGGGCGGCGAGCGCGTCCGCCTCGGCGTGCCGGCCGGACTGCACGGCGGCCGTGATGGCGGCGTGCGGGTCCCCCGCCGACGGGCCGGGCGTGCTCAGCACCAGGTCCGCTCCCGCGCTCTCCGGCGCGATCCGTGCCAGCGCCTGCTGGTGCAACTGCTCGGCGGGCGGCCGGAATCCGCTGCGCAGGATCGTGGCGACGGCCTTCATGTACGCGGGCGCGGCGACCGTGCGCCGGGACGGGGGCGGGGCGATGCGGCCGTGGACGGCGTTGCCGCGGCCCGCGTCCAGCGGGGTGCCGCGCAGCAGTTCCCAGGCCTCGGCGTCGGCGTGCAGGTCGAGCAGCAGGGTGGTGGCCCCGGCCGGCCTGAGCCGCAGTTCCTCCCGGAACCAGTGCCAGGGGAAGGCCGTGTAGCGGGCGGTGGAGGGGGTGGTGCGGGCGAGCGCCAGGTGGGGCAGGCGCTGGCGGCGGTCGAGGTGGAGCTGCCCGGTGACGTAGACGGTGAGCGGGCCGGGGGCCGCGGCGGCGGCGCGGAGCCGGGTGAGGACGGCCTGCGGCTCCAGCGGATCGGCGAGTTCGACGACGTTCGCGGTGTCCGTGCCGGACAGCACGGCGGGCGGCACGGCGGCCAGGACGGGGAGCACGGAGGCGGCGTCGACCAGGCGCCCCCGGCCCACCGGCGAGGCCGCCAGCAGCAGCACGGTACCGGGCATCGTCCCTCCCCCTGCGTCGATCAGTACGGCAGCACCGTAACCGCTGCGGCTGCAAAGGGGGGTCTCAGGACCGCAAACGCCCGCCTTCGGGTGCTTCGCCCCCAGCGGTCGCGCTGCCGGTGCCCGGGACGGACTCCGGGGTGGGACCGGTCCTGCCCGGGACGGACTCCGGGGTGGGACCGGTCCGGCGGCGGACGGCGAAGACCGTGGTGTCGTCGGCGAGGCGCCCGGCGCAGTGGCGCAGGGTGCCGTCCCGCACGAGGGCGGCCAGCCGGACCGGTCCGGCCGCGCCCGGGTCCTCGGCGACGGCCCGGGCCACCTCGCGGGCGAGCCCGTAGAACGCCCCGGTGCCGTCCCGGGCCTCCGTCACGCCGTCCGTCACCAGCAGCAGCGTCTCGTCGGCGGCCACCCGCACCCGCCGGACCTCGGGCGGCACCGGCGCGAGGTCCCCGAAGCCCAGGGGGAGCCCGGGAGCGGCCGGCAGGGCACGCACCCCGCACGGCCCGACCGCGAGCGGCGGCTCGTGCCCGAACACCAGCACGTCCACCGCCTCCGGTGCGTCGTCGGGGAAGCCGAGCAGGACGGCCGTGGCGAACCGGTCGCCGTCGGAGCGGCCCAGGGCGACCGTGTGCGCGCGGTGCCGGATCATCCGCGTCTCCAGCCGCCCGGCGACGACCGTCAGGTCGGCCTCGTGGTAGGCGGCCTCGCGGAACGTGCCGAGCAGCGCGGCCGCCGCCTCCACCGCGCCGAGGCCCTTGCCCTGCACGTCCCCGACCAGGACGCGGGTGCCGTGCGGGCCGGGCTGGATGTCGTAGAAGTCGCCGCCGACGCGGGCCTCGGCGTCGGCGGTGAGGTAGACGCCGGCGTGGTCGAGACCGCCCCAGCCCGGCGGCAGCGGGCGCAGCACCGTGCGGCGGATGGTCTCGGTGACGTCGCCCATGCGCAGCACGCGCTGCTCCTCGCGCACCCGGACGACACAGGCCAGGGTGGCGAGGATGCCGCCGAGCGCCACGAGGACGAAGTCGGCGAGCCCGGCCTGGTACTCGTGCGGCCAGGCACCGTCCACGACGACGTACGTCGCCAGCGACGCGAGTGCGAACAGGGCCGTGCCCCACACGCCGCAGATCGCGGCGGCGATACCGGGTACCAGCACGATCCAGGAGATCATGCGAAAGTCGCCGGTGGTGTGGTAGTCCGCCACGGCGATGGCCACGAGCAGCACCAGGGGCGGCAGCCAGGCCACGCGGTGCCCGCGCAGCCGCAGCAGCTCCTGCCGCCGCACGGCATCGCGGGTGCCGGCGTACCCGTCGCCGAGCCCTGTGTACCCGTCGCCGGCCCGGGCGGGTCCGTCGCCGGCCCCGGGGTACGGGTCGAGCGGGCCGTGGCCCCCGCGGTGGCGCCTCACCGCCCCAGCGAAACACGGGGCCGCACGGCCCGCATCCGCGTCGGGGCGGTCCGCCGACTTGCCCGTGGTCCTTTGCCGGTGTGCCCTGGAAGCCAGGGGCAGGGACGGAGAGGAGAGCTCTCATGGCTCATGCGGCACCCGCCTCACGCCGGATGGAGACATCGCGGCGCAGGCCCGACGTGTTCAGCGCCCGGACCCACGCGGCCGCCGCGGTGGCGCTGCCCGTCGTGCTCGGGCTGGTCTACGGCTTCTGGGCCGCGGCCAACCGGCGGCACGGCGGGCCCATCACGGGCTGGAACCTGCTGTTCGGCTTCCTCACCGCGCTGGTCTTCGCGGTGGTGTTCGCCGCCGTGTGGCGGCTGGCCCCGCGGCTGCGCCGCGAACTGCACGCCGCGGCCTGGTTCGCCTTCACGGGCTGCGCGGTCGGTTTCCTCGTCAACCAGTCCGGCGAGTCCGTGCTGAAGTGCGCCGGGCTGGGGCTGGCGGTCGGGGTGGGCGTCCTGCTGACGCTGTTCTACCGCTCCTACTCCCGCGAGGACGCGGAGGGCCACCGGCTGAGGTGAGAGGCCGGTCCAGGCCGGGCCGGGTCGGTCCAGGCCGGGCCGGGTCGGTCCAGGCCGGGCCGGGTCGGGCCGGGCCGGGTCAGGTCGGGCCGACCCGATCCGGACCGGCGTGATCGGCTCCCTTCTTCCCGCACCGAGGTGCCACCCGTTCGGGTGAGGCCTCCACCGGGGCGCCGAACGCCCGGCTCCGGGCGCTCACCACGGGTGGACCGCCCGTCCGGCGTGGCGCGGGCGCCCGAATGCCCTCTCCCCGCTCGCGCCCGGAGCCCGCCGCGCCTTGCCTGGAAGGGTGCCCGAGCCGGACCGGGCGCCCGCACCCGCGACGGCGCCCCCACGCGCGCGGAACGCCCTGTCGGCCGTTCTGCTCACCCTCGCGTGCCTGCTCGTGCCGTTCGCCGCGCTGGCCTCCTGGGCGGCGCACGGGCTGACCGACACCGGCCGCTACGTCCGGACGATGGCGCCGCTCGCCGCCGACCCGGACCTGCGGAGCGCGGCCGCCGACGCCCTCGGGGACGGCGTCCTGCGCGCGGCCGGACCCGAACTGCGCGGCACGGCCGCCGGGCCCTTCGTGCGGGAGGCGGCCCGCTCGTTCACCCGGACCGAGGCGTTCGCCACGGCCTGGGACGCCGCGAACCGGGCCGTCCACACCGCCGTCCTGCGCGCCCTGCGCGCCGATCCGCCGGCCACCGCCCCGGTCACCGTCGACCTCGCGCCCGTCGTCGACCGGGTCAAACACCGACTGACCGAAGACCACGTGCCGTTCGCCCACCGCATCCCGGTCACGCACACCCGCGTCCCGGTGCTTCCGGCCGGTGACGTGGACCGACTGCGCAAGGGGTACCGGGTGCTGGACGCCGTCGCCTTCTGGCTGCCGCTCGCCGCGGCCTGCTCCGCCGTCGCCGGGATCGCCGTCGCCGCGTGCCGCCGCCGCGCGGTCACCGCCCTCGGTCTCGGCACGGCCCTGGGCGGGGCGCTGCTCGTCCTCGCCGTGGCGCTCGGCCGCCGCCTCACCCTCGCCGACCTGCCCGACGCCCTGCGGGGCCCGGCCGCGGGCGCGGTCTACGACGCCCTGACGGCCACCCTGCGCACGGTGGCCTGGCTGCTGTGCGGCCTCGGCCTCGCGGTGGCGCTCGGCGGGTGGCTCACCGGCCGCTACGGTCCCCGGCTCGCCGCGCGGCGACGCGCGCGAGGGTCCGCAGGGCCCGCCGCAGATCCGGTTCCGGAGCCGACGCGAGCCCGAGCCTGACCGCGTCCGGCGTGTGCCCGGGGGCCACCGCGAACGCGGGCCCGGGCGTGACGGCGATGCCGTGCGCCGCGGCGGCGGCCGTGAAGGTGTCGGCACGCCACGGCGCGGGCAGCTCCCACCAGGCGAAGTAGGCGTGCGGGTCGGACCGCACGGCGAATCCCGCGAGTTCCTCGGTGAGGATCCGCTGCCGCCGCCGCGCGTCGGCCCGCTTGGCCGCCACCAGCCGCGCCACCGTCCCCTCGGCGGCCCACCGCACGGCCGCCTCCAGCGCGAACCGCCCCGCGCTCCAGCCGCCCGAGCGCACCGCCTGGGCCACGGCGCCCACCCGGTGCGGCGGCACGACGAGGAAACCGGCGGTGAGCCCGGGAGCGACCCGCTTGGAGAGCCCGTCGACGACATGGGTGAGCGCCGGGGCGTGGGCGGCGAGGGGGGCACCGGGCTCGTGCAGGAACGACCAGACGCGGTCCTCCACGACCGGCAGGCTGAGGTCGTGCACCAGCCCGGCGAGTTCCAGCAGCCGGGTGCCGCTCGTCGTCACGGAGGTCGGGTTGTGCAGGGTGGGCTGCACGTACAGGGCGGACAGCGGTGCCGTGCGGTGCGCGGCGGCGACGGCCTCCGGCAGCAGCCCCGCCGGGTCACCTGCGAGCGGCACGAGCGTGATCCCGAGCCGTGCCGCGATCTCCTTGACCAGCGGATACGTCAGCTGCTCCACCCCGACCCGGCCTCCCGGCCGGACCAGGGAGGCCAGCACGGCGGCGATGGCCTGGCGGGCGTTGCCGGTGAACAGCAGTCGCTCGGGGCCGGGTCGCCAGACCGGCCCGGCGAGCAGGCCGGCGGCGGCCTCCCGGGCCCGCGGGGTGCCGGTGGCGGCGGCCGGCAGCAGCGCCTCGGCCAGTACGTCGGGGCGCAGCAGCGGCGCGAGCACGGGCGCGAGCAGCTCCGACTGGCCGGGAGCGGAAGGGTAGTTGACTTCGAGGTTCACCGGTCCCGGGGACTCGCCGGTCTCGACGAGCGCCCGCCCGGCCGGTCCGTCCGGGGCGGCCCGGACGAAGGTGCCGCGCCCGACCTCGCCGACGACCAGTCCGCGCCGCACGAGTTCGCCGTACACGCGCCCGGCCGTCGACGGGGCGATCCCCCGCCTGCGTGCGAACACCCGCTGCGGCGGCAGCCGTTGGCCGGGCTTGAGCCGCCCGCCGGCGATGTCGTCGGCTATCCGGTCCGCGATGCGCCGGTAGTCACCCATCGGTCGCCCTCCCCCTCGCTCCCGGATTGCACCGAGAGCAAAGATCCTATTGCACCGAGTAGTTGGGCCTGCCTAGGGTCGGTCCATGGCACCCTTCCTCGCATACGAGGACAAAGGCCCCGCATCCCCACGGCAGCCCCTTGTCCCCCCGACTCCCCTGGTCCTCGTCCACGGACACCCCTTCGACCGCACGATGTGGGCCCCGCAGCTGCGGACGTTCGCGGCGGCCCGCCGCGTCGTCGCCCCCGACCTGCGCGGCTACGGCGCCTCCCCGACGGTCCCGGCCCTCACGGACTTCTCCGGGTTCGCCCGCGACATCGAGGCGCTGCTGGACGAGCTGGGGCTGGACTCCTGCGTCCTGGCCGGCCTGTCCATGGGCGGCCAGATCGTCCTGGACTGCTACCGCCTGTTCCCCGAGCGCGTGCGGGGCCTGGTCCTCGCCGACACCTTCGCCGCCCCGGAGACCTGCGAGGGCGTCTTTGCCCGCGACGCCATGGCGGACCGCCTCCTCGCCGAGGGACTGCGCGGCTACGCCGACGAGGTCCTGGACCGGATGGTCGCGCCGTACGCGTCCGCCGAGGTCAAGGCCCACGTCCACGGCATGATGACGGCCACCTCCCCGGAGGGCGCCGCCGCGGCCCTGCGCGCCCGCGCCCGGCGCCCCGACTACCGGCCCCTGCTGCCGCGCGTCCGCGTCCCGGCCCTGGTCGTCGTGGGAGCCGACGACACCTACACGCCCGTCTCCGACGCCCGCGCGCTGCACGCCGCCCTGCCCGACGCCGCGCTGCACGTCGTCGAGGGCGCCGCCCACCTGCCGAACCTGGAACGCCCCGAGGCGTTCGGCACGGCACTTAAAGCGTTCCTGGCCCGCGTCGACGAACGGCAACCATCCTCCGCCCCACCCCGTCTTTGAGGGAGGATTCGGGCATCCTCCCCCGCGAACGGAAGGCCGGGCCTTGGACACCGCCGCTGCCGAGTGGACCGCCGTCGACGACGGGCCGCAGCACCGCCCGCCCGGGCGGCGCCTGGCCGCTTGGTGCGCCGGCCTGCTGTGCGCGGCGGTGAGCGTGGTCGTCGGCTTCCGGGCCGCCGACAGCGACGGCGTCACCCCCGTCACGCAGTTCCTCGCGTTCCTGCCCTGGCTGCTCGTCCCCACCGCCCTGGCGCTGCTGCTCGCGCTGCTGTCCCGCTGGTGGACCGGCACGCTCTGGGGGGTCCTCCTGCTCGGCCTGCTGGCCTGGTACACCGATCCGTACGGCACCACCGACGGCCCCGCGGGCCGCCCGGTCGCCGTCCTGCGCGTGCTGACCTCCAACGTCGAGTTCGGCCAGGGCACCGGCTCCCTGGTCGCGGCCGTCCGCCGCGAGGAGCCGGACGTCGTCTTCGTCCAGGAGTGCGACCACGCCTGCGACGCCCGGCTGAAGACCGACCTGGCGCGGGACCTCCCGCACCGCCGGGCCGTCGAGGGGGGTGGCTCCGAGGGTTCCGTCATCCTCAGCCGCTTCCCGCTGAAGGCCGCGGCCGGCGTCCGCGCCACGATGGGCATGCCCGGGGCGGTCGCCGACGTGGACGGACACGCCGTCCGGCTCCAGCTCGCCCACCCGATGCCCCCGCTGCCCGGCCAGGTCGACCTCTGGCGGCGGGAGCTGGGCGCCCTGCGCGAGTCGGCCGCGGCCGACCGCGGCACCCCGCTGATCCTGGCCGGGGACTTCAACGCCTCCCAGGACCACGCCGCCTTCCGCCGCATCCTCGACACGGGGCTGCGCGACGCCTCCCGTCTGGACGGGGCCGACCGCACGGTCACCTGGCCTGCCCTGACGGCCCCCACCTTCGGCGCGCAGATCGACCACGTGCTGCTCTCACGGGACTTCGCGGCCGACCGCACCCGGATCCTGGACCTGGCGGGCACGGACCACCGCGCGGTGGTCACGGACCTGACGCTGCACGCGCCCCGGTGACGGGGAAGACAGGGAAAAGGGGACGCCCCACGGACGCCCCCCTCCCGTCTGGCGCTCTGCGCGCGGTGGCCGGCTCAGACGCCGATGTCGCAGCCGTCGGCACGCCACACGGACACGACGGCCGGACGGACGTACGTACCGGGCCCGTCGGGCCAGGTGCTGGCGGGCTTCTCCACGGACGCGCCGTCGATCTCGCCCGGGTGCTGCACGGCGACGAGGACGCGCCGCTCCTGGATGATCGGGCCGCAGGTCTCGGCGCCCTTGGGCACGGTCAGGAACTGCTTGAGCTCGCCGCGCCGCTCGCCCCGGGTCGCCACGCCGAACAGGCCGTCGTGCGAGCCCAGCTGGGCACCGTCCGTGGAGATCCACAGGTTGCCGTACGGGTCGAAGGCGACGTTGTCCGGGCAGGAGATGGGGCTGACGCCGTCCTTCGGGAAGCCCGCGAAGTAGGTCGCCGGGTCGTCCGGGTCGCCGGCGACGAGGAACAGCGACCAGGCGAACGTCGTGCTCTCCGGCCGGTTCCAGCGCTCGGTGAGCTCCAGGACGTGCCCGTGCTTGTTGGCGTGGCGCGGATTGGCCTCGTCCGCCTTGGGGTTGGCGCCGACGCCCCGGTTGGAGTTGTTGGTCAGGGCGACGTACACCTTGCCGGTGACCGGGTTGGGCTCGATGTCCTCGGGCCGGTCCATCTTCGTGGCGCCGACCTTGTCGCCCGCGAGCCGCGTGAAGACGAACACCTCCTCCGCGCTCATCCCCTCGACGTGCGAGACGGCGCCCTTGGCGGTGGCCGTGGCCAGCGGGATCCACTGGCCGCTGCCGTCGAACTCGCCGTCCTCCGGCAGCTTGCCGGTGCCGTCGATCTCGATGGCCGGGGAGTCGCCGGTGAGCTTGGCGACGTACAGGGTGCCCTCGTCGAGCAGGGAGAGGTTGTGCTCGCGCACGGCGCGCGAGGTGCCGTGCTTCATCCGCTTGCTGCCGACGAACTTGTAGAAGTAGTCGAACCGCTCGTCGTCACCGGAGTACACGACGGGACGGCCGTCGTGCGTGAGCCGCACGGTCGCGGCCTCGTGCTTGAACCGCCCCAGAGCGGTGTGCTTGCGGGGCGTGGAGGACGGGTCGTACGGGTCGAACTCGACGACGTAGCCGAACCGGTGCACCTCGTTGGGCTCCTGGGCGACGTCGAACCGCTTGTCGAACCGCTCCCACTTGCGCTCGGTCGCCCCGGTCCCGATGCCGTACCGCTTGTCCGTCGGCCGGCTGCTGTTGGCGAAGTACTGGTTGAAGTTCTCCTCGCCGTGCAGGGTCGTGCCCCAGGGGGTGACACCGCCGGAGCAGTTGTTGAGGGTGCCGAGCACCTTGGTGCCGCTCGGGTCGGCGGAGGTCTTCACGAGGCCGGAACCGGCGACGGGTCCGGTCAGCCGGAACTCGGTGGTGGCGGTGACGCGCCGGTTGAGCTGGTGCCGGGAGACGGCGGTGAGCCTGCCGCTCCTGCGGTCCTCCTCCACGACGACGGCGGACAGCCCGTGCGCGGCCCAGGCGATCTCGACCTGCTCGCGGGTCGGGTTGGCGGCGTCGTACCCGCGGAACATGAGCACCTCGTCGGTGTACTCGTGGTTCGCGACGAGCAGCTGCCGGCCGCGCTCGCCCGGCAGCGGAAGGAGCGCGAGGAAGTCGCAGTTGTACCCGAACTGCCCGGCCTGCGCCTTGGCGCTCTGCTTCTCCGGGTCGAAGGCGGGGGCACCCCGCAGGATCGGCTCGCCCCACCGGATGACGACGTTCTGCCGGTAGCCGTCCGGCACGGTCACGGCGTCGGCGGTGTTGGGCGCGACGGGCGCGAAGCGCAGGCCCCGGGCGCCCTTCGTCCTGCTCCGGGCGGCCTCCCGGGCGGCGTCGGCCGGGACGGCACCGGCCTGCGGGGCCCGCGCGACACCCACGGCTCCCGCGCCCGCGGCGGCCACGGTCACCACGGCCGCGGCGCGCATCATCGAACGGCGGCTGAGGGCCCCGGCGATCACGTCGCCGACGTACTCGTTGGAGCTGGTGTTGGGCACCTCGTGGAAGCAGGCGTCACCACACCGGAAACGACAGGTCATGGCGGACCGGCCGCCAGGGTGCGAATCGGACGGCGTTCCGATCAACGGCAGCAGCTTTCGCACTTTGCTCTCTCCTTGGATGCCCTTGGTGTCAGCGCGACCGTAGGTGCACATATGTGCGGGAGCCGGGCGCCCCGATGAACAACGAGTGAACCCGTGGCTGCCGTACGGGGGGTGTGCTCCTTAAGCCGGGCGACACCCGGGCGGACCGGATGCCCCCTTGACAGCGAGAATCCCGCGTAGCAGACCCTGCCCAAGATCACCCAAGAGGGCCGCTAACCTTACGTGTCCGTCCTGGCCAGGGATTGACGGGCTTCAACTCACGCGAAGGGTTGCGCGCACATGGGCATTCTCACTCGGTTGCGGAACGCGTTCGGACGGTCCCGCAAGTCACGGACCGCCGAGGCGGAGGGTGCGGCGCCCACGACGGAGGCACCGGCCGAGCCCACCACCCCGGAAGCCGCCGAGCCCCGGGTCCCGTCCCCCTCCCCGGAACCCGACCCGGCCCCCACGGCGACCGTCCCCGAACCCCGCCTGTCGTCCCGCGACGAACACGACCTGGTGTCGCTGGCGTTCGACAACGTGACGGTGCCGCGTCCGACGCGATCGGACGAGGAGCCGTCGTCTGCGACGCAGAAGCCGGCGGAGACCCCGGAACGGGAACCGGTCGCCGCGACGCCGGAGCCGGTGGAGGAGCCCAAGCCGGTCACCGAGCCGGAGCCGGCGGAGGCCCGCAAGCCGGCCGCGGACCGGGAGGCCATCGAGGAACCGGCGGCCGTTGAGCCGGAGCGGGAGCGGGTGCCGGAGCCGGTCGAGGAAGCGGTAGTTGCCGAGCCGGAGGTTGCCGAGGAGCCGAAGGCCGCGGAAGCGGAACCCGTCGAGGAGCCGGCTGCCGCGAAGCCGGACACCGCCGACGAGCCCGCCCCTGCGGAACCGGTGGCTGCCGAGGACCCGGTGGTCGCGGAGAAGCCCGGGGCCACGGACACCGGGCCGCAGCCCGAGCCCGCGGAGGCGCCGCCGGCCGCCGAGGACCCGGAGGCCGACGAGCAGGAGAAGCCGCAGGCGGAACCGGAGGCGAAGGAACCGGAGGCGGAGGCGAAGGAACCGGAGGCGGAGCCGAAGGCCGAGGCGAAGGCCGAGGCGCCGGACACGGAGTCAGACGAGCCGAAGGCCGAGGCCCAGGCGGTGGCGCCGGCCCCGGAGCCGGAAGCCGAAGCCGAGCCGCAGGCCGGGGCCGAGCCGCAGGCCGGGAACGCCGCGGACCCGGAGCCGGAAGCCGAAGCCGAGCCGCAGGCCGGGAACGCCGCGGAGCCGGAGCCGGAAGCCGAAGCCGAGCCGCAGGCCGGGAAGGCCGCGGAGCCGGAGCCGGAGGCGACGCTGGAACCGGCGGCCGAGGCCGAGCAGGCCCCCGCGCCCGCCCCCGCATCCGAAGACGCACCGGCACCCGCCGAGGACGACACCCCCGCCCCCGAGCCCGCGGCCGCCGACGGCGACGAAGCCCCACAGGGGCCACCCGCGGCCGACGACGAGAGCCGCACGGGTGGTGCGGGTGGGAACGACACGGCCGAAGGCGAAGCCGAGGCCGAGCCCCACGCCCCCGCTCCCGCCCCCGCCCTCACCCTCGCCCAGCTCAAGTCCCGGGCCCCCGGCCTGGCCACCGCCTACCGCGCCGCGGCCACCACCCTCAAGGCGCACGACCTCACCGGCACCCGCGCCAAGGTCTACCTCGTCCTGGACCGCTCCGCCTCCATGCGCCCGTACTACAAGGACGGCAGCGCCCAGGCCCTCGCCGAGCAGACCCTCGCCCTCGCCGCCCACCTCGACCCCGAGGCCACCGTCCCCGTCGTCTTCTTCTCCACCGAACTCGACGGCACCGGCGAGATCACCCTCACCGACCACGAGAACAAGATCGACACCCTGCACGCCTCCCTCGGCCGCATGGGCCGCACCAGCTACCACGCCGCGGTGGAGGCGGTCCTCGCCCACCACGACAAGGCGACCGCGGACACCCCCGGCACCCCGGCCCTGGTGATCTTCCAGACCGACGGCGCCCCCGACGCCAAGACGCCCGCCACCCAGGCCCTCACCGAAGCCGCGAAGACCCACCCCACCGTCTTCTTCTCCTTCGTCGCCTTCGGCGACCCGGAGAACAAGGCCTTCGACTACCTCCGCAAGCTCAAGACCCCCAACACCTCGCACTTCCTCGCCGGCGAGACCCCCCGCGAGCTCACGGACAAGGAGCTCTACGAGGGCGTACTCGCGAACTGGCGCCCGTAGACGTCTCCCGGCAAAACCCGCAGAACCAGCAGAACCCGCGAACCCTCCGGGGGGGTGGACGGCGCACACCACAGGCCGTCCACCCCCCGAAACGCGTGTGAGTCGATCTTCAGCCGCCCAGTAGGATTTCGACCATGGCGGCCACTGGATCCGAGAAGCAGGGGGCGAAGGCGTACTACGTCTCGACCCCCATCTACTACGTCAACGACGCTCCTCACCTGGGCCACGCCTACACGACCGTCGCAGGCGACGTGCTCACGCGCTGGCACCGTCAGCGCGGCGAGAAGGTGTGGTACCTCACCGGCACGGACGAGCACGGTCAGAAGATCATGCGCACGGCCGAGGCCAACGGGGTCACCCCCCAGGCGTGGGCCGACACACTCGTCACCGAAGCGTGGAAGCCCCTCTGGGAACACCTGGAGATCGCCAACGACGACTTCATCCGCACCACGCAGAAGCGGCACACCGACCGGGTCCAGGAGTTCGTCCAGGACCTGTACGACAAGGGCGAGATCTACAAGGGCGGCTACGAGGGCCCGTACTGCGTCGGCTGCGAGGAGTACAAGCTCCCCGGCGAGCTGCTCGACGGCGAGGGCGAGTACGCGGGCCAGAAGCTCTGCCCGATCCACAAGAAGCCGGTCGAGATCCTCAGCGAGGAGAACTACTTCTTCAAGCTGAGCGAGTACGGCGAGAAGCTGCTGGCCCACTACGAGGCGAACCCCGGCTTCATCCAGCCCGAGTCCGCGCGCAACGAGGTCGTGAACTTCGTCCGCCAGGGCCTGCAGGACCTCTCCATCTCCCGCTCGACCTTCGACTGGGGCATCCCGATCCCCTGGGACGACAAGCACGTGATCTACGTGTGGGTCGACGCCCTGCTGAACTACGCCACGGCGGTCGGCTACAACGAGAACCAGGCGAAGTTCGAGGAGACCTTCCCCGCCGACGTCCACCTGGTCGGCAAGGACATCCTCCGCTTCCACGCGGTGATCTGGCCCGCGATGCTGATGGCGCAGGGCCTCCCGCTCCCCGGCAGGATCGCGGCCAACGGCTGGCTGATGGTCGGCGGCGAGAAGATGTCGAAGTCGAACCTGACCGGCATCAAGCCGCAGGACCTGACCACGCACTTCGGCGTGGACGCCTACCGCTGGTACTTCCTGCGCGCGATCGCCTTCGGCCAGGACGGCTCCTTCTCCTGGGAGGACTTCTCCGCCCGGTACACGAGCGAGCTGGCCAACGACTACGGCAACCTCGCCTCCCGCGTCGCGGCGATGGTCGGCAAGTACTTCGGCGGCGAACTGCCGGCGTCGGCGGCCGACGGCGAGGCGGAGGAGGCCATCCACGCCGGCCTGGCCAGGGCCGTCTCGGAGGCGGACCGCCGCATCGGTGACGACCTGGACTTCCAGGGCGGGATCCTGGCGGTCTTCGACTTCGTCAAGCAGGTCAACGGCTACATCACCGAGCAGGAGCCCTGGAAGGTCGCCAAGGACACGTCCGACGAGGGCCGGGCCCGCCTGGCGACGATCCTCTACACGGCCGCGGAGTCCCTGCGCGCCGTCGCGGTCCTCCTCAACCCGGTCATGCCCGAGACGTCCCAGAAGCTGTGGGACTCCCTCGGCGCGGAGGCCTCCCTCGGGGCGCTGGCGGACCAGCGGATCCAGGAGGCCGGCGACTGGGGCAGGCTCCCCGCCGGCACGACCGTCACCAAGGGCGCGGTCCTCTTCCCGCGCCTGGAGGAGAAGCCGACGGCGTAACAGCCGTAACACCCGCGCTACAGCACGGGCCCGGGGAGGACGAGAGTCTTCTCCCGGGCCCGTCGCTTTGCGAAGATCGCGTGAGGAGCGGCGACGGACCGCCGCCACACACACGGGGGGACCACCCATGGCACTGTTCGGCAACGCCCACACCGTCGACCCCGCCTCCGCCCAGCAGGACTACGCCCGTCTGCTCGGCCACGGCGAGCAGGTCCACGCCGCGTTCCTGCTGATCCGCGACACGATCCTCTTCACCGACCGCCGCCTGATCCTCGTCGACAAGCAGGGCATCACCGGCAAGAAGGTCGAGTACCACTCCGTGCCCTACCGCAGCATCACCCACTTCGCGGTGGAAACGGCGGGCACCTTCGACCTCGACGCGGAACTCAAGATCTGGATCTCCGGCACCCCCACCCCCCTCCAGAAGACCTTCACCAAGGGCGTCGACATCTACGAGGTCCAGGCCATCCTGACCCAGTTCGTGGCACGGTAGCCCTGCGTACGACAGGACGTCGCTGGGGAACACTCCGGTCCAGGAGACGTGGAGAGAGCTGGAGACGGTGGTCGCCGCTCACTTCCCGGGCAGGGGATTCTGGGCGTGCGAGGAGTGACGCGCGGGTGCCGGGTACGGCAGTGGCCCGGAACCGACGTCGGTTCCGGGCCACTCACGTCGCTGCTACGCCCTACTTCGGCTGCGGCTTGCGCACCGACAGGTGCAGTTCCTTCAGCCGTGCCTCCTCCAGCTCCGTCGGCGCGCCCATCATCAGGTCCTGGGCGTTGCCGTTGAGCGGGAAGGCGATGGTCTCGCGGATGTTGGGCTCGTCCGCGAGGAGCATCACGATGCGGTCGACGCCGGGGGCGATGCCGCCGTGCGGCGGGGCGCCGAAGCGGAAGGCGCGCAGCATGCCGGCGAACTTCTCCTCGACGGTCTCCCGGTCGTACCCGGCGATCTCGAAGGCCTTGAGCATGATCTCCGGCTCGTGGTTCCGGATCGCGCCGGAGGACAGCTCGACGCCGTTGCAGACGATGTCGTACTGCCAGCCCAGGATGTCCAGCGGGTCCTGGGTCTGAAGGGCCTCCAGACCGCCCTGCGGCATGGAGAACGGGTTGTGCGAGAAGTCGATCGCGCCGGTCTCCTCGTCCTTCTCGTACATCGGGAAGTCGACGATCCAGCAGAACCGGAAGACGCCCTCCTCGAAGTGGCCGGCGCGCCTGGCCGCCTCGACCCGGACCGCGCCCATGATCTTGGAGACCTCGTCGAACTCGCCCGCGCCGAAGAAGACCGCGTGGCCGGCGGCCAGCGAGAGCCGCTTGGTGAGCTCCGCGACGTTGTCCTCGGTGAGGAACTTCGCGATCGGGCCGGACAGCGACCCGTCCTCGCCGACGCGGACCCAGGCCAGGCCCTTGGCGCCCTGGGAGACGGCGAAGTCACCGAGCTGGTCGAAGAACTTGCGCGGCTGGGCGGAGACGTCCGGCACCGGCAGGGCACGCACGTGCTTGCCGGCGAAGGCCTTGAACTCGGAGCCCTCGAAGATGTCGGTGATGTCGACGAGTTCGAGCTGGGCCCGCAGGTCGGGCTTGTCGGAGCCGTACTTGAGCATCGCCTCGCGGAACGGGATGCGCGGGAACGGGGACGTCACGTGACGGCCGTTGCCGAACTCCTCGAACAGCTCGGTCATCAGCTTCTCGATCGGCTGGAAGACGTCCTCCTGCTCGACGAAGCTCATCTCGACGTCGAGCTGGTAGAACTCGCCCGGCGAGCGGTCGGCGCGGGCGTCCTCGTCGCGGAAGCAGGGCGCGATCTGGAAGTAACGGTCGAAGCCCGAGATCATCAGCAGCTGCTTGAACTGCTGGGGCGCCTGCGGGAGGGCGTAGAACCTGCCCGGGTGCAGACGGGACGGGACGACGAAGTCCCGGGCGCCCTCGGGGGAGGTGGCGCTCAGGATCGGGGTCGCCATCTCGTTGAAGCCCAGCGCCGTCATCTTCCGGCGGATCGCCGAGATGACCTGGGTGCGCAGCATGATGTTGCGGTGCATGCGCTCGCGGCGCAGGTCGAGGAAGCGGTACTCCAGGCGCCGCTCCTCGTTGACGCCGTCCTCGGTGTTGATCGTGAACGGCAGCGGGGCGGCCGCGCCGAGCAGCTCGACCTCGCCGACCTCGACCTCGACCTCGCCGGTCGGCAGGTCGGGGTTGACGTTCTCGGCACCGCGGGAGACGACCTTGCCGTCGACGCGGACCGTCGACTCCTTGGAGAGCTTGTCGAGGGCCTCGTAGGCGGGGGTGCCGGGCCGGGCCACGAGCTGCGTGATGCCGTAGTGATCGCGCAGATCGATGAAGAGGATGCCGCCCAGGTCGCGCCGATTGTGCAGCCAGCCACTCAGCCGGACGTCGGTGCCGACGTCAGAGGAGCGGAGCTCGCCGCAGGTGTGGGACCTGTACCGATGCATCGTCGTTCATCCAGTCTTCGCTGATCGGGGTCTGTGTTTCACGTGAAACTGGTCCCCAGCGTACCGGGCAGGCGAAGATCGACTCTCCCGAGTTCCGCGCGGGTGACGATCGAGCGCCCTTCCGCTCTCGGTGGCAGTGTTCGAGCGCGTCTTCTTAAAGTGGGGCAATGCGCACTGGCGAGCCCCTGCCCGCCGTGGGGGAGGCCCTCGCCGCCCTCGCGACCGGCCTGTGGCACTGGGACACCGCCACCGGGCTGGTCACGGTCGATGCCGAGGCGGCACGGCTGCTCGGCCTGCCCGCCGAGCAGGTCAGCCTCACGGAGGCCCAGACCCGGGCCCGGTTGCACCCGGTCGACTGGAACGAGATCACCGGTGTGGTCCAGCTGGCCGTCGCCGAGGGGACCCTCGCCGAGGTGCGCATCCGGATCATGGACGAGCAGGGGCAGGTGATCCGGGTCGTCCGCAGCCGCTCCAAGCCGACCTTCGACCGGGCGCGGAAGGCCTACCGGCTGATCGGGACGCTCCAGGAGGTCACCGAGCCGACGCCGGGCACCCCGGCCGGGCGCAGTGCGGTCACCGGTGACTGGCGGCGCTCGCGGGAGGCGTTCCTGCTGGACGCCGGCCGGGCTCTGGCCGAGGCGCGTTCCACGCAGGAGGTCCTGCGGGTCACGGCGAATCTGTCGATGCCCGGGTTCTCGCCGGACGGGCTCGCGGTGTTCGGCGTGGAGGGCGACCGGCTGACGGTCATCGGCCACCACGGACAGCAGCGGGGTACCGAGAGCCCCTTCTCGGACATGCCGCTGGACACGGACTACCCGGCCGCCGAGGTGGTGCGCACCGGCCGGGCCGTGTACCTGTCCTCGCCCGAGCAGTACAAGGCCCGCTATCCGCTGACCTGGCCGCTCGCCGAGCGGTTCGGCCGCCGGTCCTGGGCGTTCCTGCCGCTGATCGTGGCGGGCCGCACGATGGGCGCGTGGATGGCGGCGTTCACCTACCCGGTGGCGTTCACACCGGACGAGCGGTCCGTGCTGGCGACGGTGGCGCGGATGCTGGCGCAGGCGCTGACCCGGGCGGGCCTGGCCGAGAGCGAGCGGGCGCTGACCGACGGCCTGCAGCGCACGATGCTGCCGCGGCTCGGCCCGCAGCGCATCCCGGGCATGAGCGTCGCCGCCCGTTACGTGCCCACCGGCGGCGGACTCCAGGTCGGCGGCGACTGGTACGACGTGATCCCGCTGCCCAGCGGGCGGTTCGCGCTGGTCATCGGGGACGTCCAGGGGCACGACGTGCGGGCGGCGGGGCTGATGGGCCAGTTGCGGATCGCCCTGCGGGCCTACGCCTCGGAGGGCCACCGCCCGGACGCGGTGCTCTCCCGCGCCTCCCGCTTCCTGCACGGCGTCGGCGACGAGGATCCCACCGACCCGCGCTTCGCGACCTGTGTCTACGTGGAGGTCGACCCGGCGTCGGGGCTGCTGGACATCGCCCGCGCGGGGCATCCGGATCCGGCCATCCGGATGTCCGACGGCACGGTGCTGACCCGGCCGACGTCGGGCGGCCTGCCGCTGGGTATCGACCCGGACGCCGACTACCCCACGACCCGGATCGCGCTGGAGCCCGGCGAGACCATGCTGATCTGCACGGACGGCCTGATCGAGACCGGCGGGCACGACCTGGACACGGGCTGGCGGCGGCTGCGCGCGATCCTGGAGGAGCACGAGGGCGATCTGGAGGAGCTCGCCGACACCCTGGTGCAGGCCGTGCACGGGCCGTCCTCGCACCACACCACCGGCCCGCTGGCGGACCGCCGCGAGGACGACATCGCGATGCTGCTGCTGAGCCGGGACGGCGCGGGCTGCGGCTGCGGTGACACCCTGGCGGCGGCTCCACCGGTACGCCGCTCGGTGCTGACGGTCGCCCAGGCCGAGCCCGAGCGGATCGCGGTGGCCCGGCAGCAGCAGCGGGAGCTGCTGCACGACTGGGCCTGCCCCGACCAGGTCGACTCGGCGGTGCTGCTGGTGTCCGAGCTGCTGACGAACGTCCTCGTGCACACCGACTCGGACGCGCTGCTCGTCACCGAGATCACCGGCGAGGTGGGGGAGCGGCGGCTGCGGATCGAGGTCACCGACGCGGGCGACGACCTGCCGCACAAGCGCAGGCCGGGAGAGCTGGCGTCCTCCGGCCGCGGACTGGTCCTGATCGAACTGCTCGCGCACGCCTGGGGGGTCGACCCGCGCGGCGAGGGCAAGAGCATCTGGTTCGAGCTCTACGAGTCCGTGGACGGCTCGGGCGACGGTTCCTGGTCGCCGTGACCGGGCCCCGGCAGCCACCCGCCCGGACCCGGTACACCCTCTCGCGGGACCGCCGGGTGGCGACCATGGACGACGTCACCACCCGGGTGAACCCGAGGCGCGGTGAGGCGCGTCAGGCCTGCGGGCCGCTCTCGGTCATGCCGTGCACCGCGGGGACCGTGCCCAGGCGGCCCTTCTGGAAGTCCTCGAAGGCCTGCATGAGCTCGTCCTTGGTGTTCATCACGAACGGGCCGTAGTGGGCCATCGGCTCGCGTATCGGCTGCCCGCCGAGCAGGACGACCTCCAGGTCCGGCGTGTGGGAGTCCTGCTTGCCGTCCGCGCGGACGGTCAGCGAGGAGCCGGCGCCGAACACCGCGGTCTGGCCCGTGTGGACCGGGCGGCGGTCGGCACCGACGCTGCCGCGCCCGGCCAGCACGTACGCCAGGCCGTTGAAGTCCTCGCGCCACGGCAGGGTGAGCTCCGCGCCCGCCGCCACCGTCGCGTGGATCATCGTGATCGGCGTGTGCGTGATGCCCGGGCCCTGGTGCCCGTCCAGCTCACCGGCGATGACCCGCAGCAGCGCGCCGCCGTCGGGGGTGGTGAGCAGCTGGACCGAGCCGCCGCGGATGTCCTGGTAGCGCGGGGCCATCATCTTGTCCTTGGCCGGGAGGTTCACCCACAGCTGCAGGCCGTGGAAGAGTCCGCCGGACATCACCAGGTGCTCCGGTGGCGCCTCGATGTGCAGCAGGCCCGAGCCCGCGGTCATCCACTGGGTGTCGCCGTTGGTGATGGTGCCGCCACCGCCGTTGGAGTCCTGGTGGTCGAAGATGCCGTCGATGATGTAGGTGACGGTCTCGAAACCGCGGTGGGGATGCCAGGGCGTGCCCTTGGGCTCACCCGGCGCGTACTCCACCTCGCCCATCTGGTCCATCATGATGAACGGGTCGAGGTAGCGGTAGTTGATCCCCGCGAACGCCCGGCGCACCGGGAAGCCCTCGCCCTCGAAACCGCTCGGGGCGGTCGTGACGGCGAGCACGGGACGTGCCACGGCGTCGGCGGGGGCGGTCACGCGGGGCAGCGTCAGCGGGTTCTCGACGGTCACAGCAGGCATGTCGGTTCCTCCTCGTGTACGCCCACTTTAGTTGAGCGTTGAACTTCCTGCCACCCCAAACAGAGAAAACCGGGAGGGCATTCCCGGGCGACGGCGCAGCGAACCACGGGATGCGGGCACGGCGAAAGACCGGCACCCCCGCATCGGGGGCGCCGGCCTTCGTACGTGCCGCCCAGGCGGCCGGATCACGCTCCTCGCCGCGGCGGGCTCCTTCCGCACGAGCTCGTCACGACCGCGCTACGGCTCCCGGGCGACCTGGCGCCGGGCCGGGCCCGTGCCTGCCGGGGAGCCGACGGCGAGGGCCCGGTGGTCCGCCGAGCGACGGTTTGCCTAGCCGTACATCCGGCGCATCGCGAACTCGACCATCTGCTCCACGGCCTTCGCGTCGAACACCATGCGGTGCTCGCCCTCCATGTCGAGGACGAAGCCGTAGCCCGTGGGCAGCAGGTCCAGCACCTCGGCGCCGGTGATCACGAAGTACTTGGACTCCTTGCCCGCGTACCGGCGCAGTTCCTTGAGCGTGCTGAACATCGGGATGACCGGCTGCTGCGTGTTGTGCAGGGCGAGGAAGCCGGGGTTGTCGCCGCGCGGGCAGTACACCTTCGACGTGGCGAAGACCTGCTGGAAGTCCTCGGCCGCCATCTGCCCCGTCGTGAACGCGCGCACCGCGTCCGCGAGGGAGGGCGGGGACGGCTCGGGGTACAGCGGCGGCTGCTGCCCGTAACCGCCGGACATCGGCTGCTGCGGAGGGGCGTACTGCGCTTGCGGGCCCGCTGTCTGGTCGTAGCCGTACATGAGCGCAAGCGTACCGAGAGCGGCCGGGCGGCCGGGCCGGTATGCGGTCCCGGGAAACCGACAGCTACTTGACAGCGCCCGGCCCGTGGATCGCCGGGGCCGCCGCTCGTAGCGTCGGGTCATGGACGGACACCACGCCGAAGGCCCGCACGAGCACGACCGGGGCCTGACCCACGACCTGCCCGTGCTCGCCCGCCGCAGGATGATCCGGCTGATGGCGGGTGCGGGCCTGTTCCCGCTGGCGGGCTGCACCTCGGACGGGCAGCCCCAGGCGCCGGCCTCCTCGTCGTCCTCGTCCCCGGCGTGCGCGGAGATCCCGCAGGAGACGGCCGGGCCCTTCCCCGGGGACGGCTCGAACGGCGTGAACGTGCTGCGCGAGAGCGGGGTGGTCCGCGGCGACATCACCCGCAGCTTCGGCGACTCCGCGGGCGGCACCGCCGAGGGGTGCCGCTGACCCTCACCCTCACGGTGGTGGACGCCGCCTCCGGCTGCGAGGCCCCCAAGCGGGGCGCCGCCGTCTACGTCTGGCACTGCGACCGGGACGGCGGCTACTCGCTGTACTCGGAGGGCGTCACGGAGGAGAACTACCTGCGGGGCGTGCAGGAGACGGACGGGGCGGGCCGGGCCACCTTCACCAGCGTCTTCCCCGGCTGTTACGAGGGCCGCTGGCCGCACGTGCACTTCGAGGTCTACGCGAGCCTGGCGGACGCCTCGGCGGCGCGCTCCGTGACGAACACCTCGCAGCTGGCGTTCCCGGCGGACGTCTGCGCGGCGGTGTACGCGACGCCCGGGTACGAACGCAGCGTGACGAACCTGCGCGGCCTGTCGATCGAGCGGGACGGCGTCTTCGCCGACGGCCACGACCGGCAGCTGGCGACCGTCACGGGCAGCGCGGACGAGGGCTACACGGCGGCCCTCACCGTACCGGTATGAGCCACGCGTCACAGATGACCGGATCGGGGTTGCTTCTTATTACCGACGGGTAGCATCATGCGTAGCTACTTGTTGGTACGTGAACTAGCGCGAGGATCCAGTGCCTCGCCGATCTCTCTACGGAGCCGGGAGCCGTCGCCATGGGGCACTACAAGTCGAATCTCCGCGACATCGAGTTCAACCTCTTCGAAGTACTCGGGCGCGACAAGGTCTACGGCACCGGCCCGTTCGAGGAGATGGACGTCGAGACCGCGAAGAGCATCCTGGAGGAGCTGACCCGCCTCTCGGAGAACGAGCTGGCGGAGTCCTTCGCCGACGCCGACCGCAACCCGCCGGTCTTCGACCCTCAGACCAGCACCGCGCCGATCCCCGAGTCCTTCAAGAAGAGCTACCAGGCCTTCATGGACTCCGAGTACTGGCGCCTCGGCCTGCCCGAGGAGATCGGCGGCACCACCGCGCCGCGCTCCCTGATCTGGGCCTACGCCGAGCTGATCCTGGGCGCCAACCCGGCCGTGTGGATGTACTCCTCGGGCCCGGCCTTCGCCGGCATCCTCTTCGAGGAGGGCAACGAGGTCCAGAAGCACATAGCCAAGATCGCCACGGAGAAGCAGTGGGGCTCCACGATGGTGCTCACCGAGCCCGACGCGGGCTCCGACGTGGGCGCCGGCCGCACCAAGGCCGTGCAGCAGGAGGACGGCTCCTGGCACATCGAGGGCGTGAAGCGCTTCATCACCTCCGGTGAGCACGACATGTCGGAGAACATCCTCCACTACGTGCTGGCCCGTCCCGAGGGCGCGGGCCCCGGCACCAAGGGCCTGTCCCTGTTCCTCGTCCCGAAGTACCTCTTCGACTTCGAGACCGGCGAGCTGGGCGAGCGCAACGGCGTCTACGCCACGAACGTCGAGCACAAGATGGGCCTGAAGGCCTCCAACACGTGCGAGATGACGTTCGGCGACAAGCACCCCGCCAAGGGCTGGCTGATCGGCGACAAGCACGACGGCATCCGCCAGATGTTCCGCATCATCGAGTTCGCCCGCATGATGGTCGGCACGAAGGCGATCTCCACGCTGTCGACGGGCTACCTGAACGCGCTGGAGTACGCCAAGGAGCGCGTCCAGGGCCCGGACCTGGCCAACTTCATGGACAAGACCGCCCCCAAGGTCACCATCACCCACCACCCGGACGTGCGCCGCTCGCTGATGACGCAGAAGGCGTACGCGGAGGGCATGCGCGCCCTGGTGATGTACACCGCCTCGATCCAGGACGCCATCCAGATCAAGGAGGCCGCCGGCGAGGACGCCTCCGTCGAGCACGCGCTGAACGACCTGCTCCTGCCGATCGTCAAGGGCTACGGCTCCGAGAAGGGCTACGAGCTGCTCGCCCAGTCGCTGCAGACGTTCGGCGGCTCCGGCTTCCTCCAGGAGTACCCGATCGAGCAGTACATCCGGGACTCCAAGATCGACACCCTCTACGAGGGCACCACGGCCATCCAGGGCCAGGACTTCTTCTTCCGGAAGATCGTCCGCAACCAGGGCGCCGCGCTGAACTCCCTCGCCGAGGACATCAAGAAGTTCCTGGCGCTCGGCACCGGCGGCGAGGAACTGGCGGGCGCCCGCGAGCACCTGGCCAAGGCGGCCGTGGAGCTGGAGGCGATCGTCGGCCTGATGCTGACCGACCTCGCGGCCACCGAGCAGGACGTCAAGAACATCTACAAGGTCGGGCTCAACACCACCCGCCTGCTGATGGCCTCCGGCGACGTCGTCGTCGGCTACCTGCTGCTCAAGGGCGCCGCGATCGCCGCCGAGAAGCTGGAGACCGCCTCCGCCAAGGACAAGGCCTTCTACACCGGCAAGATCGCCGCCGCGAAGTTCTTCGCCGCCAACGTCCTGCCGGGCGTCACGCTGGCCCGCAAGGTCGCCGAGGGCGTCGAGCTGGACCTGATGGAGCTGGACGAGGCCGCGTTCTAGACCTCACTCCCCTCCTGTGCGCGAGGGCCCGTTCCCCACCGCGGGGAACGGGCCCTCGTCCGTCGTTAAGGTGAAGCCATGACCCAACCTGCCCGCCCGTCCTCCCCCGCGAGCGCCCCGCGCGCGACCCGCACGTTCGACCGCGGCCACACCGACGACCTCATGGCCTTCCTCGCGGCGAGCCCCTCGCCGTACCACGCGGTGGCCAACGCCGCCGAGCGGCTGGAGAAGGCCGGATTCCGCCAGGTCGCCGAGACGGACGCCTGGGACGGGACGAGCGGCGGCAAGTACGTGCTGCGCGGCGGCGCGATCGTCGCCTGGTACGTACCGGAGGGCGCCGCGCCGCACACGCCGTTCCGCATCGTCGGCGCCCACACCGACTCCCCCAACCTGCGGGTCAAGCCGCTCCCCGACACCGGGGCGCACGGCTGGCGCCAGGTGGCCGTGGAGATCTACGGCGGACCGCTGCTGAACTCCTGGCTGGACCGCGACCTGGGCATCGCCGGCCGGCTGACCCTGCGCGACGGCTCGACGCGCCTGGTCGACGTGGACCGGCCGCTGCTGCGGGTCCCGCAGCTCGCCATCCACCTGGACCGCTCGGTGACGGCCGACGGCCTCAAGCTCGACAAGCAGCGGCACATGCAGCCGGTCTGGGGCCTCGGCCACGACGTGCGCGACGGCGACCTGATCGCCTTCCTGGAGGAGACCGCCGGCATCCCCGCGGGCGAGGTCACCGGCTGGGACCTGATGACGCACTCGGTGGAGCCGCCGGCGTACCTGGGCCGCGACCGCGAACTGGTGGCCGGCCCGCGCATGGACAACCTGCTGTCGGTGCACGCCGGAACGGCCGCGCTCGCCGCCGTCGCCTCGGCGACGCCGAAGCCCGCGTCCATCCCGGTCCTGGCCGCCTTCGACCACGAGGAGAACGGCTCCCAGTCGGACACCGGCGCGGACGGACCGCTCCTCGGCACCGTGCTGGAGCGCTCGGTGTACGCGCGCGGCGGCTCCTACGAGGACCGGGCCCGCGCCTTCGCCGGCACGGTCTGCCTGTCCTCCGACACGGGCCACGCCGTCCACCCCAACTACGCCGAGCGGCACGACCCGACGCACCACCCGCGCGTCAACGGCGGCCCCATCCTCAAGGTCAACGTCAACAACCGCTACGCCACCGACGGTTCGGGCCGCGCCGAGTTCACCGCGGCCTGCGAGGCGGCCGACGTGCCGTTCCAGTCGTTCGTCTCCCACAACGCCATGCCCTGCGGCACCACGATCGGCCCGATCACCGCCGCCCGGCACGGCATCCGGACCGCCGACATCGGCGTGGCCATCCTGTCGATGCACAGCGCACGCGAACTCTGCGGCGCCGACGACCCGTTCCTCCTGGCCAACGCCCTGACGGCCTTTCTGGAAAGGTAGAACGGCCCGTCACCGCATGGGTGTTCGCCCCGGGGGTACCCGGTGTTGCGGGACCGGAACGACCGGACCGTACAGGGAGGCGACACACATGGGCCTCGGCGGATGCATCATCCTCATCGCCGTGGGAGCCATCCTCACGTTCGCGACCGACTGGGACATGCAGGGGGTCAACCTCGACCTGGTCGGAGTGATCCTGATGATCGTCGGACTGATCGGCGTCACGACGTTCAGCAGCATCGCCAGGCGCCGGCGCGTGGTGATGCCCCCCACGACGCCGGTCGTGGACGACGGACGGCGCCCCACGCGCGACGGCTACAGCGACGGTTACGGGGTGTGAGACCAGCGGGTCCGCACCCCGGGCCGTCGAGCCCGGGAAGGCTTTCGACGTAACACCCCCTCGTCCCGGCGCGCACGGCGGGCGCAGGACGTGACCCCCCACTGCTCCGCTACTCCTCGTCCATCCCGGCCAGGACCAGGCGCAGCCGGTCCGTGCCCGTCGCGGTCAGACGGACGGGCACGGACCAGTCCTGCCGGTGGACGTGGCAGGCGGGGTAGGGGTGGGCCGGGTCGTCGGGCTCAGCCCGTCGGCCTATCGGCGGCGTTTCGGGGGCGGTGGTGGGGAAGTTCTGGTCCCATGAGATTCCTCGTGTACGACCGGCTCCTCGGCTTCGGTGACGACTACTGGATCGAGGACGAGCACGGCGCCAAGGTGTTCCTCGTCGACGGCAAGGCGCTGCGCCTGCGCGACACCTGGGAGCTGAAGGACCCCCGGGGGCGCGTCCTCGTCGACATCCACCAGAAGATGCTCGCCCTGCGCGACACGATGGTGCTCCAGCGGGCCGGGGAGCCGCTGGCCACCATCCGCCGCAAACGGCTGTCCCTGCTGCGCAACCACTACCGCGTCTCCCTGGCCGACGGCAGCGAACTGGACGTCAGCGGCAAGATCCTCGACCGCGAGTTCGCCGTCGAGTACGACGGGGAGCTGCTCGCGGTGATCTCCCGGCGGTGGCTGACCGTGCGGGACACCTACGGCGTCGACGTCGTCCGCGAGGACGCGGACCCGGCGCTGCTGATCGCGGTGGCGGTGTGCGTGATCCACCTGGCGGAGAAGGAGCGGGAGGACTGAGAGCGCCCGGTCAGGGCCTGCGCGGCGGCCGGAGTCCGAGCATCCGGTCCTTCAGCGCCGGGAACTGCTCACGTGTCGCCGCGACCTTCCCCGGGTCGAACTCCACGGTGAGGACCTCCTCGCCCGCCCCGGCCTCGGCCAGCACCTCGCCCCACGGGTCGACCACGACCGAGTGGCCGGACTGGGGCACCCCGGCGTGCGTCCCGGCCGTGGCGCAGGCCAGGACGAACGACTGGTTCTCCACGGCCCGGGCCCGGGCCAGCAGCGTCCAGTGGGAGCGGCGGCGCTCGGGCCAGCCCGCCGACACCACGAGCGTCTCGGCCCCGGCGTCGACGAGCCCGCGGAAGAGTTCGGGGAAGCGGAGGTCGTAGCAGGTCGCCAGGCCCAGGGTCGTCCCGGGCAGACGCACCGTCACCAGTTCGTCGCCCGCCCCCATCAGCACGGCCTCGCCCCGGTCGAAGCCGAAGCGGTGGATCTTGCGGTAGGCGGCGGCCAGGTCGCCGGAGGGCGAGAAGACGAGGGAGGTGTTGTAGAGGGGGCCGTCCGGGTCCCGCTCGGGGATGGAACCGGCGTGCAGCCAGACGCCCGCGTCGCTCGCGGCCTTGGCCATCGCCTCGTACGTCGGTCCCTCGAGCGGCTCGGCCTCCGGGCCGAACGCGTCGTAGGCGAAGGCACCCGTGGTCCACAGCTCCGGCAGGACGACGAGATCGGCCCCGGCCTGCTCCCGGACCATCGAGGCCGCCCGCCGGCGGCGCGTCGGGACCGATTCGCCCTCGTCTACGGCGATCTGGATCACAGAGGCGCGCACACTACCACCGTCCTGGCATTCGAGCCGTCCACACAGGCCTACGATCGTCACACGAAAGCACTGCCGGGGTGCCCCACAGCAGCGTAACTTAGCTCGCAAGACACCCGCCGACAGCCGCCACCTCCCACTGGCAACGCCGCCACCACCTGCCCGTGCACCGACCGCCGAGGGGTCCCGTTCCGTGAGTCTGCATCCCACCCTCCAGCCCTACGCCGACGCCTGGACCCACTCCATCGAAGCGATATCCGAGCTGGTCCAGCCGCTAGCGGAGGCCGACTGGAACCGGCGCACGCCGTGTCCGGGGTGGTCGGTGCGGGACGTGGTGTCCCATGTCATCGGCCTGGACTGCGAGATGCTCGGCGACCCGCGCCCCATCCACACCCTGCCGCGCGACCTGTTCCACGTCACGAACGACCACCAGCGCTACATGGAGATGCAGGTCGACGTCCGCCGGCACCACACGGCCCCGGAGATGACCTCCGAGCTGGAGTACGTGATCATCCGCCGCAACCGCCAGCTGCGCAACGACTCGCGCGACCCGGGCGCGAAGGTGCGGGGGCCGCTCGGGGCGGAGCTCACCCTGGAGGAGTCCATGCGGCGCCACGCCTTCGCCGTGTGGGTGCACGAGCAGGACCTGCGCACGGCCCTCGGCCGCCCCGGCAACCTCGACTCCCCCGGCGCGCACGTCACCCGTGACGTGCTGCTCGGCGAACTGCCGCGCGTGGTGGCGGAGGACGCGCAGGCGCCGCGCAGCTCGGCGATCGTCTTCGACGTGCACGGTCCGGTGGAGTTCCTGCGCACGATCCGCGTCGACATCAACGGCCGCGGCACCCTGGAGACGGCCCCGGCCCTGGGCCCGGCCGCCACGCTCACCCTCGACTGGGAGACCTACGTCCGCCTGGCCTGCGGCCGCGTGACGCCCGAGGCGGTCTCCGACCGGCTCAAGACGGAGGGCGACCCGGACCTGACGGCGGCGATCCTGCGCAACTTCTCCGTGACGCCGTAGCGAACGGGCCCCGGCCGCGGGCAGCACGGCGGCGATCCCGCGGGACTTCCCTGGACGCCGCAGGCAACGGGTCCCCGGCCGCGGGCAGTCGTGCAGGGGCCGCTCGGCTGGGCGCCGAGGGGCACCCCCCGCTCGACGCGCCCGGGGAAGGCGCACCGCGCCGCGCACCCACCCGGCCCGGGCACCGACACCCGAAGCCGGCACCGCGCCGCGCACCGACCCCGGCAGGTCCCGGGACCCGAAGCCGTAAAGCGCGTGCCGCCGCCCCACGCCCCGCCGTACCGTCCACTCCCATGACCCCACCACCCCGCCGCACCGGCCGCCTCACCTTCCACGGCCCCCTGTCCGAGACCCGCGCGGACGCCCTCGTACGACGCCTCGCGGGCCACTCTCCCGCGACGGTCCTGGACATCGGCTGCGGCTGGGGCGAGCTCATGCTGCGCGTGCTGGCCGCCGTCCCGCAGGCGACCGGAACGGGCATCGACCTGGACGCCGGGGACCTGGCCCGGGGCCGGCGCAACGCCGAGAGGCGCGGGCTCGCACACCGGGTCCGCTTCCTGGAGGAGTCCGCCACCGGCACGCCCCACGGCCCCGCCGACCTCGTCCTGTGCGTCGGCGCCGGTCAGGCCCTCGCCGGCCACCTCCCCGACGCCCTGGCCGAACTGCGCCGGCTGGTCACCGACGGGGGCCGTGTCCTGCTCGGCGAGGGCTTCTGGCAGCGCACCCCGACCGATGCCGAACTGACCCGCATGTGGCCGGGTGCCGCCGTCACCGACCACCCCGACCTGCCGGGCCTCGTCGACCTGGCGATCCGGGCGGGGTTCCGGCCGGAGTGGACGGAGACCGCGAGCCCCGGCGAGTGGGAGGAGTTCGAGTCGGCCTACCTCGCGGACACCGAGGTGTGGCTCGCCGGGCACCCCGGCGATCCCCGGGCCGAGGAGACCCGGCAGCGCGCCGACCGCCACCGCGCCGCCTGGCTCACCTACCGCGGCGTCCTGGGGTTCGCGTACCTCACGCTCGTGCCCGTGGCGGGCCGCTGACCCGGTTACGCCGGCACGTGCACCGTCTCCACCCGGCTCGCCACCAGCCGCTCCCGCTCCCGCCGCGCCGCACGCCTGCGCAGCCGCAGGATCTGCGTGACGCCGAGCGCCTGCAGCACGAAGACGGCCGAGAACGCCACCGTGTAGTCGTCGCCGGTGGCGTCCAGCAGCACACCGATGGCGAACAGCGTGGTCATGGAGGCCACGAAGCCGCCCATGTTGGTGATGCCGGAGGCCGTGCCCTGCCGCTCGGGCGGGTTCGCGGGACGGGCGAAGTCGAAGCCGATCATCGACGCGGGCCCGCACGCCCCGAGCACCGCGCACAGCACGACCAGCAGCCACATCGGCGCGTGCGGCGCCGGATGGAGCAGCGTCACCGCCCACAGCACCGCCGTCGCGCCGACCGTGCCGAGCGCCAGCGGCAGCCGGGCCCCGTGGTGCCGGGCGATGATCTGACCGTAGACCAGGCCGACGACCATGTTGGACAGCACCACCAGCGTGAGGAGTTCACCGGCCGTCGCGCGGGACAGCCCCTGCGCCTCGACCAGGAACGGCAGCCCCCACAGCAGCAGGAACACCATCGCCGGGAACTGGGTGGTGAAGTGCACCCACAGGCCCAGCCGCGTCCCGGGCTCCCGCCAGGAGGCGGCGATCTGACGCCGTACGTAGGCAGCGCCCCGGTGCGGCACCGGCTCCGGTTCGTGGCTCTCCGGGTGGTCCTTCAGGAACAGCAGGACCAGCACGAACACCACCGCACCGGCGGCCGCGCTGCCCGCGAAGGCGGCGGTCCAGCCGACGTCGTGCAGCAGCCGGGCCAGGACGAGCGTGGAGACCAGGTTGCCCGCCATGCCCACCAGACCCGCGAACTGGGCGACGAGCGGCCCGCGCCGGGCCGGGAACCACCGGGTGCCCAGCCGCAGCACGCTGATGAAGGTCAGCGCGTCACCGCAGCCGAGCAGCGCCCGGGCGGCCAGTGCCATGCCGTACGACGGGGAGAAGGCGAAGCCCAGCTGCCCGGCCGTGAACAGCACCGCGCCGAGCGCGAGCACCTTCTTGGTGCCGAGCCGGTCGACGAGCAGGCCGACGGGTATCTGCATGCCCGCGTAGACCAGCAGCTGGAGGATGGAGAAGGTGGACAGCGCCGAGGCGTTGACGCCGAAGCGGTCGGCGGCGTCCAGGCCGGCCACGCCCAGGGACGTGCGGAAGATGACGGCGACGAAGTAGACCGAGACGCCGACCCCCCAGACGGCGAGGGCCCGCCGTCCGCCTGGGGGTGCCCCCTCCGGGGGAGGGTCGCCCGGCAGCGAGGCGGAGCTCATCGGACCTCCCCCCGGGCCAGGTGGGAGAACCAGCCGACGTGCCGGTGGACGAGCCCGACGGCCGCCTCGGCGTCCCCGGCGCGCAGCGCGTCGAGGATCTCCTCGTGCTCGGCGAGGGTCTTGGCGATGCGGTCGGGGTGGGAGTGCATCACGGCCACGCCCATGCGCAACTGGCGGTCGCGCAGCTGGTCGTAGAGGCGGGAGAGGATCTCGTTGCCGCCGCTGCGGACGATCTCGGCGTGGAAGCAGCGGTCCGTGACGGCGGCGCCGGCGAGGTCGCCGGCGGCGGCCTGCTTCTTCTGCCGGGCCAGCAGTTCCTCCAGGCGCTCGATGAGCCCGGGCGGCGCGGGCACGGCCTTGCGCGCCGCGTGCTCCTCGACGAGCAGCCGGGTCTCCACGACGTCGGCGATCTCCTGCGCGGAGACGGGCAGTACGAGCGCGCCCTTCTTGGGGTACAGCCGGATCAGGCCCTCGGCCTCCAGCCGGAGCAGCGCCTCGCGCACGGGCGTGCGCGAGACCCCGACGGCCTCGGCCAGCTCGCCCTCCGTGAGGAGGGTCCCGCCCTCGTAGCGGCGCTCCAGGACGCCCTGTTTGACGTGGGTGTAGACGCGGTCGGCGGCGGGGGGTTGCTTCACGGCGGCCAGGGTCATGCCGACAGCATAGATACAACAGGTGTGCATGGATGCATCCGTCCAGTATGCGGACGTGCATGTCACACATCTGTGGCAAAGCGGGGGTCCCGCCCGGTGTGCGCACAACCAACTGTGCTACTTACGAGTCAGACACGTGCGGCCCCTTTCTCCTCGTCCTCAACTCGGCCGCACCGTTGGGGCATTCAACGCAATCGGGGTACTTGACTTGATAACCGGCATTAAGGGCATCCGCTTCCGCAGAGCCGCGGCCGTCGCCGTGACCACCGGCGCCATGCTCGCGACCGGCGCCCTCACCACCACACAGGCGCAGGCCGCCGCCACGCCCACGATCGCCGCCAAGGGCGGCTACGTGATGAACAACGCGACGGGCACGTCGCTCTACACCAAGGCGGCCGACACCCGCCGCTCGACCGGTTCCACCACCAAGATCATGACCGCGCTGGTGGTGCTGAAGCAGTCGAACCTCAACCTGGACAGCAAGGTCACGGTCCAGAAGGCGTACAGCGACTACATCGTCGAGAACAACTGGGCGTCCAACGCCAAGCTGATCGTCGGCGACAAGGTCACCGTCCGCCAGCTGCTGTACGGGCTGATGCTGCCGTCCGGCTGCGACGCCGCGTACGCGCTCGCCGACAAGTTCGGCTCGGGCTCGACGCGGGCGGCGCGCGTGAAGTCGTTCATCGGCAAGATGAACACCACGGCCAAGAACCTGGGTCTGAAGAACACCCACTTCGACTCGTTCGACGGCATCGGCAAGGGCGCCAACTACTCGACGCCGCGCGACCTGACGAAGCTCGCCAGCGCGGCGATGAAGAACTCCACGTTCCGCACGGTCGTCAAGACGAAGAAGTACACGGCGAAGACGACCACCAAGTCCGGCGGCACGCGGACGATGGCGCCGTGGGAGAACACCAACCCGCTGCTCAGCAGCTACACGGGCGCGATCGGCGTGAAGACCGGCTCCGGCCCCGAGGCCGGGTACTGCCTGGTGTTCGCCGCCACCCGCAACGGCAAGACGGTCATCGGCACGGTCCTGTCCTCGACCAACGCGACCACGCGCAAGTCGGACGCGACGAAGCTGCTCAACTACGGCTTCACCAAGTAGGACCCGCGCACGAGGAGGGGGCTCACCGCCGGTGGCGGTGAGCCCCCTCCTCCGTCCGCGCCGCTACGCCCAGGTGATCAGGCGCTTCGGCTGTTCCAGGATCGCCGCCACGTCGGCCAGGACCTTGGAGCCCAGCTCGCCGTCGACCAGGCGGTGGTCGAAGG